>JBEEMZ010000144.1:0-12974 GCA_041192405.1 Bacteroidota bacterium | reverse complement strand
CGTCTGGGCGACGAGGCGCTCGCGGGCCGCAACCGCCTCGCTTCGGTCTGCGAGCTCGTCGCGCGTACGGAGAAAGAGCTTCTCCGCGTCACGCACCTCCGCCAGGCGCGCCTCGATGAGGTCCACCTCGCCCTTGAGGTCCACGCGCCACGTCGGAATGCGGAAGGTGACAGGCTCGGGCGGGGAGTCGTCGCCTACAGGACGTGCCTGGCGCAGGACGGCTTTCAAGGGTTTGAACATTACCAACACAAATTTCTGGTGTCGCTAAACCTGTGATAGGTGCGATTGGTAACGGGTTAACAGTCACATTCAAAGTCGCTGTATTCGCACAACGCGTTGTATTATTCAATGCCGTCAATGTGTAAACACCTGATTGAGTCGGGTTGAATTGTGCAGCAGTTGTACCTGTTACGCCTGTCGCAGGAGACCATGTATAAGTATCAAAATCCACAACAGGTGTCGTCACTTGAATCGCATTGGATGTTACGCCAGAACAAATCGTTGTCGTTGGTACGCTTAATGTCAATGCAGGTGGTGCGGTTACGGTTGCCACGACTGGAAGGCGCGGTGAATAACAACGTTCTGCAATCGCCCAATTGTAAAAATACATCCGACTTCCGCCTGTAATGTTATTGCCATCTAATGTATTACCTGTAATGGTAAAGTTAGAACCTGCCGTCGTGTAAGGATAGCAGGAATTGCAAAATTCAAGGGTAACGTTTTTTTAACGGTTGTGCTAATATCGGTCGCATCAATTGTGAAAACACGTGTATCTACTACCGTACCTGCTGTATTTTTTAATTGGATGGTCAAAGCACCTACTGTCGCAGGATAGACATCCACTGTTGAAATCACAGCATCATCTATAGACGCAAAATATTGACCATATAAAGATAAGCTACTCAAATTGGCAGCCAAATCACTTACTGGACCCATATTTCTAATGGTAGAATCCATAGAGGTTGCGCCCGCATAGTAAGTCGTTGTCGCAGAAATAGATGGCGTAGCAAATAAATTGCCCGCTGCTAAAGCACTACCGCCTGTTGCTGCACTATACCATTTGATGTCACCGCCTGCGGCTGTTGCTCTCAAATTCACAGAACCCGTTCCGCAACGAGTGCTATCCACTCTTGTTGCAACCATTGGGTTAACCAATTTGAACGACCAGAATGTACAACCTGCTGCTGCACCATTGGCATTTTTCGGTACGACTTTCCATGTATAATTGCCCGATGTGAGACCTGTTGGTGTATAAGCAATGCTTGCTTGATTTGCCGAAACCAATGTAGTCGGCGCACCTGTACCTGCATCTAAATACACATCATAACCGGATGCACCCAAAGCTGCTGTCCATGATAGGTTCGCTGACGTACAAACCGTACCTGCATTCAAAGGTAAACTTGGAGCCGCGATACACGCAGGAGGGTTTGTATTGAAACTTTGTTGTCCACAAGTCGCATTTTGACCAACAATATTTCGTGGAACGACTTTCCAGTAATAAATAGTCAATGGACTTAATGAAGGCGTTGTATAGAAGGTATCGGCTTGACTTGATGAAATTAAAGTCGTTGCAGGATTGCTCGTGCCGTAATACACATCATAACCACTCGCACCCGCAGAAGGTCTCCACCGCATTGTTGCACTGGAAGTCACCACGGAAGCATTGTCCGCAGGCGTTTCACCTACATACGCCGCACACACAGGTGGAGCTGCCGTTACACAAATATTGAAAATACCATTCGCGCCACCAGGACCACTGTGGTAAACCCGTACATAATAAGTTCCATTCGCAGGTAATGCTGCGGTGTAACTTTCAGTACCACCATTTGTTGTATTATTCAAACAAGTGACTGCTGTTAATGCTCCTGGTGTACCAGTAAAGAGTTGCAATACTGGATTGTACGTTGAAACACCATTCACAGATACCGTGTATGTTAAGCCTGCTTGTGCTGCTGTTGTAAATTTATACCAAACATCATCATCTGCATTCCCTGGAGTCGCTGCTGTACAAGCGGTAATACTGGCAGTTGGCGTTGCACCCAAAGTAGATGGTAAAATACTATTGGTTGGATTACAAGTCGAAGTGATCGTCAAACCAATTGCTCCAGTTGGGTCATCATTCACTGGTGGCGGCACAAATTCGCTGACGCAAACTGAAAACTCACCACTCACAGAAGAACCTGTTGCTGCATCATAAATGCGCAAGTAGTATAAACCATTATTTGTTAAATTCACCGTAGCACTTTCGGTCAAACCAACTCCATTCGCGTTAATACATTGAATCGGTGTAAGGGCTTCATCCAAGATTTGAACCACCACATCATAACCTAAACTCGGTGTTACCACGATTTTATGTCCTACAACGGTTGGCGATGCACTAAATTGGAACCATACATCATCATCTGCAACACCTGGCGTTGCAGCGTTACAAGTACTGGTGCCTGTTGATGCTGTCGCGCCTTTGCTTGAATAGTAGGTACCACAATAACTTGTACAAGGCGTAGGATTTACATTCAAGGTAAGGGCTCCGTCAAAATTATCATTCACGACGGGCGCACCTGGATCTGCTGCAAGCGGCACATACGCAGCCGCAGGTACAAATCGCCATTGAGAATTACAAGCAGGTGTCAAGGTCAAATTCGTTACACTCGTCAAACCAAAATAATTGGTATTCATCCGTTGCAAAATCGTATGGTCTGCATAGGTATTTCCCGCAGGATTCGTACCGTTGATACCGATACCGAGGACTGTGGAAAAGGTACCTATTGAATTGGCAGAACCGTCATACCGTTGCATATTGCCATATTTAAACTCAAAGGAGTTATCACTTTCGTGCAAAACAACTTGGAAATTAAGATTCGGCGGTGCGAAACCGAATGCTTCCATTTCAGACCATTCAATAATAATGTCTGCTGTACCACTACCTAATGTTCCATTCACTTTGTAACGCATACTTGCATCTCTATTTGCAGTTAAATTGCCTTTGATAACCAAGTCAGACCAGTACGGAGCCAAAACTTTCGTTGCAGAAGTGCTGGTTATCGTTCCATAAGCGGTCATTGTGCTTAATAATGCTGTATTGAAACTCATGGTACCATTGCTGGTTGCATAGAAACCTGTTACAGGTTGACCTTGATATCTAAAGGTTGTACCCGCCAAAGAAACGGCATTTGTATAACCATCATCCGCGCTCGTCAAACTTGTATAAGTGGTACCTGTTGCCATAATCGAATTATACGTTGCATTTTCAGCACGTGTAACCGCATATTGACAATTCACAACACTTACAGTTGTGTCTTTTATAATGGTAGCACCGCAAGCATCTGTCAACGTAACGCGATAAAGCGTCGTCGTAGCAGGAGCAAGGTTCGCTAAAGCCACTGTAGTCGCGCCAGTTGACCAAGAATAAGTATATGGCAATACACCACCTGTTGGCGTTGCGGTCAAAGTCGTTGCATTGGTTACGCCCACACATTGATACGCGCCAGAGCCAGTTACAGCAATAGCGTTTGTCAAAACAGGCGGAACCGCTACGTTTACAACCGTTGTATTATTGTTATTAGCTGCATTGACATCCGAAGCCGTTGTTGTCGTTGTTGCAAAAGTATAAGTACCTACTGTAGCCGTGTTAATCGTACCCATTGTTACAGCCCGACTTGCGCCTGCTGCAATGGTACCTGTATTCGCCGTGACGTTGAAAGTCGCGGTCGCGCCGCCTGAAACAACAGTTTGAATCGTTACTGGATTCACCGTTAAATCAATCGGATTGCTTGAATAGTTCGTCAAATTCACGACCACAGGTTCTGCCGCGCCATGACAAGTCGTAACGCCTGTCGGACGGGCTAAACTCGCAATACCTGCGTCAATGCCTGACGGTCCATAATTACCTGCATCTGCGCCTATATCCGTTGGAGAGAAATCTGCGCGAACCTCTCCTTCATAATCGTCTGTTACAGAAGCAATTGCTAAACCAGTTCCATCCAAAGGATTCCCTGCTGGAACGGTTGTCAAATGCAAATTTGGGATAGCAGCAGTTGCACCTGCGAAAAGCGGGTTTGCATTTTTACCATTCGCCTCTAAGCCAGTAGCCGTTTTCCAAGCTGCCAAGGTCGCAACATCTGCTGTATTGAACAATCCAAAAACGCCACCTGTACCATTTGCATAATAATCATTGTAATCCAATATCAAACCCGCAGGTGTAACACCAGATCCGCCCACTTGTGCCGCATAATGCTTGCCTGTACCCGCGCCATTGCTGCGCATGTTGGCAAAAATATTATTTTGGAACGTTCTTGCAGAGGTTGTCTGAATACTTTTCAAGGCGAATGTTGGGTTCGTCCCGCCAACACCTGTACCACCTACATAAATTGTATTGAAATAGTAAGCACTATTTGCAGCACCCGCTATTTCGTTGAAACCGATGATGGAAGCACCTGATGCGATGGCAACACCTGCTTCATCATAACCCATCCGAATCACATTGTTTTTATACGTAACCAAACCTAAACTTACATTGATACCCATCAAGGTAGCCACAGGCGATATGGAACCAATGTTATAGACTTGATTCCGCGCTACTTCATTTGCACCCGTTGTAGCCGTCGAAAGGTGCATCCCGATAACAGAAACAGCTGCTGTTGCATGGTTATTAGATAAAGCATATACTTGATTTTGATTCACGATTTGACCTGCGGTGCTGGATGTATTCAAAATACCCATGACACTCGCTGTACCTGTTGTACCCGTTGCATTAGAAACGGTCGTCAAGTTGCGCACAATGTTTCCTGTAATCGTTTGAATCCCAGAAGTCGCATTAATACCCAATATAATGTTGCTTGTAGTAGCCGTTGTCGGGTTATAAGCATGATTGATATTCGCAACCGTATTATTCGTAATAATATTGTTGGAACCACCCGTTACGTTAATACCGCGAGTCGCTCCTAACGTACCTGAGACGGCTACCGTATTGGAATTGATGCTATTCGCCGTCGTCAAACTACCTATTAAGTTGCCAGAAATCGTTACAACCGTACCTGATGTAGAAGAAATCCCTAAAAAGCCTTGACTGACTGCCGTTGAAGCACCCGATAAAGTCCAAGAGCCAACGACGTTATTCATAATGTTAACCGTATTGCCATTCGCACAACCAATACCGACTGAAACACCACTTGCACTTGTGGTTACAGCGATTGCGCCTGTACCTGTGCCACTACCAATTGTATTGTTATTAATATTGACATTACCGCCCAACGTGTAGATACCGCCTACAATACCAGGGGCAGTCGTGGCACTACTCGTTGAAGATACAATGAAATTATTGAATACGTTACCTGTAATCGTAGAAACCGCATTTGCAGAAGTATAATGATAAATACCCACAATCCGATTGGCGAATGCACCACCTAAATTCCAAGCGGCACCACCTGCTAAAGGCGCACCACCACCAATGTAATTATTCGTAATCGTGAACGCATTTGCCGCAGAGTTGCTCGCATAAATCCCATAATGAGTTGAACCCACAGTGGCTATACGTGCTGCCGTTTGGTAAAAACTATTTCCTGTAATCGTCCAATCCGTATTGCCCGAAGTAAGAAAAACGCCCCCTGTTTGAATGGATGCAGAGAAATAGTTGTAAATATTACAATTAGAAATGGTATTATTGCTATTGTACTGAGCCAATGAAGTTGTATTCCCTAATGAATAAACGCCATAAGCAGGCGTTGTCGCGCCATCTGCAATCGTACAATTATCAATCGTATTATTATCATTACCTGTTACAGGACCCGTGCTACCAAAATTGACCGTGGATGAACCCGTACCTGTACCAACACCTTGTAAGGTGAGGTATTTGAACGTATTGTTCACCGCATCATTATCCAGTTTTAAAACACTACCAGATATATTGGTATTCGAGAAAGTCAATTTGCTTGTCGTACCTGTTCCGCCAGGTCTTCCATCTATGGTCAAGTAATCGAAACCATTGAGATTCAATAGTTGCGTACCTGCACCCGTCAAAGTCAAGGTTGTTGCAACACTCGCTGCTGGGCGAATCGTGACGCTATTCGTCGCGCTTGAACCTGTATTCGCATTAAATGTAATTGGATATGATTCACTCGCAGGATTGTAATTCGATTGCAACTCGAAAATATACGCTCCTGTCAAGACGCAACTACTAATATCTGCTGCAACGCTTGCCAAATTCGGATAATTACCTGTCGGACCTACTGTATAAGTACCAGGCGGTTGACAGGCGACCGTTGCTTGCGTACCACTTGCGTAAGCTGTACTTAAAGCACCTTCCGTGAAAGCATAAACGCGCCATTGATAACTTGTACTGGGTGTTAAACCGCCAACAGTAACAGATGTAGCATTGGTTGCCGCAGTTGCCCATGGCGTATAATTCACACCATCCGTAGAACGCATGATTGAAAATCCAGATTCTGTGGAGGCGTTATCTTGCCAATTCAAAGTCAGACCGCCCGCAGTAACGCTCGTAAATGTCAAGTTGCTCGGACCCACAGGCGCGGACGGGGGCGTAAACGAATAAATCGTACCCGTTGCAGGTTTCGTAGCTAATGAAGTGTTTTCTACTGTAGAACTCACTGTAGGCGTAGCAATGGAAGTCAAGGACAAAAAAGTACCTGCATTGGTGCCGATACCTGTGATACCAATGGAAGCACTTCCACTATTGACAGTACCACCGTCATCTCTATACGAGAATTCAATATGACTATCCGCTTCAAATAATTTTACTTGAAAAGAAATGGTTGTACCTGTCGCACTCCAGTTCCACTGCCAATTTAACCACTCAATTGTAAAAACGCGAGCACCTGCGGAGCCTGTCGTACTATAATTAGCACCACCTGAACCACTTGCACCATCCAAATCATCCCAAAGTGGAGCTAACAAGGGGCGTTGATTCGCCACTGAGGTCGCTAAATTATTCGTTAAAGCACTTGTAGCTGTCGTATTGAACGACAAATAACCATCCGATACAGCTACCACCTGCGTATAGACTTGCCCCATGTACGTAAAAGGGAAACCTATCGGAAGCGCAATAGAAGTTTTAGTATCGCCTAAGAAGTCAGCTGCCGAAATCGAAGTAGCTACGGGCGTTCCGCCGACAATCGGTGTAAAAGTACCTGTTGTGGTAGCGAAAGTATAATTGGTAATACTCTGCGCTTCCAAACTGCTACTCACTACCGAAGAGAGCATTAACAAAGGTACGAACCTTCGCAATAGTTTAGTAAATTTTTTCATACACAAAATTGGATGATGAAAAATCATTAATTTAATAATAATAGAATCTTCTCTTTTTAAGAGGAATCAATTTCTCCTATAATAAAAATCGTCGTTAAAAAGCAACCTAATAAGTAAGGATGAATGATAAATGATGAATGATAAATTTTATAATGAATTGATTATCATTTGAATATAAAATTTACAAACAGCATTTATTTTTACATACTTACTGCTGTCATAGATACCTTATTTTAATTGTAAAGGTATATGATTGTTGCAACTCCTTGACATCAAAGAGAGGCTAAAAATTTTTCGATGCTAACTATGAAAAAGTCATATTATTTTATTTTAAAATTGATGAATTGTTCTATTAGATATTGATGGTGAGCGTTGAGAGGCAATTTTGTTGTAAAAAAAACATTTTTTGAGGGCTTAACAAAACAGCGTTGCTTATCGCCTTATAATTTTGTGACATAACAAATTCTTTTTTCAGGATGATGCTGGTTTTAAAAATATAAAGTTGCGCAAAAAATTAGATGAATAAACGCTTATTTGACCTTTTAAAACTAAAAAGTCACAAGATTTCGGAAGGTGGATTTCGGATTTCGGATTTTACAAGTGGTTGTAAATCAATTGGTTCCAAAATTTTAACGCATATTAAAATATGGACTTTAAATTTAAAAATTCATAAAACATTGAAATACAATTCATTCCGCAATCTTAAAGTAACATTCCGCAACCGTTTAAGCCTTTTTAGCGCGATTTGTGACAAAAAAATATCCCTTGAATGGGGTACAACTACCAATATTTCCGAGCAACCATCCATAAAACCTTTTTATCAGACTCTGTAAAAGGGCGATAATCTACTTTTTTTAAATATTTTCTTTTAAAAACGGTTTGTGCGGCGGCAGTATCACGCATATCGTACCCAATTAAGCGCAATGCCGTTGCCGCATTGAAATCCATCGGCAAATTCAATTCGGTCGTATCCGAATACCAATGCCCAAAACCATTGTCCGCCAATCGTTTCCAATCAAAATAAACAGAAGGGTCATCTTTGCGGGTCGGCGCAATGTCGGCATGACCAATAAAATTAGCGGTCGGAATGCTGTAAGATTTCTTCAAATGCGCCAATAATTGCATTAAACTTTTCATTTGGGCTTCTGCAAACGGCTCTTTGCCGTCATTATCCAACTCAATGCCGATGCTGATGGAATTAATATCCGTGATATTGCCCCAACGACCTGCGCCCGCATGCCAAGCTCGCAACATATCGTCTAACATGTGGTGTACCGTGCCATCTTCGCAAATCACGTAATGCGCACTGACCTGTGTGCGTTGCAATGTGAATGTTTTCAGCGTTTGTTCACAAGTCGTTTGTGCGGTGTGGTGAATGATGACAAAATTAGGTCTGCGCATATTAAAATTCACTGTTCCGACCCAAAAGGGTGGGGGGGGCAAACCAATAGTATCTATGAGTGGGTATTGCGCCAACCGTTCGGCATATTTTTGAGCCTGTTGTTGATACAATAAGTTGGTTTCCGAATAAGGATGTGTAGGTGACTTGGGTATAGGGATTTGAGTTTGTTGCACGGCTTGAGGCGTGCGACAAGCCATGATTATGCATAAGCAAAAACTAAAAAATAGGGTTGTCTGATTCATATTGATATTTTTTCAGAACAAAAGTAGCAATATTTATGCAATGACAAGTCGTTTGAATTCAAAAATTAAACAAATATTTAAAATTATAATTAATTATTTTTAAATATGATACTTTGTTTTAATCAGATGATTTTTTCTTGTAAAATAATTTTGGCTCATCCGCTTTTTGGGTGGAAACATATAGAAACAGTGCTTTTGAAACACATAGGAACGGAGGGAATGTAATATTTTTTACCAAACAAAATTTTGCCTACCAAGCAATTTATAAATTGAATTTTGATTATTATTAGAAATTAAATTTTGTAAATTTTGATATAAATATAAAAATTATTTAATAAAATATTTTTTTACGTTTTTTTTAAAATAAAATGCTGCAAAAAGTGTCGAAATACCGATCCCCGATCCGTATTTCGACACTTTTTGCAACATTTTATTATGATTTTTAATGATTTTTCAAAATCTATTTTTCAAAAAGTTGCTTGATAATTATGGCGCGACCCTTTTTTGTTTACCACGCTTAGAAACCAAATAACCATCATCCGAACGCGTAATCGCCTCATATCGAAGCGGAATCAACCATTTCTTCCGTTGTGGGTCAAAAACACCATGTTTGCCCTGCTTCACGCAATGCAAAAGTAACTCCTGCTGATACGCTTCATCAGGCGATTGATGCGGCAATTTTGGATTATATACTTTTTTATTAAAATAAGTAATAGATTCAAAATCAAATGGTAATAACATAGAGGTCGTCACCGCGTCGAATAAACCATACCGTTTTATTTGTGTAGAATCGGTTTGAGACAACAATTTATAACGCATCTGCAACCAACGCGGCTCCATCTGACAACGATGATTGGTATCCAATAACCAACCTTTTTCTGCATGAAACAATCCTAATTCATCTTCTTTATGAAACGAATATACTTGAAAACTGCGTTCTCCAATGCGTTCAGCCTCTATTAATGCAAAATCAGGTGATAACAAAATTTTATTCTGCGCATTCACCAAACCAAAACGAAGTCGCTCCCCTTCATGTGTTGCGTCCGCAGGATAAGTGGTTGTATCGGTTGTGATAAACAAATCTTTGAATCGCGTAAAATCCACCGCTTTATATTGTGGCGAAACAATGATTTGTCCATTTTTATCCACAATGCCCCAATGCTGATTGATTTTGACTTCATATAAATCATTATAACACTGTCTAATCTCCTCATACACAGGCTGTAAGACAACATTTCCAAGCCAATCAATCACGCCATATAAATTGCCTTTACGGAAATACAATTGTGCATTTCTATCAGGTTTCAAACTCGCATAAGGAAAAATAGGTGAAGGCGCAGGTTTTGCAGGGGGCAACAATTCATAAGAAGGGCGATGATTCAAATCAAAAGATTCTAAAAAATCCCATTCCAATGAAATAATCACTTTACCATATTCATTTAAAACGCCATATTTACCATTCTCATTCACAATGAAATACGCAATATTGAATCGAGCCGCAAAATCATATTTGGGCGGCACGACCCAATCACCATGCCCATTCCGAAAACCATATAAATTGGTTTCCTGACTTCGATATAATTTCCATTTTGCGGTATCCGCTTGCCAAGAGAAATCTAATTTCTTGCCTTCCATTAAAACCAACTTGCGCAATTCGAATAAATGAGGTGGGGTTTCTGCGTCCCAACGATAGATTTCATAATGCACCAATTGTTCATTCCGATAGCCAAATCGCTCTTGAATTTTGGAAACCGTATCTGTTTTGAAATGCAACGTTTCTTTTCCTTTGATTTCAAAGTAGTTAAATATATGAGTATTTAACTTATGATATTTGAACGTTTGAAATAATTTACCATTCGGCAAATAAACCATTTGATTCACAAGGTCGTCATGTTCCCAAATGATTTTTTCGTGCAATTTGCCATCGGGATAAAACGTGTAAGTCGAAACGGGCTTTAAAGCGTCGAAAGTTTCTACTTCATTTTTATTACTCGCAATCCATAACCACGTTGGTAAATGTTGATTTTCGCCATAAGTTTTTTTAGAAAATTTTTGATTCGGGTGAAAATAATGGGCTGAATCGTGCCAAATAGTTGCTTGACGCAATCCATTTTCTTGCAAATGTTCCGTACAAAACGTATCATTTTTGCGAATGTGATAACGCGTTTTGGGGGAGCCGTTCGCGTAATTTTCGGTTTTAATGGTTTGAGCTACAATGTTTTGGATATTCAATAATGTAAATATACCAATGTAAATAGGATGAAGTTGCATGTCTAAATATTGTTAAGTCGAAACGGTTTTAGAATTGTTTTGATAATTAGACTGCAATATTTTCGCCAATTTTGTGGATTTTGGATAATCCTTTAAAGTCAAGGTATTCCGAAATCCGAAATCCACCTTCCAAAATTACCGATGTGTCATCTGTTTAGAATACTGTTTGGGAGTCATGCCAAAACGTTGTTGGAACAATTTTATAAAATACGAAGTGCTTTCAAAACCCACTTCTTGCCCAATCACTTGCATATTTTTTTTAGTAGAATCCATCAATTTCAAAGCCCTTGTCAATCGTTCGTGATTGATAAAATCAATCGGCGAAAGCGCGTAAGCCTCTTTAAAGTACCGATATAACGAAATTTTGCTAATATGTGCGACTTGTGCAAGCGTTTCGATTGTCATATTCTCATGCAAATGTGATTGAATATAATCGGTAACGATTGTAAGCGGTTGCGCATGTTGTGGTGCGTGATGTGCGACTTGAATATCCCGTTTTTCTTTAATTTGTTTCAACAAAACGGTCAATTCCTTCAAACCTAATTCAATAAACGGATTATTAACGATACTTTGTTGGGTGTGCGTGAAAAACGCCATCAATTGTTCAATCGCAGAACTGCCATGCGAATCTGCAAAATAAACATCCACTAAATTCTCTAAAAGTTGCAATAATTTTACATTGGAAATGCGTTGATTGAGGTGCGGCAAATACTCGCGTAAGCCGACATATACAATCCCTTCAACGCGTCCATCAATGCAAATCGGATGATAAGCCGTTGCATACCAATTGTTTACGACAAAAGCACTGCCTTTATAAACATCGCCTTTTAAAATCGTATTCACAACAGGGGAATCATTTGGAATGAAAGTATTGATAGCGCGTTTATTTTCGGCGGTCGTAACATTCGTTGCAATCCGCAAAAAACCTTGTGGAATGCGTTGGAAAATCGTCGCATGACATTTGGTTTCTGCCAAAATTCTATCTACCAAATTATAATTATAATGCATGCTTTGTCCGCCAGCGAGCATCAACGGCAAAACAATTTTACAACGTTCATTACTGACTTGATTCACGACTTCAATTTTCACTTTTCGGTCTTGCGACAACGTAATTTCACCTGTTTTTTGAAACAATTCTACCGCTTTTCCTAACGCTTCATTGACTTGCGTTTGCAATTGTGCCGCGCCGCAATGAATGTGATTTGACAATGATAATACTAATTCATCTAATACGTCATTTTCATTTACGGCATAATGTGGATGCCAAATCAAAGCATCAAGTTCGTTCAAAACCTTTTGTTTCGCGGCTTCATTTACGGTTAAATGCGTTGAATGAGGCTCCAAAACGGGTATTTCTGCCGATAATTGAGCTTTTAGGGCGGTTAATTTAGCGATTGCAGCGGCTTCGGAAAGGTTTCCAAGTGCGACTTGCTCTTGAATTAACGCTTCATATTGTTGCAAAACGAGTTCAAATGCGTTCGAGGTTTGTTGAATATATTTTTTGATAGACTTGGGCATGACGGATAGAATCGTTTTGGTAATCGAACTTGCGTCAAAATTAACAAATTATTGATTCTTTCACCCAAGAATTTTAAAAAAAATAATTTCAATTCAGTTGTTTTATGGAGGAATGGAATGTAGATTGTTTATTTTTGACACGAATTGAACGAATTTCCACGAACCATTCGTGAAAATTCGTTCAATTCGTGTCAAAAAAGAGGTTTAAACCTCTTTTTTGAAGGTTTAAACCTTTTTTTTTTAGGTTTAAACCTCTTTTTGAAGGTTTAAACCTTTTTTTT
>JBEEMZ010000143.1:0-12408 GCA_041192405.1 Bacteroidota bacterium | reverse complement strand
TTACGGGACTGAGGGTCAAGGTACGCTGGCAACATTGGGAGAAGTGTGCGTCAACGGTAACTCGGTGGTTTGGATTGCCGGCGGCAACGGTGACCCACCCTTGCCTTCTACAATCGATGAAAGTGAATTGCGTGCAGGGTTACGATACCTTCATCCTGGCCCGAGGGATTGTGGAGACAACGATCCTTTGCAACTCGTTCGGGTAACGAACTTCTTGTTGCCAAAAGGGAAAGTCAAGGCACTCGCAAGCGTGACGAAGAACTCTGTAACGCTAATTGAGCCAATAACATATTGCGGACTTCTGCCTTTTGAAATCAAAGTAGATGTGACCAAAGGTCCCCAACCTCCGCCGCCAAATGAATCTAAAATCGTCCCAAAATCAGCCTCATTTAAACTTACAGCGAGTGCATTTATCGTAAAATCACGGCGATTTTGGTCATCTTCCAAAGTACCTTCTTCGACCGTTGGTTTTCGGCTATCGTGCCGATAGGATTCTTTGCGCGCTCCAACAAATTCTACTTCTAATGATTTGTGTCGAAATGCGGCGGTTCCGAATCGTTGGAAAATAGCGACTTTGGGTTTGGGCGAAAGTTTATCTGCGACGGCTTGCGCTAAGGCGGTGCCAGAACCAATGCAAACTATATCTACATCTTTGGATGGACGCGCCAATAAGCGGTCGCGCACGTAGCCGCCTACAATATAGGTTGGAAAGCCTAATTCACTCGCCGTTTGCCGAATGATTTGAAAAATCTCTTTTTCGGCGGGCTGAATCTTGAAAATCACTTTTTTGAATATTTGTTTGAAACACATCTGTACATAGGACACATAGATTTTGAGGTGTTTCAAAATCTATGTGTTCTATGTACAGCTGTGTTTCAAAAATTATAGAAACCGATTGACATCTTCTAAGGGCAGATGAAACGCATCTGCGACACCTTTATATACAACATGCCCATCAATAATGTTCAAACCTAATTTTAAATCACTCCGTTGCCGACATGCCTGCTGCCAACCTTTGTCTGCTAATAAAGTTACATACGGCAAAGTTGCATTGGTCAAAGCAATCGTCGAAGTATAAGGGACTGCCCCCGGCATATTCGCCACACAATAATGCACGACATCATCCACAATATACGTTGGATTATCATGCGTTGTTGGATGGCAAGTTTCAATACAACCGCCTTGATCCACCGCAACATCCACTAAGACCGTACCTGGACGCATCATTTTCAACATATCTCGAGTAATCAAACGCGGAGCTTTCGCACCTGGAATCAAAACGGCACCAACTATTAAATCATGATTGACCACCAATTGACGAATATTATACTCATTGGAATGCATTGTAATCACATTGTTAGGCATAATATCCGATAAATAACGCAATCGTTGTAAATTAACATCTAAAATCGTCACTAAAGCACCCAATCCTGCTGCCATTTTTGCTGCTTGCGTGCCAACAATACCACCGCCAAGTATTAAAACTTTACCAGGAGGTACGCCAGGAACACCGCCCAATAAAATACCGCGCCCTTTCACAGGTTTTTCCAAATATTTTGCACCTTCTTGAATCGCCATCCGCCCCGCAACCTCTGACATCGGTACCAATAACGGCAAACTTCTATCAGGTGATTCTACGGTTTCATACGCTAAACAAGTCGCTTTGGAAGCAATCATTGCATTCGTAAGCGGTTGATAAGATGCAAAATGAAAATACGTGAATAATAATTGATTCGGACGAATCAAAACATATTCTGATTCAATGGGTTCTTTCACTTTGACAATCATTTCAGCAATTTCATATACGGCTTCAATCGTTGGCAAAATAATTGCGCCCGCAGATTCATACTCAAAATCAGAGAAGCCACTCCCCTCCCCTGCTTCGGTTTGGATATAAACTTTATGTTTTTTACGGGTTAATTCCATCACGCCTGCGGGCGTCATAGCAACCCTATTTTCGTTCGATTTAATTTCTTTTGGAACGCCTACTATCATAATAATTTGATTTATATTTGGTTACGAATAAGATATAATTGGTATTTAAAAACAGAAAAACCTATAAGGTAAGTTCACCTTATAGGTTTTGAATTACGGCGCAAAATTACGGAAAAGAAAATTACAAAGTATCTTTTCCGTAATTTTCATAACCGATTTTCATCAAATGCTCATTTTTACGCGTAATTTCATTTGCAGTTTCACTTTTGAATTCTACGACTTTATCTTGTACAATTTTGTCGCTCGCTCCGATGATTTGAGCTGCTAAAATCGCTGCATTTTTGGCACCATTTAACGCCACCGTTGCAACAGGAATACCATTCGGCATTTGCAAAATACTTAAAATCGAATCCCAACCATCCAGCGAATTACTCGCTTTGATAGGTACGCCAATCACAGGCAACGGCGACAAGGAAGCGACCATCCCTGGCAAATGGGCGGCTCCTCCTGCGCCTGCAATCACGACTTTGACACCGCGTTTATGGACTTCACGGGAATACGTGTATAATTTTTCAGGCGTTCGGTGCGCCGAAATGAGCATAAGTTCAAACGGGATGCCGAAATATTTTAACATTTCTGCCGCTTGGCTCATAACAGGCAAATCGCTGTCTGAACCCATGATGATACTGACGTGTGCAACTTTCATAGACTGTACTTGTAGCAAATTGATTAAGAATTATAATTTCATGCGATTGAGGTTGGTTGGTTAGTTTTGAATATTTTAACCAACTAACTAACCTTAAAATCGTTATATATGAAAATCGTGACATTTGATTGATGAGGAATTGAATGCGTAAACGATTCATTATCAATCTATTTTTGCCCGCAGATTTCGCTGATTTTCTTTTGGAGTCTTTTCTGCGAAAATCTGCGGGCAAAAAACATATTATAACTTTACGTAAATGATTTCAAAATGAAATATCATTTTTTATTTGAAATTCAATTGATAATCAACACCTTATAAATGCATCGTTTCTAATCACGACTTTACTTTTAAAACTTTTTTTAAATCTAATGCTTTTTGCAATGCCTTGTCAACAGATACATCTGCAATGGTTAAATGCCCCATTTTACGGAAAGGTTTTGTAATGGCTTTACCATACAAGTGCAAATGCGCCCCTGTGGTCTTAAACATAAAGTCAAAACCTTCGTATTTTGCCAAACCTGTATGCGCCTTATCGCCCACAATGTTTAACAAAACAGAGGGTGACAGTAACCGCGTACTACCTAATGGTAAATTTAAAATTGCTCTTAAATGTTGCTCAAATTGGGACGTTTCGACCGTTTCAATCGTATGATGTCCTGAGTTGTGCGGGCGCGGGGCGATTTCATTCACCAAAAGCGTTCCTTGTTTGTTTAAAAACATTTCAACAGCTAATAAACCACAAAGTTCTAATTTTTTTATTAATATTTCTGCTAATAAACGCGCTTTTTTTTCTGTTTTTTTATCAAGCGAGGCGGGGCAAAGTTGATAATCTAATAAATTCGCTTCCTTATCAAAAATCATTTCCACTGGCGGATAAGTAACCACTTCCCCATCTGAATTCCGCGCAACCATGACGGCAATTTCTTTATCAATATCGGTTTTTGCCTCTAAAAGATAAGGCGTATCAGGCATTTTATCAAAATCGGCTTCATTTTCTAACAAAGCAACGCCTTTTCCATCATAACCGCCCGTTGTTGCTTTCCAAATGATAGGATAATGGGTCGGTTTTGAATTTTTAAAAGATTGATAATCAAATACTTCTGTTGGAATATCGTTTTCGACATACCATTTTTTTTGTTTGGACTTATCTTGAATTAATTCCAATAAAGCTGGGTCTGGATGAACGATTTTGCCTTGCTTTTGTAATTCGCGCAAGGCTGCCGTATTCACATGCTCAATTTCAACCGTTAAAATATCCAATGATGCTCCAAATGACATCACCTTATCAAAATCATTAAAATGACCTTGCGTATAATGCGTACAATAGGTACGCGCTGAACAATTGGGGTCAGGGTCAAGTACCGAAATATTCAAATCCCAATCTGCCGCCGCAAGACAAAGCATTTTGCCCAATTGTCCGCCGCCAAGAATCCCGATTTTTAAACTACGTGTCTGATTAAATATCATCTATAAAATTTTAATAAATATATTTTTTTGGGCAAACACAGATGTACATAGGTTTTTATTTTCTATTATACAACTGAGTTGTTAAAGCTTGAATGCGTAAACGATTCATTATTAATCTATTTTTTCCCGCAGATTTCGCTGATTTTCTTTCGGAGTCTTTTCTGCGAAAATCTGCGGGCAAAAAACATATTATAACTTTAACAACTCAGTGGCATAACTTTCGATACAAACTATGTTCCCTATATGTATGTGTTTACAAAATTATCTTACAAGGGTCACATCTCCCGATTGAACCCAAAGTTTACCATCCTTCGATGCAAATTCCAACACATATATATATACATCAGGATGCAGCACTTTTCCACCAAAATTCCCATTCCAACCATTTGCCGCCGCATCTTCGGGATTGAAATCAACCGCAGCAAAAACTAAATTACCTGTTCGTTCAAAAACTTTAAAATAATTAAACTTCTTGACAAAAGAAGCAGGATATACTTGAAAAACATCATTTACATTATCACCATTTGGCGTAAACGCATTTGGAACAAATATTGTATTGCATTCATGAAAATTTACATAAATTGAATCCATTTGAACCCCACATTCATTACTCACCTTGACTTTGTATTTTCCACCAGGATATTCCGTCACGTAAGTTGCAAAAGTACTACTATCTTGCCATTTGACAGAGGACGATGCCCAATCTGCTTTCAACGTATAATGATTGGCTTGGTCTAAACAAATAATGGTATCTTTGCCCAACTCAATATGAGGTATTTTTTTAAACGTCAATTTATAATCCCAATCCACATGACATTTTCGATTTGAAATCCAAACGCGATAATCACCTGATTTTTTAACCAAAATGGTACTCGTGTCCGCGCCTGTTGACCAACGATAATCTATTGCACCGAGCAACCGCGGTTTTAATTTAAACACCGTATCACAAATCACCGTATCCAATTGCAAACCTTGTTTTTTATCAAAAATCGTAACATTAATACTGTCTGACGCAAAACACTTGCCGAATCGAATTGTGAGTTTATACAAACCTTCTTGCCAAATTGTCCGCGAAGGCGCATGACCACCATCCGACCATTGATAATCATTCACCCCCCAAACCGTTGCATCAATATTTATGTTTTGACCAAAACAAAGAATCGTATCATTGCCCAATTCCAGCAGAGGTGGTGGTATTTTATGCACTCTACAAGTATCATAACCCACACATTGTCCATTCGTTACGATAACATTATAAATTCCAGAATCTCTTACTATTTTAATAGAATCGGTACTGTTATCATTCCAAAGAAAACTTAATGCGCCCGAAGAAGATGCATTCATAGTTGCTGTATCATTCCCACAAAGTCGTATTTCATTTGGAATATCAATGATAACAGGTAATCCAAGTACGACCGTTGCAGTAGCGGAGCCTTCACAACCATATCTATCCGTTACGGTGACTCGATAATCACCCACTTCGCTTACAACAATGCCGCGAGCCGTTTCGCCTGTTGACCAATTGTAAAAAGAGTAATCACTACCCGCATCTAATGCGGTCGGGCGATTCGGACATTTGAATAAACTCCCTGTAATAATAGGTGTCGGATTAGCACGTTCTGTAATCGTTACAGTAGCCGCGCCCGACTGCCCCGCTCCGTCTGTCACCGTCACACTATAATTGCCACCGACTTGAAGATAAACGGAACGCGTGGTCGCGCCATGCGACCAATTATACGTTGCAAAAGTACCAACCACATCCAAAGTAGTGTTACCGCCAGGACAGAAATCTCGATTGCCAAGAATTTGAACATTTAAACCTTGCGCTTGCAAATGGAGAGGTAAGCAAGTGAGACCGCATAAAATTTTTAAAAAAAATAAAAAATGTATTTTTTTCATGCAAAATCGTCTTTTTAAGCAATTTTGTTTGTAAGAAACGGAGTTTTAAAATTTTAGTGTTAGGGTAATCTACCTAATTTTGCCGCGAATGCTCACTAATAATTCGTGCCAATTCGTGTCATTCGCGGCAAAATTGCGGGGGTGATAAGTAAACGTTGAAAACAAGCAAAATATTATTTGGTGATGATTGGCTTTCATGCCATCTTAACCCAATCATATTTCGAGACCGCCCATTTCAAAGTTCAAAACTAAAACCTTTGGCAACTAAATTTTCATATTTTGCTTGATTAAACTCATACAAACGAGCAGGACGATGCGCAACGCGCTCCTGAGATTCCTTCAAATCTACAATAAAATTCATTCCCAAAATTTTTTTCCGAAAATTGCGCTTTTCCAAAGTTCTTTCCAAAATAGATTCATATAATTGTTGCAATTCCGTCAACGTAAATTTGGGTGGCAATAATTCAAAACCGATTGGCGCAACTCGAATCCGTTGTTTAAGGGCATTAAAACAGGTTTCCACGATTTTAGAATGGTCAAAAGCCAAGGTTAATTGTCTTGCATCCTTAATCGTGTACCATTCAGCGCGTTCCGCAAACGAATTTGGCATCACTTCATAATCACTAATTTTGATAAGTGAAAAATACGAAACCGTAATGACGCGTCCAACAGGATGCCGATGAACAGCTCCAAATGCTTTGACTTGCTCCAAATAAACATTTTTCAAGCCCGTCAACTCGTCTAACACTCTGTACGCAGCCCCATCCAAATCCTCATCAGGATTCACCAAGTCTCCTGGCAAAGCCCACATATCTTGGTAAATGGAACGTTGACGCTCCAAGCCTCGCCGAATCAACAAAATTTTAATGTCAGCATCATCAAAACCGAAGATGACATTATCCACCGAGAAGGCAGTCGTAAAATACTTCGAGAAATCCGTCGAAGTGAACATTGATTTTTCCAATAATTTCACAAAAAAATATTTTTGCCGAAAGTTACAACGATTTCGCTGTTTCTCTATCAAAAATAATTTATATTATTAAAATAAATATTTTAAACTCTTTTTCCAAACAACAAACTACCGATGCGAACCATATTACTACCTTCTTCCAATGCCATCTGATAATCATCGGACATGCCCATTGAAATGGTATTAAAATAATCAGTATCCTTAAAATATTGATTTTTAAGCAAATCGAACATTTCTTTCAATTGTTTAAATTCTTGACGGATTTGGGTTTTATCGTCTGTCAAAGTTGCCATACCCATCACACCACAAATGCGCACATTCCATAATTGGCGTAAGACGGGGGCATCTAAAAATTCAATAGCAGAATCTTTATCCAATCCAAATTTGGTTTCTTCGTCCGCGATGTGGAATTGCAGTAATACATCAACAACTCTTTTATATTTACTGGCTTGTTTATCAATCTCTTGCAACATTTTTACGGAATCTACGGAATGAATCATCGTAACGAATGCCGTAATATATTTCACTTTATTGGTTTGCAAATGCCCAATAAAATGCCATTGAATATCTTGTGGCAAAGATTGATACTTTTCAACTAATTCTTGCACGTAGTTTTCGCCAAACACTCGTTGTCCTTGCGCATACAAATCCAAAATAGTGGCATTCGATTTTTTTTTAGATACAGCAACTAATTGAGCTTGCGCGGTACTTAATTCAGCTAAAATCTTTTGTAACATACTGATTTTGTTTAAATTTTGCACAAATGTATGCAAATTTAGTTTTATTACCACCAAATATAAAAATTTGCACCAATGGAACTTTAAATTTGTGCGAATTCTAACTTTCTTAATAAAATCATTCTGCTGATGAAGGACATATTTTATTTTTTGAACATGACCCTGTGGTGGAGTGTGCGACGGTGAAACGAAATGAACAAGGACGTATCGTTTTGAATCAAACTTTTAAATTAGCCGAACGATTTCAGTAACGATTTTTTTGCCATTCCGCAGGAATCAAGTTTCCTACGGAATGACAAAACGGAATGACAAAAAAATATATGAAATCTATGCTTTTAGAAAATATTGAAAAACAACGATTTATAAGATTATCATTTTGCATTTTAGTTAATTAACAAAAAATTAACACTTTAAAATACCCAAAAACAGATATAAAATTTGCTTTTCTCACAGAAACGTTTCATCTTGCGTCATGCTTTGGGTTTAACAGCCCATGTAGAGTCACAATTTTTATTTACATTTCACAAACATCCAAAACCGTTCACAATGAGAGTACAAACTGAAGCAATCCACTTCACAGCAGATGTCAAACTATTGGATAATATCCAAAAAAAATTGAGCAAATTGGAACACCTTTTCGGAAAAGTGACCGATGCAAAAATTATTCTAAAATTAGAAAACAGTGGTCAAGTCCGTGACAAAATCGCTGAAATCAAACTTTCACTTCCGAATGGTATTATATTTATCAAGGAAAGTGCTAAAACTTTTGAAGCGGCAATTGATGCCGTCGTCGCATGCCTCAAACGGCAACTTGTAAAGTACAAAGAAAAAATCCAACAAAAAAAGTAAAAGAATTGTTTTTTCAAACAGAAAGTAATTATAATGACTCTGCACCTCAATCCGAAAGATTGGGGTGTTTTTTTTATTTAAAAATAAAAAAGGTGTTTTTAGGCTTAAAATAAACATTTTTAAATGAAAAACCATTGTTTTAAAAATAAAATTGTATTTTTTTCATTTTTTATGTAAAATAAATGAAAAAATAATTGCTATATTAAAATATAATATGTTACCTTTGTACCATAATAACAGTATATACAAAACTTGAAAATTCGTAATAAACCAAACTCAAATTATTAACACCTAATTTTATGTACCCTTATTTCAATACATTAACGCTTGCAACTAAAAAAGTTGCAGTATGTTTACAATTATTAGTACCTGTTATGGGCTTTGCCGCAACGATTACTTCTACAAATGCTGGCGGAACCAGAAACTGGACAGACCCCGATACATGGGTGAATGGTTCGATTCCTACGAGTAGTGATGTTGTGAACATTGTTTCGGGCGCGATCGTCACCATTAATACTGATTTGACGCTTCAATCCCTCACAATTAATGGTACTTTAACCTTTGAAACCACTCTTGCACGCAATGTTACAATTAATAATAATGTCATCATTGACAATACAGGCACATTTCAGACTGGTAATACTGGTAATATAACGACACACGCGCTATTCATTGGCGGTGATTTGACCAATAATGGTATTTTGGATTTTAGCACCAATGGAAACACCGTAGGCGCAAACATTACGTTTACAGGTGCTGCCAATAATACTTTTGGGGGCATCGGTACTACAACAGATATTTTGACAATAGTACTTGTAAAAAATACTAAGACCGCTGTTTTATTGCTCAATTCATCTGTTTTCACAGTTCAAGATAAGTATCTTGATACAGCTCCCTTTCTTACACTTACCAAAGGTACTATACATTTTGCAGGAACTTATACATTGAGTTCAACTGTTACTAACCAAAATCCTAATATTTTATGTAATAAAGATGCAGGATTTTGGTTAGATAACCCTAATTTTATAGTATTAGCAACAACTGTTGGATTAGACGCAAAAGGTTTGTTAAAATTAGAACAAGGTATTATATATGTAGGGTCAAGAAATGGTAATAATTTAGATGTTTTAACAACAACTGATTTAATTATCACTGGTGGAATACTCAATGTTGCCAGTAAATTACAAGGTAGCCCTGCAAGTTTCGTAATGAGTGGTGGTACTATAAATGTTTGCACAATTGCTAACATTGCGCAAGCTGCATCGTTTGATATTACTGCTAAAAATTTTACAATAAGTAGCGGCAATATTATTTTAAATAAACCGTCTAGCTACAATGATTATTTTGCAGAAGGCACTGTTACTAAAAATGTAACAGGAGGTATTTTGACTTGCATTGGAGCTGCAACAGGATTATTTAACATAAGTGGACAAATTCCCAATTTATCAATTGTTGGTAGTGCTACTTTTGCCACTACGTCAAATTTAACTACCGTCTGGAAAAATGTATCCATTGGTAATAATGCAATTTTACATTTGGATACTTTTAAACTCAATGTAAAAGGCAACATTCAAAATAATGGGGCAATTAAATCCTTTTTAAATAAAAATTGGGAAAATGGCTGCCTTGATTTTATTGGAAATAGTGCACAAACGTATAGTGGCACAGGCATTTTTGGAACAGTAGCAGAACCCATTAATAGTTTTTCTATGAATAATACAGCAGGAGTAACATTCGATGTAAGTTCTAATGCATTAAATATCAATAGTTTATACTTATTCAAAGGTTCTGTTAGCAATGCAGGAAAATTAACTTTTTGCAACACGGCAACGTTTGTCGCTAAAATTCAATATGGAGCAACCGATATAGCTACAGTAAGTGGCAATTTGGATGCTGCACCTGATTTTAGTAATTTAAGTGCAGGTTTAGCTGTTTTTTATTGTAAAGAAACGAATACGCGGACAATTGGTTTCGAAATTCCATCGAATCACACCATTAATCAATTATCAATCATTGGGAATACAGTCAGTTTGGTTCATACAGATTTGAATATAGCTTCTTTTTTACAATTTTCAAATGGTAAAATCAATCTTGGCAATAATAATTTAATTTTAGAAGCAGCCGTTTCCGTTACAGGTGCCGACAATAATGGATATGTTGTTGCCAATGGCACAGGTCGTTTGACGCGCAAAGGTGTTGGCAATACCACAACTTTATTTCCAGTAGGCACAACAACGACTTATGACCCTGCCGCTATCACGAATGCAGGTACGACCGATGATTTTAGTGTCAATGTGTCCTCCACCTTAGATGCCTTTTCACCCATGCCCAACAAATATATACAACGGCAATGGAATATTTCAGAAGCAACAACTGGTGGAAGTAATGTTACGCTATCCCTAACTTGCGCCGCAGGTGTGCCGACGAATAATTTTGATGCGGCTGGTGCGGTACAAATTGGTCATTATAAATCCCCGAATGTTTGGGAGCGAATCGCCGCTACAATGACTAATTCCGTCGCAACAGCAAGTAATATTACCTCTTTTTCACCATTTGTGATTATCAATGAAAACGCTGTTTTACCAGTGGAACTCATTGATTTTAAAGGCGTTGCGAATGGTAAACAAAATATTATCAGTTGGTCAACCGCATCTGAACAAGATACGAAATGTTTTATATTGGAGCGAAGGAACAACTATGGGGACTTTAAATCACTCGACTTAGTGGCGGCAATGGGACATTGCAATCAACCCCAATTTTATGAATGGGTAGATCTTGCACCCGCACCTCTCAGCATGTATCGGCTGAAAATCATGGATTTGAACGGTTCTTATGAATACTCAAAAGTGATTTCCGTCGAAAATGCTGGGAGGAATGCCATGATAGTACTGCCCAATTTTACACATGATGAATGGAGTGTTCGATTGACAGGTGTGCCCGTAGGTGAAGGTGAAATTTCAATTTTTGATATGCAAGGCAAAATACATTATATTCAGAGTATTGATATTCAAGATATTACAACTGATATAAAATTATCTATAAATAATTTAGTTAATGGACAATATGTTTTAATCTGTACAATTGGTGGACAAGTTCTAAACCAAAAATGGGTTAAATTCTAAAAGTAGAAACCTCAACTCCATCGGTCTCGCCCGTCTTCGGAGGGCGGGACTCTTTTAAAAATCATTCAAGAGCAAAACGGTAAACACAAAACCCCGTCGTCTCGTCTTCTACGGAGGGCGGGACTCTTTTAAAAATCATTCAAGAGCAAAACGGTAAACACAAAACCCCGTCGTCTCGTCTTCTACGGAAGGCGGGACTCTTTTAAAAATCATTCAAGAGCAAAACGGTAAACACAAAACCCCGTCGTCTCGTCTTCTGCGGAAGGCGGGACTCTTTTTTTAGCATTTGCCCCGAATCGCATGAATTTGCACGAAGTTTTATCAAAAATTTGTGCAAATTCGCGTGATTCGGGGCAAATTGCTTAAATTTTAGATCCATTCAGAAAGGTTTTGGCATCCATGCGCTTGCGCCCTTCCAATTGCAATTCTAAAAATTGAATGTAACCATCTTTACAAGACACTTTAATAAAAGTTTTATTATCTGAAACAAATTGTCCAATTGGTTCGCTTGGCTCAACCCATTCAATGATTGTTTTAAAAACTTTTAGTTTTAAATGATTCAATATTGTCCATGCTGTCGGGTTTGGCGACAAGCCGCGTATAAAATTATGCACTTCCGAAACGGGGCGATTAAAATTAATTTCGCACATTTCATGGAATAATTTAGGAGCATGTGTCGCTTCAATATCGGGTTGAGGAATCAATTGTATATTGCCACTTTCA
>JBEEMZ010000142.1:0-18296 GCA_041192405.1 Bacteroidota bacterium | reverse complement strand
AATTCAAACGTCGCGTCGCCTATCGGTAATGTAATAGGACTTGTTAATTCCTTTTGAGAACGCTCTAATTCCTCCAAAAACGCGAATAATGCTTGGGGCAATTCCTTCATTTTCTCCAAATTGCGCCATTTGACCGCACTTAAAAAATTGCGTTCCGCAGGTACATACATGATTTTCGGAACCAGATAATGATTTTCTGGATTCAAATTATTTATAAATTTGATAGATAATTTATTGCTAATGAATTGAATATGATATAAAGCACCTTCATATTCAATTTCAGTAGCCCCATTTTTATCGAAATAATTTTTAATATTTTGATACGCGCAATAATGATTCACAAAGCGATTATAACTGGTGACTTCTTTTTCGGTCAACTCGCCTCGATATAAAGATTTTTCCAACCACATCATGGTCGAAATCAATTTGGCAATGCTACTTTTGCCCGTCCCTTGATTGCCGATGAAAAGCGTTATTTTTTGAATTTCCAACCAACCATTATTGCTTGTTAAACCTGCTTGGATGGGACCGAATTGTTTAATACGTATTTTGCCCATGCGTCTTAAATTAATTTTAGTTTGGAATGAATGATTTCTCAAATCCGTTTGTCATAAAAGTGCAAAATTATTAAAAAATCTACAATAGTTGTTTAATTGCGCGTTTTCAAACCTAAAATTAAAAACGGATGGCAGAAAAGGTGACTGTCACGCCAAAAAAGGGGGCGCGAAAAAATAATACGATTGGGATTTTAGATTTTGAAATACATAATTATTTGCTTATCAATAGATTATGTATTTCAAAATCTAAAATCCACCTTCCAAAAAATCGTCGTGCGCCCATTGTTGCAATTGGCGCATTTTTTTGCGAATGATTTTAGAACCATTTTTGCTTTTTATTGTTTTGACAGACAGATTGCTAAACAATTATTTGGCAAAATCTTTAAAATTAGAAATATAATGGGTAAAAATATCAAACATAACGACGCTGAACGCGAAACAAAATCTTGGCGCGAAGCGGAATTGATTAAAAAATTTAACTTGACTTGTATTACAACGCATCAAACGCCTCTGATGCAGGAATGGCTGGATGTGACCGACCCAGATTTGAACGCAGGAGAATTGTATATTTTCGATAAAATTTTTAAAAAGGCGCAAAAGAATTTGCGAGGTTGGAATGAGGAAGATTTAAAAATTAAATTTATCGGGCCTATTCTTGAATTAGGGCAACTGATTGATGACGAACAATTTATTGCTTATTTTGATAAAACCATTTCGGCAACGGTAGATGAAGTAAAATTGGTCGTTAAATCTGATTTTATGTTGGCAAAAGGATTGTTAGACGTGTATGAAACGCCTTATTTCCATTTTCAAGAGTATAAACCGTATAAAAATCCGTCGGGTGATTCGATGGCTCAATTATTAGAAGCGTTTTTAATTGCGCAGGAGATGAATCAAAATGGAAAACCCATGTATGGCGTGGACATTATTGATAAAAATTGGCAATTTGTCATCATGGAAGGGCGGGAATATTGTATCGCAGAACCGTTTAATGCAGTGAGTCAAGGTAGTTTGTTGAAAATTATTGCCATTTTGCGTAAATTTCGATGGATTTTGGAAACGCGCTTAATGAATTAGCTTGGATTCTCAAACAATTATGTGGTGCATCCATTTTTACTTTATTTGATGGCTTCTGCAAAACTCACGCCCGAAGAAATTTTAGCACTCATTCAATCGTTCACGAACCAAACAAAGGAGCTTCCGACGCAAAAGATTCCTACGGAATGACAAAGCGCGGTACAAAAGTTTCCTACGGAATGACAACGAAGGGCACTTCGGGTAATTTTTCCACTATTTGCACACTCGCATTTTTGCAAAAAAAGAGGCTGTCCATCCAGACAACCTCTTTTTAAATTTAATTCACATTCAATTCCTTCTTAATGTCCAATTTGCAAATAGCCTGTTATAAACGTGCCATCGCCTAATGCCAACCGATAAAAATACGTGCCATCGGGCAAATTTTTGTTATTCCAAGTGCCGTCCCACTCATTTTTGTAAGCCTTTTTCGCATAAACCATCGTGCCCCAACGACTGTAAACACTCAATTCATTATTTGGATAATTTTCAATGCCGACAATTGTAAAACGGTCATTCGCACCATCGCCATCTGGTGAAACACCATTGTAAATCGTTAAACCATTATCACATAATACTTTTATCGTAACTATAGCGTCGTCACAACCTGTTGTGTTACAAAGCCTATACGTAAAATGATCGCCAATAATCGAATCACAATATTCAGTTGCAGGTTCGTATTCTGCAATCCATTTGCCATTCATCTCCACTAATCGAACCGTTCCGTAAGTCGGTTGTTGCACGATTGTAATGCTGCGGAATCTGCCATTGATACTATCATTTTTCATAATTTGAAGCGTGATACCGCGATTTTTATACGTTTTGCCACTGTCATCTCGCGCAATCGGCAAACTATCTCTATTCAAAACCGTCGTATAGATGTGCAAAATATTACATCCCAAACTGTCGGTACAAATTTCAATACACGCCGTATCTTGTCCTTGAATCAAACCTGTCCGCTTCAAACAATGCGTCAAGGTATCCAATTGATAACCCACAAAGCCATGTGCCAAGCTGTCGCAAAGGTTCCGAGCGGATAAAATTTGTCCACGAACTTGACTTAAAGCATTGAAACACAACGTACTATCGTTTCTAACCCAAATGGTATCCCGAATCACCCAATCCCTAACGGCATCGTTACAAACCACTTTTACCAAAACCGTATCGCGGCAAGTATTATCTAACAAATTAACAAAAATTAATTGATGATCACCAAATCCTAATTCAAACAAA
This sequence comes from Bacteroidota bacterium, assembly GCA_041192405.1. GTDB lineage: Bacteria > Bacteroidota > Bacteroidia > Chitinophagales > Saprospiraceae > JAAFJT01. The sequence goes on along the minus strand of JBEEMZ010000142.1, from coordinate 15,432 downwards.
GTACCATTATTGCAAGTGCGCAAACCGTTTGTATAAGGCGCACCGTTGTCAATCACCCCATATTGTTGCAACGTCGCATAAGCAACATTCAAACACCATGTCGCCGTTCCAACACAATTTGTTAAACGCAAGGTGTGTTCCCGCATCGGAATCAAACCGCTACAACCTGTTTCACACGTTTTTTTAGTAATTTTCTGCGTCTTCGTCGTTCGATTACCGCAATCATCTTGTGTTGTCCATGTGCGCGTGATAATCGTATCGCCGTTTATAACTTGTTGATTCTCAGTGAATAATACAGGTAAATAAGTTTGTCCATCACAATTATCAAGCGCAAGTACTTCTGGCACGGGCGGTGTCGGCGCACATTGTAACGTCACATCTTGCGGAACGCCCACCATCACAGGAGCCGTCTGATCCACATACCGAATCGTCAAACGGAACGTATTGCTATTGCCCGAACGGTCTCGCGCTGTCCATGTATAAACTTTTTCAAACAAAAATCCATCTATTAAACAATTTCCAGAGCGTGTCGTAGAATCAAGCGTCACCGTTGGATTGGGGTCTAAATTGTCTGTAACACGCACTGAATTCAAATGGTAAAACAACGTATCTGTACAGAAATCAATGTTTAATGTATCTCCATTTCTATAATTTGTTAACGTGATGTCTGGTTTAATCGTATCCCGAACCGTGATGTGAATGGTTTGAACGTGCGGCACGGCATGTCCGCAATCGTCCTTCGCAATCCACGTTCTCACAACGGTTGTATCTGTACGCACCTCGCGGAAAGTGATGTCAACCATCGTATCACAAAGGTCTGTTGCCGTTAAAGTTGGTACGATGGGCACTTGTTGCACACTCGAAACGGTTAAATCTTGCGGTGGATTCACAAAACGTGGCACATCATTGTCTCTAAATCTCAAATAAATCGTCAATTTGGAGACATTGCCACAAGTATCTTGCGCCGTCCATTCGCAGGTCATCAATACTAAGTAGCCATCCCGAACGCAATCCCCCGCCAAACGCGCCACATCTCGGAATATAATCGTTGGTGTGTTGCTACAATTATCGGTTGCAATCGCATCATTTGCTTGGAAATTCGGATTATCCGTACAGTTAAACTCAATTGTATCGCCCGTTCTAACATTCGCCCATATCGGGTTTGCCAAACGAATCGTTGGCGGCGTATTATCTCTCCGAATAATATTTTGAATTACGGTCGCACGATTGCCCGCACGGTCTGTTGCAACCCACGTCCGAACCAAATGAAGTCCACAAGGAATGGCAATGGTCGAATCACGAAATGTAATGCTAAATGAACTATCAATATCATCTGTAACTCTTGGAAAATTTGTTGGAAAGGCTTCCGAACAATCAATCGTCGTATCTCTCACCCAAATATGCGGTGGAATCGTATCCATAGAAACATTAATGCGTACTTCCGCAGGCGTGATACAACTTGTTGTTACACCGCTTTCAGCGCGCAAAGTGGTAGTTGCAAGAGTTGGCGTAAAATTCAAAATAGAATCATTGCCAATCACTGCATTATTATCCGAAACGTTGACCCAACGAACCGTTTGCGCACCAAACGCGCTCAATCGAATCGGACGGAAACCATTGATTATCAATGTATTCGCCCCTGCAACCCCGATATTGCTGCTAATAACAATGCTTCCACGTGTTACTGGAATCGGGAAAAAATGTTCTCCGCCCGATGTTGTAATAATTTCAATCAAACAAGTTGTGTTATTAATCGCACAAGCTAACGCCTTTTCTGCCAAAGTCACTACACCAATATCTTTTCGGCTGTTGTCGCACGGCATCGAATCAGGAGTCAACACGTTGAAACGGAAAACCACTTCATCATTTCTGCGCAAACCAATCGGTTGATACCATGTTAAAATCGTCATGCCGTCCACAGTCGTTTGACGCGGTTCGCCTGCATTCCAAGTCAACGGGCTGCTAATCACTTGCGTACTATTCGGCATATAACGAATGCCTCTTGGCAAACGAACACTCACTTTATCCGTCGAATCACTTAATGTATTTTCAAGATTCTTGAAATCAACTTCAATATAAGATACGCCATTCGGAACAAATGAACTGCCCGAACCAAAACTTACAGAATATAATTTTGGCGCACTCAATTCTGCACCCCGTAAAACTAATGGTAAAGATTCACCCAATTCATAATTGGTGGGCGTTCCACAATTTGTTTTGCCGTCAAAGGAGAAGTACGATAAAGAACCACTTCTAAATTGGCAATCATTTGTGAATTTATATCTAATTTTAAACTCATTTGAATCATTTGGAGACACGCTGTTGAAACCTTTTAAACCATTCCGATGCAAAAACGTATCAAGCAATGCAAAATCACGATATTCATAAATTTTGCCTCTCATGTCTGAACCAACAAAAGTCGGATTACCCAAAGCACGACGAAACGGCGCACCAGAAGGATAAGCAATTTCAATACTATTTGGAACTAAATTCCCACCCAAAATCGGCACAGTAAAACGGGTTCTCACATCGCGCACTTTGCCCAAATCGGCGTTTTTCAACAAAACATCTAAGGTCGTCGTGTCGCAAAGCGCAGGCGCGGACAACGATTGTCCTAAATAAGTTGCATCCAAAAATGGAGTCGCTGTATTCGTGAAACCATTGATAATCAATTCATTACAAGGCGCGTATTGATTCGGATTCCAGTTATTTGGAAATGCTTGGCAATTCCAACCTGTTTTAATGGCTACATCCGTGCGTCCGCAATTGCGAATTTCAGCCCTTACTTCAACAATATTGCAAATGTCATCAATCGTTTTATCAGGTGTTGCAACCGTTAAACCATTCAAATACGCAAATGCATTGCGTTGTGCATTGCCATAATATTGCACTATTGGACGCAAAACATTATTTTGATTCGTAATGTCTCTAACCGATACCACTTTGAAAAAACCGTCTGGAACGGCTACATTTGGCACCACATTCACAAAAGTCACTCCTGCATTCCCTTTCGCCGACGTATTACAAACTTTTACAACCCAAGTCGCGGTATCATTTGCCACTTGCGGATTGGGCGTTGTCACAGGAGTGAAGGTAATTTGCGGTGGTTCCGTGTAATAAATATCGTTCACTCTGCTATCGCGGATGCGTAATGCGCAACTGCCATCCCCAATTTCATTGGCATAAAAACGGTCTTTGTAATAAATCGTTGGTTTAAATTCAAAGCGATTATTGCCCAAAGCACTGCCTTGTAACGAACGACAATTGGGTAAAGCCTTGATTTTCAACGTAAAAATCGTTCCAACATACGCCGCATTGTAAGACGGCACTCTCCGCAATGTATCAAAATAAGCAACATATCTTCCCGAACCATCCAAATTCGCTAAGTCAAAAAATTGATTGCCATAAATCGGATGATCCACCATTGCCACTTGCACTTTCGTTGAAAACGCTGTCACAAATGCAGGGTCATAATTCAAAACAATCGAATCAAGTGCGACCGCTTGCCGATATTCATTTGGAAATTGGTCGTTAAAACCATTGTTTATATTGATAATCTGCCATGTCAAACCCGCTTCTTCACAACCTTTTGGAGCTTGCGCACTTGTGGCAGGTTGAAAAGTCGTTTGCACCTTGCCCAAAGTGAATACTTCTCCAAAATTATCACAATAATATTCATTACCACCATCTTTGTAAAAACCATAACCGCGCAATTCTGGAATTCTTTTGAAAACCCGTGTGTACGGGCCATCAGGATTCACACTAAAATCTGCATACAAATGAACCGAATCACCCGCATTCAAAAGCCCAAGTCCCAATCCAGTTAAAGCATCATTCAAATCAAATTTTACTTTTTTAATGCTATCACGTCGCTCGACCGTTACTTTTGATGCGTCAATAGTCGCAAAATACGATTGCCCTGCTTTCACAACCCGAATTCTTGCTTTTCCAAATGTAAAAATGTCATTCAAACGATTTGTGGTTGCCGTTCTATCGCTATTTTCGTAAGTGATGACTACGCCCAAACTATCCAAAAGCGACGTTTGACCCACCACATTGAAAACGGTCATCCGAACGGAATCGCATTGAATCGCTGATTTCGCATTCGCACGAGCAGGATTTATTTTAGTCGTATATGTTTTATCCGTATAACCAAAAGTCGTTCTTTCAGCCTTGAAAGCAGTGGTTTTCAAACCTTTTGTGCAATCATAAATGGCATTCGGCACACAAGGCGGCTCTGCATAGTGGATTCTCGGACCTTTCAACGTATCGCAATAGTACGTATGACGGCATTCGCACGGCGGACAATAAAATTCCATTGCCATAGGAAAAGCAGTTGCGCCAGGAACCGCGCCGCAAGTTGCCCGAAACGCCAATTTCAAGGTATAATCCGCATTCAAATACGTCGTTCCAGATAAATCAAACGCCATATATAAGGTGTCATTTGAAATCCGCGAATTCAACAAACGCAATCTATCCGTGTAACGCAACAAAATGGTCGAATCTGGAACGGCTGTAATCCCATTCGTCAACCGAACTTTTACAATCATTTGCTCTTGACCATTGCAATCTTTTTCAAAATTGAAAATATTGCGACGCTCTTTATGTTCGATATAGAATAATTTATTATTTGTAAATGCGTCAGGGTCAACACCATTCTCACTTCCATCATTCGTATTCAAAGGCGCAAAATATTGTGGGCGAATAAAATTATTCCGACGACCGCAAAAATCATCATAATCTATCTGCGCTCCAAAACTCGTTTGGAAATCATTTACACAATTCGCGCCCGCACCTGCTGCCCCACATTGCACTTGATATTCCACTGAAACTTGTACCGACGCGCCTTTTGGCAAATCATCGTAATAACCATCGCCATCCAAATCGGCTAAACCACCATTGCCATCAGGGTCGTTGCGCAATTGTGGATGATTGCGTAAATCAATCATCGCTGTCAATGAATTCAAAATCACCGTATTACCAATGGTGATTTTTGAAATATAAAATGCATTATCGGTTAAACTTGCATTATTACCTAAACCAATGCCTAAAACAATATTTTTCATCACGGCTGTACCCGCGTCAATTTCAACACCGTTATTCGTGAAAGTCACCGTTGAAACGCCTTTTTTGCAATAACCACCTGTTACACTTGGAATCGTTCCAGAAGGTTGAAAACCAACATAAATCACACCATCCGCCAACCGCACTAAATCTTGACGCGTTACCGAATTGCAAAAACGGTCGAAACAGCCCCAAGTCGCCGCTTGCGTACTCAACCGACTCCGACTGCAATTGGCAACACAAGCATTTTCAATAATCGTTACGGTTTCATTCGGTTCAAATAAAGTATCTTGATCCGCCAAAGTACCCGCAGAACCTCGTGTATTAAAGCGAAAAACATTGCCCGACAACACTGCTTTTACAATCGTATCCCCATTAAAAAGCGGCGTTTTTGTGACAGGAATTTGCTGCCCGTTGACCGTCAAATGCGTGATGGTGATGCCCGCGCCTTGTGTATTCGTGTATTCAAACGTTTTCAAAAAACCTTCTGTAGCACTATTCGTTACCGTCATCGTGCGCGTAAAACAATCATTTATCCGCAAACCTGCTGTTACAGAATTCGCAGAAGACATCGTTATATAAGGTACTTTAATCGCATCGCGGTAACTTGACATTGCATCCGTTTCCGTAAAAGATTGATTTCCAAACTGATACGCAAAATTCCATTTATCCACGACCGCCAAAGAATCATTCCGCGAAAGCGAATCCGTCAAACCACAATCCGCAACCATTGAATACGAAATGTTCACACTCGAAAGATTATTTGGATCCAAATTCGGCAACCTGAAAACAGGGCGATTTGGATTTGAATTGTCTATCAACGTCACGCCCGCCGTCGAACCTGCCGCATTAAACTGCATCAAACGAATCCCTTTAAATAATTGAACCGTTGCTGTTACATTCGCACGCGTTGTAGAAGAAACACCTTCTGTACGCACCACTGCCGTCACCGTTTGCGCATCGCCACAGACGTTGAGGAAGCGCGGCGCAGACGCAGCATCGCGCCAGCCGATTGTAAGATGATTGTTTTGTGCGAAAACAGGACTTAAAATAGGTGCAATCGCACCAAAAAGCAAGCAAATGAACGTGCGGAACTTGTATTCGTTTCTCATGAGTTATAGGATTATAGCTTGTTCGGAAAAAACCGTATGGTTTTTTTTAAAAATTATATAGGTTAAAAGAAAATTGCTTAGAAAAATCAATTGGATTGAGGCATAAAAGAGGGGATTTAGCACGCAATCTTATCACGGAATGGGGGATTACCGTTGGCAATACAAAGATAACGCCGTTAATAGCAAAAAATCAACTTTTTGTGACAGATATATAGGGTAATTTTTGAATTTTTATTATGCTTATTTTTTAAATACTTTGATTTGGGTAGGAGTGTTTGAAGCCGATTTGATAAATAATTGGGTTGATGCACGCTTTTGATGGAGCTACTTTTTTAGACACGAATTTAACGAATTGCACGAAAAAGCAAGAATCCTTCGTGAAAATTCGTTAAATTTGTGTCTAAAAAAATGCCTTTTTGTTTTAACCTTTCACTTCTTTCTCCAATTCTTCAAAAAACTGTCGAGAAAGCATATTCGCAACGGGCGTAATGACGCGCCCGCCCATAATCGCTAAAGTGCCTGTCAATTTGACATCGCCCGTAAAACTAACTTCCGTTTTGGCGGCGGAAAGCGATTTCATGTGCATATTGACGACGGCGTGTGCGGTACCGACTTTACTCGTTTGTTGAACAATAAGTTTAAAACTTTCGGGCTCTACCCTATCGGTTACTTTAAGGTTGCCTGAGAAGGAACTGGAAACGGGCCCAATCTTGACGACAGCGATTGCTTTGTAATTGTCGTCGTCAATGCGTTCCAATTTCGTGATGCCAGGAGTGATACGCGCTAACGTATCAGGATCCATCATCATATTCCAAATGGTTTGCGCAGGAGCGTTGACCGTATGAATGCCTGTAAGCGTCATAATTAAATTTTTTTTAAGTTAATATTTCAATAACAATTGTTTAAAAAAGGTCTGTTAAGACAGCACAAAGATAAGATTTAAACAGCATATCAGTTATGAAAATCGTTATTTGCCACAAATTTAACAAATTTGTGAAAATTCGTTAAATTTATGGTAAAAAGCGAAAAGCGTCAAGACTTTTAGAGTCTTGACGCTTTTCGCTTTTCACCATAAAAAACAGCCTCATCAGACCGAACCGACAAGGCAAAAAAAAAATAAGTACCTCGGGCGGGACTTGAACCCGCACAACATTACTGTCACAGGATTTTCTTACCGACTATGACTTTCGTCACCGCTATTCGAGCGTTTGTGGTCTGGACTTTCTCTTTACCATGCTATTTTGCAATAGTTTAGGTATCGCCTGTCAAGTCTCTACACCTTCCACTTTTTCAAGTGGCTTGGCTCGGGATTACCATTCAATTGTTTAAATTGGGCAGGCTTCCCCGACGTTAAGCGATTCTACATTCAAAATTTCTTTTGAAGCACTCAAATTTTGATGTTTTCAACTTTTTTGACGAGCCGAAAACCAAAGAACTAAGTCCTGCGTGTCTACCGATTTCACCACCGAGGCTTCATCCTAACACTAAAAAAAAAGCCTTCTTTGTAAGAAGGCTTAGAGCGGAAAACGAGACTCGAACTCGCGACCCCGACCTTGGCAAGGTCGTGCTCTACCAACTGAGCTACTTCCGCGTATTAACTTTTTGCGAATGAAAACCTTTGTTTTCGTTTTGCGATGCAAAGATAACATCATTCAAATGACTTGTGCAAGTTTTTTTGTAACTTTTTTTAAAAAAAATTCATTTTTTTTTTTGACTGGTTTTAAAAAGTTAAAAAAAGGTTATTTTTTGGTTAAAAAAGGCTTTTTTAACCAAATTTTAAGCAAAACAATGTCACTTTTCTCTATCGCAACGCTTGTCCCTATAATATGGAGTGACTTCATTTGCAATAAGCGTCTTAATGTAGGTAAGATGTTAGAAACAATTGATGGAAATAAAATTGGTTAAAATGAATTGGTTCTATAAATGTCACCAAAAAATTTTAATTTTGCAACTGTTCTCCTAAAAGACGAATCATTCTAAAACAATCTAAAAATTTATACAATGAAAACGTTGTTGTTCTTACTTCCTTTTTGGGCGATGCTTGCAAGCGATAATCCGAATCTCGCCTCCATCACCAAAGCTATCAGCAACGGTGACGCAGCAGCAGTTGGCACGTATATGGATGCCAATATTGAAATGAGTCTGCTCGGTAAACAAGATTTATACAATAAAAATCAAGCAATACAGGCGTTAAATGATTTTTTTGGCAAAAATAAACCGCGCAATTTTAGTGCGGGACATGCAGGTAGCTCCAAAGGCAATAATTCGCATTATATCACAGGCGACCTGACGACGAGTGGCGGTAATTTTAGAGTGTATCTTTATTACAACACGGATGGCGGCGATAAAGTGATTCTCAAAGAGATACGCATTGAAAAATAAATAAAAAAGCGATGAAACGGTGGTTTCATCGCTTTTTTATTTTAGCCTAATGTATGGTGTCATCCTTTAAAAGTTGTTTACATCAAATTTGGATTAAAAGCATCAGTAAATCGGATTTCGGTTTAGATTGTATCAAAAATCCAAAGCATCCAAGTTTAAAACAGATTTTACGAAAGTCTTTTGAGTTGCGCCTCTACTTTTTGAAGAAACTTACGAAACGATTCATTGCGTATTTGGGCTTCTTGAATAGAGAAGTGACTTCGATAGGTTGTAATGAGTTCATCTCGAAGTTGCATTGGACGTTTTTTAAGTTGCTTAGCGATTTCCTTAAAAGTTGTTTTATTAGTATCTTCGGTATTTTGATAAAATTTAATTTGCTTTTTATCGCAAAAACTTTGTTTAAAACCCGCCAAATACCAACTTTCAATTTCTTGGACAATTACAAATGATTTATGTTTCACCATTTCAAACGTCACTTTAAATTCCTCTATTGCCAATTTCCGAATTTTGGCAATCCTTTTTAAATCGTCATATCGCCCATCCAAATCAGGACATAACAAGAAATTTATATGATGTTGTTCCGCTAATGTTCTTAATTTGGCTCTTGAATCAAGATTTTCAGAAAATTCAAGTAACTCTATCGCTTCAAAATCATATTCCTTTTGTAAGTAATCGCGCAAGAATACTTCAAAAAATATTTTATCCCATTCGCCTTCTATAAATAAATATAATTTTTTTTTCATTGTTTATAAATCGGTTATCAAATAATTTTTTGAATAAAGGACTCTTCAATGCCTAACACTTCCAGTAACATTACTATATCCAAATCAGTAGCTATTGGATTCATTTGATTCAGGCTCTTCAAAAAAAGAAATTTGAAAAGGTTGATTGTACAATGCCACTATCATCGCAATGACGCTCGCCGTTCCGTCTGAAATCAATGCGCTATCCGTAAATGTTTTGTTATAAACCTCTTTTACTTTCATAAACAGCAAGTTTTCAAACCGTTCCACTTTGATATCCTCCACAAAATCAAGCACGCCACCAACACTTGCAATAAATTGTTGAACCATATCTTCATCTTTTTTAAGGATTTGATTCACCACTTGGGTTAAATTGCTGCCATCTTTGCGTAATATCTCCATATTTGTATTCAAATTGCTTGCTTTAGCGCGTTGCGGTTCAATATCGTAGATACCAAATTGAAAAAGATTCGTCGGAATGAAAATACCACCGTATTCTAACACCGAACGATTTTTATATTCTTGGTTCAACGTATGTAACATTTGTTCCTTAAAGGCGAGTTCCGTACTTAAATGCGGAATCGTACCATTACTCAAAGGCTGCGTTTCCAACAGGATATTGGAGAAAATTTTCTCAAATTTACCAAACCGATTCGTAATGCCATAAATATGCTCATGAATAAGCATTTCAGTTTCGGTCATTGGGTTGCGTTCCACAAAAATTTCGGTGAATTTAATTTCTTCTCGAATCTTAGTATCATTGCCTTTTTGGTTCACTTCAATTCTATAAATAATATGAGTTCTTTTTTTCAGAATCTCAATTTCAGCTAATATCTGCTCTGTAGAGAGTAAGTCAGCCCCTTCCATTTCGACCTGAATCGTAAAACTTCTACTATCCGTGTTCATATTCAAAAGGCTTTCGAACCCGCCCATTTCGCTGACAGCTTGTTTAATTCCAACCTTTTGAATATTTTTTAAGAATTCAAATAAGGTGATTAAATTAGATTTGCCTGATGCATTTGCCCCAATCAATAAATTGATAGGTTGAAATACAATTTCTAATTTGCCAAAACTTTTAAAATTTTCTATATATAATTTATTTATTTTCATCTTGTTATGATTTTTTAAAGTCAAACATATATGTTTTTATGCCTATCATATTCCAAATATGAATAATATCTCCAACGCTAATTCTAAACAAATCTTTCCCGTCATAAACCCAAAACTCAGAAAGTGGATCTTGCAACGTTTTTTGTTCTTTCTTGGCATTATCGAAATAGACGGTTCCATTTTTAGCCCCTTTAATAACGATTTTGATACCCAATCCAAGCCTTTTGACTCCTGTAATAATGGTATTCGATTGTTGATTCCACGCGCTTCGGTCGTAGCCTTCCGCTTGCGCTTCGGGTGTAGCCAAAAAATCATATAATTTTTTTCGCGCATCTTCATTTGATTGCGCGATAGCTGCCCAATCTATTGCATTATTTTGCGTTGACGGCGGCGGGACTTGTGCAAAATTGATTTTACGAGTTGCTTTTTTCAATTCTTCTACTAATTTGTCCCACGATCCAAATTTTATCCCAATTTGCTCACTTAACTCGTTCAATATAGTGGTTTTATCAGTGGCTTCTGTTCCACTTTCTTGCCATATCTTAAAAGCATGATAGGCTTGAGTATTTTCAGCTAGTTCATTCATTTCTTTTGTATTTTCTTGCCACGCCTTGAATTGCTGATACGCTTGAGGATTATCAGCAAGTTCCTCCATCTCTTTTCCAGAAAGCCCTTTTGCTATTTTGGCAAATAGACTCGCATGACCACTCTCGATTATCTGCCAAATATGTTCTTTTTCCTCGTCGCTCCCTAAAGTTGCAAGGGTGACTTCTGCCTTGTGAAGCCATACCCATCCAAAGTGATTCAGTAAATAAGGTTCGTCTTCTTGTTTAAAATACTGTTGAAGCGTTCGCCACGCGCCTACAAATTTAGGGTCTTGCTTACTATCTTGATAATTTCTAAACCATGTATTGATTTCAAAAGCAGCATCGTCTTTGGTTCTTTGTTTGATAGAGGGCAATGAAAGATATATTTTGTCATGAACTAACTCGCCTATCCATTCGTAATTGAAGGATTTAATCACCTTTTTCAATAAAGCAGGAATTTCATAATCCAAGTATAAATTTGATAATTTACAAAAATCTTCGTTTTGATTTGGAATTATGGCGTAATCATCCAACAAATGTTTCCACTTGATGTCTTTTTGCAAAAAATCAAGAACCTTATCAAGCCATTCAATCGCCTTGACATTGCCAACTAATTCTTTTTCGAGCGTTTCCACAAATTGATTCCCTTCAATATCAAGTGCAATGCGCGTCATCATCCAGTCTAAACATTCAGTTATATCTAAATCAGCAGCATTTTCTAATAAAACAATTTTATCAGGCACACTGTCCCCATACAAATTTTTACTAAATGCCCAGATTGTTTGTTGTTTTTCATCAACGGCGTTTCCGATACTCAATAAGCGAAGGACGACATTCCGACGCACTGTATCCGCGTCCTTCGGCATACGGCGTAAAAGGTCATTAATACGGGTCGAAAGTTCTTTTAAATTTTTGGATACAAATTTATAGTTTTGTTTAAAAGCGGTTATCGTTTGATGCAACAATTGATATTCCCAACCTTTGTTCGGTTGATTCGGTACAACAAGCATTTCCAAATCTTTTAAGATAACTTTCAGCGACACAGGCAAGTTATCATCCTCAAAAAGTTGTGTTTTTTTACAAAAAACACCCTTTTGATTCGGATAAACCGCTTTATCCGTTAATAACTCCATTTTTGAATAATTTACAATAAAGGTAAACAACTGATTCAATAATTCCAGACTCTCTGCTTCGGAACGTTGCAACCGTTGAGCCAGTAGAGAGATTTGTTTACAATTTTCTATATCTGTAATGATTGCTTGTAACAACCATTTATCTGCTTTGAGCCAAGTATCAGGTAACAAAGTCGGCACGCGAATGCTTGTCATCTTTTTATCAAACTGAACGGCGATTTCAAACAATGTTTTCCGATAAGGTGTATCATTCGCTTCATTACGCAACGCTACTAAGACCGAAACGGCTTTGCGCATTTCGGTATCTACGGAATTTTCTAAGATGATTTTTTCATAAGATGGCAATTCAATTCCTAAAATCATTCTTAACTTAGCTACATAATTTTCTTTTTTGGTAAATAATTGTCCTGCAAGTTGATTGTGCAAATTCAGCTGTTGAAGCGGTCTCAAACCCGTTGCTGCCAATTTTTGTTTGGTCAAATCGGTAAAACGATAATTTTCATTTCTATCAATAACCCCATTGATAGCTTGAAGGATATTAAGGCGCGAACGTGCTTTATTCCTCATAACCGCTTTTGTGATAGCATTATGTAAATATTCTTTTCGCCAATCGTCCCCCAATTGAAAAAGTACGTCTTTTAAAATGTCTTCCACTTTATCTCTATCTTCATACAAGGCACTTTTAAGGCAAAAATCACCTTTTTGATTGGGCAATATCCGATGATTTTCAAGCAAAAGCGGTTGTTGCAGTTCGATAAAATGAATGAATTCATTCAACCATGATAAGGTATCTGCTTCTGTTTTTCCTAAATGTTGCGCCAAAACCGTTACTTTTGAATAGGCACTTAGTTGAATGACCAACTTTTCAACGGTCAATAAAGCACAAGTTTTCCATTCTTTGGTGATTTCATACCAATCATGCACCTGTTTTTGAGCAGGCAATTGATTCGGCATTAAAGCATAAGCATATTCCCAAATCGTTATCCGAATCGCTTCTTTTTCATGGTTTGGAAAAAAACAATCTCGAATCCGCATCAATTTATCGGCTTCGTTTTCCACTACTTCGAGTTGAAATAAGAGGTCTTTCATCCATGTATGAATCTTTTTTTCATACCAATCGCTATCAAAATCATCGTCTTTAGGCGGTAATGCACTTGGCACGATGCGCCAAATCTCTTTCCACTGTTGCGCAATCATATACTCAACAGCTAACTTATATAACGGAAGCGTGCTTTCCAATAAACTTTTATTATGGCGTACATCACTTGTATCGCCTTTCAAATAAAGTTTATCTCGTTCTGTCTTAGGATTAAAATGAACACTATTCAGCACAAACGGATACCAAAAATCTTCTGTCCCAATCAGTGGATACGCGCAAAACAAACGCGGCGTATTTTTAGAAATTGGTAACAATCTTATTTGCGCATCTACAGACTGAATGGCTATCGCAAGACTCATTTTTTCATGCTGAATAAACAAAAGTTGAATTTTATCCGTATTTTGTTTGGCAATATTATCAATCGTCAAAATTGAAAGTTGTGCATTAATGGGATTTACTTTTTCGAGCTGATACAAAATTTGGGTGTTTTGTATTTCATTTTCAACCCGAAAAGTATTCAAACAAGGTACAAATGCAAAACAATAAGCCATAAAATCCATCGCATCTCGAAGGGTCGCTTGCGCAACATCAAGATGCGGGTTCCTATATTTGAAAATAGTAGCGATTTTTTCTTGCTTTGTGATGGCTTGTCGAGGCGCATTTTGGTATAAATCCCAAGTTTTTTCGATGCCTAATACGAGTGCGTCTTCCGTTTTGCCCGTTCGGTCCATTTCTAATTTAAATGGATAGAATTTGCCATAACTTTCAAACACACTTTCTACTTCAACGCACCGTGAAAGGGTATGCGTCGTGAGGAAACCCGTTCCAAAGCGACCGATGCTCTGAGTGCCTTCTTTGGAAGATATTTGATGTACTAAATTGGTAACACTTCGAGGTTGGAAGTAGCCCCCATTATGTTGAAAACTAAGAAATTTTGTATTGATGATTATCTTAATATCTACGAACTTGCCACTGCCTGCATCTATGGCATTTTGCAATAGCTCCCAAACCCAACGCCGTTTATCTTTATCATTGGCATTTTCGAGTTGTTGTAAACGATTTCTTATTTTTTGAGCGATGGAACGATAGCCATCTAACTCGCGTTCTCGTAAAATTGGATCTTTTTCTTGCATAAAAAAGCAATTTTGTCTGAAAATGAGCACAAAATTACACTTTTATTTCGGAATGATGAATGATAAAGTTGTTCATAAATAAGATTAACAAATAATGTATTCTTTAAATTTAGAAGGCATTTCGTGTAGGTTTCCGAAACGTTTCAAGTTTCGGAAACCTGTTCAGAGATTACATTCCTATAAATCATATTTGTTAATTTTATTTATGAATACTTCTAATGAATTTACAAATTTGTCATTCATCATTTATTTTTGTTCTTTCAAAATTTTTAATAAAACGGCGAGTTCCTCTTCGGTCAACTGCGTCCATTTCAAGAGTTTTTTATTGGAAATGCGCTTTTCACCCAGTTCCTCGATATAGGTTTTGGCATCGTTGAAACCTTTGATTAATTTTTCAACAGCAGCCAATTCTAATTCGGTTACGTCTGCGATCAAGTCCGTAGCGAATCCTTTTTTCCAAAGGCGCATCATTAAACTCCGCTTTTCCAACTGAAAAGAAACTAAACGAGCCGTTACAGCTTCTTTCCGCGCTTTTTCCTGTTCTTCTTTGCGCGTTTTTTCTGCCGCTTCTTTCGCTGCTTCTTGTGCGGCGACCGCGATAAATCCTGTTCCTTGCGTCATAACTTCTTCTTTTAAAGGCGGTGAAAAAATATGGGTGATTAAATCTTCCAATTCATCTTTCGACAAATTGCTCATGCCCAACACAGAAGTCACTAATTGATTGCGCAAAGCGGTTTTATCGGGATGCCGTTGCAAAAATACAAAAATATCTTCAAAGTTTTCCAATAAAAATTGCTTATTGCGCACTTCTTTCATGGCAATCATGCCTGCCCGAAGTTCACCATGTTTTTCAAATGCATCAATAGTTTCAGCCGAAAAGTTCTGCAAATTCGTCACCAAAGCCCCAAATTCGGGAATAAAACCCTTCATAAATGGACTCAAATAGGAGGACTGCTGAAAATGATTTTCCAAATTTTGTCATGCGCATGATGCAACTTTTTTTTCAAAGCCTCATATTGCACTTGGGTTAAGAGCGTGGTACTCATAGCGTTCGTTTTTAAATTTAAAA
>JBEEMZ010000141.1:0-12476 GCA_041192405.1 Bacteroidota bacterium | reverse complement strand
TAAATTATTGTAAAACAATTGTTTATGAAATTTTTTTTTATCAAAAATAAATAAAAAATGTTAATAAATTGTAAAATTGCAAAAAAATGTGACATTAAATTTGACATTTATTAAAAAAATATATACTTTTGCGGCATAATTCAAAAGTTAGATTAGAATTTAAACAAATTATTAATTCACCTCAAAACGTATTCAATTACGCATGAATTCAGCTATTGATTCGTCCAACTTGTACTTAATGATGTACTTAGCATTTTTGCTAATTTTGTTGCTTCACCCAGAAAAGCCATCAAATGAAGTCGTGTAGCAGTTGTGAAACCAAGTGTTTAGACAAACAAAATTTTAACCCAATTTTCAACAAAATTAGGAATTAACCTTGTTATTCTTTGTTTTGTTCCGTTATCCGAAAAGTCGTTTTGGTGTGAAGCCAAAATGACTTTTTGACGTTTAAGACGTTTTTCATCGGTAATATGGAACGATTGACCGATTTTTTACAAAAAAAAGGAACTGTTTTTGAATATTTTTTTGTTTCAAACAAGAGATTGCTTATTTTTGTCATTGAAAGTCTTTTTGTGCAAACAAAACAATCTCATTTCGACAAAAGTATTAAAAAAAATATTGTTACAATGATGAAAAACCTATTCGGAAGTCCTGATGCGGACTCCAAAAGTCTTGAATTTCTAACCAAAGTGATTGAACGGAATAACCTACCTGGTTTCGATTATTTGGAATTTAAAGGAGCTATTGAAAATTTATCCAAATTTCATTCGGATGAGGCGTTAGCCTTCCGTTCTGCGTTTGCGACGGCATCTACGTTGGGGTTGACCAAAGACAAATTGTTGGAAACAGCGCAACATTATCGCAAATTGATTCAAAACGAAAAATTACAATTTGAAGCGGCTTCTCAAAAACAGCAAGAACAACGCATTGGCGCAAAATTAAAGCACGTGGCTGAATTGAAAGCTCAAATTGCAGCGAATGAATTGAAAATCAAGCAATTACAATCAGAAATAGACAGAGCTAAATCAGAAACCAATCATGCTGATTTTGAAATTGAGCAGGAAATGCAAAAAATAAACGACACCAAAGCGCGTTTTGCCACAACACACGCGATTGTTTTAAAGCAAATTGATAAAGATATTGAAAATATCGGCAAATATTTATAGTTAGTTGGTTAGTTAGTTTAATCTACACTACTGAGTTGTTAAAGTTGTAAGTTTAACCAACTAACTAACCAACCAACCAACTATCATTCGTTCACCTTTCAACAAAAATTAAAAATTATGAGTAGTATTACTCCGATTCAACCCGATACTTCTAATTTTAAAATTAAATCTTTCTGGGAAAGACCCGAAGGCGTTACAGGAATGCTTTTCATGGCAGCTCTTTTATTGGGTGGCGGCTATTTGTTTATGAAAGTGCTTCCGACCTTAGTTGCTTTAGCGGCGAATACGCTTTATTTAGCGGGTATGCTTGCGGTGCTTGGAGCCATCGTTTATATGGTACTCGATCCGAAAATGCGTAATTTGGTTTGGTACATGTATAAATCAGTTATGCGTTGGGTTACAGGCATTTTTGTGACGATTGATCCTGTAGGCATTTTGAAAAGCTATGTGGACAGTTTGCAAGACAATTTGGGTAAAATGAGCAAACAAATTGGCAATTTGCAAGGTCAAATGCGTTCTATGCTGAATTTGATAGACGGCAACAAGCGCGAAATTGATGCAAGTATGAAATTGGCGAGTCAAGCCAAAATTCAAAATAATGAACCTCAAATTGTTTTACACACGCGCAAAGCGGCACGTTTACAAGAAAGCAATGAAAAGTATAACAATTTGTTCAAAAGAATGGAGTTACTCAAAAAAGTGTTGAGTAAAATGTATGAAAATTCTGAGATTTTGTTAGAGGACACGAAAGACCAAGTAAAAGTCAAAGAACAAGAGCGTCAAGCAATCCGCACCAGCCATTCTGCGATGAAATCAGCGATGAATATTCTTTCAGGCAGCCCTGACCAACGCATGATGTTTGATATGGCAATGGAAAATATTAATAATGATGTTGCTATGAAAGTCGGTGAAATGGAGCGTTTTATGGAAATGAGTAGCGGGTTTATGAATTCAATTGATTTACAAAATGGCGTTTTTGAAGAGGAGGGTTTAAAAATGTTGGATGATTGGGAAAAGAAAAGTTCTTTAATGTTGACGGGCGGTAAAATCGCTGCGGATGACAAATTAGAATTGAAAGCACCGCCTACAAAGGAAAAATCATCAGGCAGTAGTTCGTCGTCTTCTGGTGACTCGTATGATAGTTTATTCAAATAATTAAGGTATCCTTTTTATAATTTTAGCCACGAATTATACGAATTTGCACAAATCATTTTGTGAAAATTGGTGTAATTCGTGGCTAATTCATTTCCATTTGTTATTTTTGCAAAAAAAATATTTGATTTTATATGAAAATTTCTGAAATGTCAACGACAACCCTATCAATTCCAGAAAAACTCCCGAATAATACTCGGGTTTGGGTCTATTTGAGTAATCGTCCGTTTACTGAAATAGAACAAGTGGTACTGAATAGTCAATTAGCCGCTTTTGCGCAACATTGGACAGCGCATAATTTGCAATTGCAAGCATTTAGCACTGTTTTGGATAACCAATTCATCGTTTTAATGGTGGATGAAAGCAAAGCAGGGGCGAGTGGTTGTTCCATAGATAAATCCGTCCATTTTTTACAAAGTATTGAAAATCAATATGATGTAAAATTATTTGATAGATGGTTATTCGCTTATCAGCAACATGAAGCAATTCGGACGGCAGATAGAAATGAATTTACGCGACTCTATCGCACAGGCATTTTGAATGATGAAACATTGGTTTTTGATACAATGGTCAATATTTTAAGTGATTTTAAAACGAATCGTTGGAAACCGCTTGGTAAAAGTTGGCATAAACGATTAATTTAGTAGAGACAGGTCGTGACCTGTCTCTCTCTTTATAAATATTTTCAAATGCGTAATCGTCAATATTGCCATACACGCGAACCTTTACCAGAAAATTTTTGTACCAGATAATTTTGATTGACTAAGGGTTTTTCCATAAACTTTTATTTTAAATGTGGATTGATTGGATTTAAAAAGCTATAAAATCCAATTAATCCACATTCAGACAAATTAAGTATTATTTTAAGGATTGATAGGTCACTAATTCATCAGGTGTATTCACATTCATTAACGCTTTTGGATTAGAAACCGTCATTAAATGCGTATCTGAATTAATTAAAACCTTGCGCGGACAACTGATGCCTTGCCCCAAAAATGACAACGCGATTTGATAACTCTTTGGTTCCCAAATACTTATCAATGGTTCTGGAAATTCACTTGTCGGATTTAAAAAGGCAGTTGCATTAGCGGTAACGCGCCGATTTTGAATCAATTCATTTAAAACCGTTTCATTCAAAAAGGGTAAATCACACGCAATGACCAACCAAGCATCATTCGGTCGCGCCCGAAATGCGGATAAAATCGCGCCCAAGGGACCCAATTCCGTAAACGTATCTGGTACTAATCCATAACCAAGTTTCGATAAATCGTCCACTTGCTCCTTCCGACAAGACAAATAAGGTGTAACACCCACTTTTTGTAACAATTCACATACATATTCGCGTTGCGGTTTGCCGTGATAATCTATATTACTTTTGTCGCGTCCCATGCGCTGACTTTTCCCGCCCACCAAAACCAAACCATTCAAAATAGGTTTTTGAAACTGATTTTTCAAAAAAACAGCAATTGAATCCATGTCATCCAAATTAAATACTGGAATGCTTTGCCAATTTGGAATATGATTTCTTAAAAATACAGGAATTCCATTCCCATTCATACCAGAATCATCGGATTCACTTGGATAACCATTCCCATCTGGCAATTTTAAAAACAATTTTACATTGGTTAAGCGATTCAATTTTTTCTTCAAGGATTCTCCTTTTTTGGGGTCTAAAACCACCAGTTGATTCGCACCTTCAAAATGATTTCCATTGATAATTATCAAATCTTGGTCATTGAAAAAAGAACGAAATTGAAAAGGTGTCCAATTGGCTTGAAAATCAAAACGATGATACTTGATTTTGTCAACATATTGAATACCAATGGGTTGCGTTCCATTTACAATTTTATCAGAGGCATGATCTGCGTCTAAATACGCTGTTTTGAACGCAGTACATAGATGCAATTCTAACGCATGAGCGAATTGTTGAATATTGCCACAAGTCGTTCCGATGATTGCGTATTCATTGCGTCCGAAATTGCCGAGTGCAGGTTTGGCTAAAGCCGTATGTTTGGTATGCTTCATCTTTAAATTTTAATTTGCCACAAATTACACGAATTTACCCGAATTTTTACAAATAAATTAGTGCAATTTCGGGTAATTTGTGGCAAATACATATTTTTTTCAATATTTTTACAATTCAAATTTTGGGATTTCAGTAATATATTCTATCTTGACGCGGTTTTTAAGTGCATAATTTCTTAAACATTTATTTGAATGGTTTTTTATTTTGAAAAAACATTCATTGGCAAATGCTTACAAGTTAATTATCAATGATAGTGTCCATTAACATGGAAGTTGTGCCAAACAACTTTTCGTTTTTTATAGTTTAAACCAATTTTGTTATGAAAATTCCTATTGAAGTAGTCATCAACGGCAAAACGATCAAAAAATCGGTGGAACCCCGCCAATTATTGGTCTTTTTCCTACGAGACCAATTGCGACTGACGGGTACGCACATCGGTTGCGATACGAGCAGTTGCGGAGCCTGTACGGTTCACTTGGATGGTCATGCGGTCAAGTCGTGTACGGTGCTTGCTGCCCAAACCGATGGCAGAGCCGTGAATACGATTGAATCCATCGAAACATCCCCGATGAATGTCATACAAGAAGGGTTCAAAGAAGAGCATGGTTTGCAATGCGGTTTTTGCACGCCTGGCATGGTTATGACAACGGCTGATTTGCTCACCAATTGTCCAAATCCTTCGGAGCATCAAATCCGTGAAGCCTTAGAAGGCAATATTTGCCGTTGCACAGGGTATCACAATATTGTTAAATCCGTGCAGTATGCTGCGGGTAAATTGCAAAAGGAGGTAAAACATGGCTAATACCAATTATATCGGACAATCCCCGAAACGGGTCGAAGACAAACGTTTTACCACTGGTAAAGGGCGTTACACGGATGATATCATCCTTCCCAATATGACTTATGCGCATTTCGTGCGCAGCCCACATGCGCATGCTAAAATTGTAAGCGTTGACACAAGTGCGGCGTTGGCAATGGAAGGTGTTGTTGCAATTTTCACGGGGCAAGACATGAAAGCTACAGGTATCGTGGGTGTTCCTGCGGGCTGGCAAGTGGATTTCATGAACGGAGACCGTATGAAAGAACCACCTCATCCCCTTTTGGTTTGGGACAAAGCGCGTCACGTAGGCGATGGCGTTGCAATGGTGATTGCAGAAAGTCGCTCTGCGGCGAGAGATGCTGCGGAAGCAGTGGTGGTTGAATACGATGTATTACCTGCGGTGGTCAATGCGGCGAAAGCGGTTAGCGATACTGCGCCGTTGGTACACGACGACGCACCGAATAATAAAGCATTTGACTGGACATTGGGTAATCCCATTGCGGAAGTAGATGCAGCGATTGCGGCATGTGCACATGTAACGACCTTAGACTTTACCAATCAACGCTTATCTCCGAATGCGATGGAGCCGCGTTGTGCGATTGGCAATTTTGACCCCTATACGGAAAAATACACCTTATATACTACGTCTCAAAACCCACATTTGATTCGTTTATTGATGTGTGCGTTTGTTTTGGGCATTCCTGAACATAAAGTTCGGGTGGTTGCGCCAGACGTAGGCGGTGGTTTTGGTAGTAAGATTTTCCACTATATTGAGGAAGCGATGGTGATTTGGGCTTCTAAACAAATCAGTCGCCCCATCAAATGGACTTCTACAAGAACAGAAGCGTTTTTAACGGATGCGCATGGACGTGACCACATCACCAAAGCCGAAATGGGTTTTGATAAAGACGGCAATGTCAAGGCTTTACGTGTAAATACTTTTGCGAATTTGGGCGCGTATCTTTCAACCTTTGGGCCCGCAGTACCGACGTACTTGCATGGAACATTGTTGCAAGGTTTGTACACGACTCCGAAAATTAATGTCAAAGTGACAGGCGTTTTCACGCATACGACGGCAGTAGATGCGTATCGGGGTGCGGGTCGTCCAGAAGCGACGTATTTATTGGAGCGTTTGATGGATAAAGCGGCGTTAGAAATGAAACGCGACCCAGCAGCATTGCGATTACAAAACTTTATTCCACCTTTCGACGGCGTGACGCAACCAGGTTATGTTACGCAAGTTGCGCTTCAATACGATAGCGGTAACTATGCACCTGTTTTGGAGCGCGGTTTGGAAATGGTTGGTTATGAAGCGTTCCGTGCCGAACAAGCAGCAGCTCGCAAAAAAGGCAAATATCTTGGCATTGGCTTCTCGACGTATATTGAGGCTTGCGGGATTGCGCCGTCTGCGGTTGTGGGCGCGTTAGGAGCGCGGGCAGGTTTGTACGAATCGGCGCAAGTTCGGGTTCAACCGACGGGAAAAGTGAGTGTTTATTCAGGTTCGCACTCGCATGGACAGGGGCATGAAACGACTTTTGCACAAGTGGTTGCGGATAAATTAGGGATTCCGATGGCTGATATTGAAATTGTACATGGTGATTCTGAATCGGTTGCATTTGGTATGGGGACTTATGGTTCTCGGAGTTTGGCTGTTGGCGGTAGTGCGATTGTGAAAAGTGTTGAAAAAGTGTTAGAAAAAGGGGCTAAGATTGCGGCGTTCAAATTGGAAGCGGCGGTGGAAGATTTGGAATATGCAAATGGTAAGTGGACGGTTAAAGGAACGGATAAATCCGTTGGTTTCGGCGAAGTAGCGTTGACGGCGTATGTGCCGCATCACTATCCTGCGGGTTTGGAACCAGGTTTAGATTTCTCCAGTTTTTATGACCCTGCGAACTTCACCTATCCATTTGGATGTCATATTGCGATTGTGGAAGTAGATATTGAAACGGGTAAAGTGAAATTGAATCGTTTTATTGCAGTGGACGACGTAGGCAATGTCATCAATCCGATGATTGTGGACGGACAAATTCACGGCGGTTTGGCGCAAGGGATTGGACAAGCGATGTGGGAAGAAGTGCTTTATGACGATGATGGTCAATTAGTAAATGCTTCTTACATGGATTACACGATGCCGCGTGCCGACGATTTACCCATGTTTGAAACCGATAGAACGGTTACGCCCTGTCCGCACAATCCATTGGGTGTGAAGGGCGCGGGTGAAGCAGGTTGTATTGGTTCAACGCCTGCGGTCGTGAATGCGGTGATGGATGCTTTGTCGCCCTTTGGCATCAAAGATTTGGTCATGCCGATGACTCCAGAGCGTGTTTGGAAAGCGATTCATGCATAATTCCAAAATCAGTTAAACAAAAATCTTAGTACACCACAAAAAAAAAGCGTTCCTACGGAATGACAAACAGAACAATCTGATTTTGCTTGTCATTCCGTAGGAACGAAATTGCAAAATGATACCAGCATCTTTTGAATATACGCGAGTGGCGAGCGTTGCGGACGCGATAGCCGCGTTAAAAAACGACCCTTCCGCGAAAATTTTAGCAGGTGGACATAGTTTAATCCCTGCTATGAAGTTGCGTTTGAGTCAACCGTCCAAATTAGTAGATATTTCGCGCATCGCAGAATTAAATTTTATCCGCGATAGAGGCAAATATATCGCTATCGGAGCGACGACGACGCATGGAACGATTGCTTCTCATAAAACGACGGTCAATAAATTGCCTTTATTGGCAGCGACGGCGGCAATGATTGGCGACATTCAAGTGCGCAACATGGGTACAATTGGCGGCAGTATTGCACATGCAGACCCTGCGGCAGATTGGCCCGCAGTGTTGCTAGCGTCGGGCGCAACGATTGTCGTTCAAGGACCGTATGGCGATAAAAAAATCCCTGCGAACGAATTTTTCACGGGTTTCTTCTCAACTCAATTGGATGAAGGAGAAATCATTACGGAAATTCGCGTTCCAGAACCTGCGGTTGGCACGTATCGTCATGCTTATGCGAAATTTGTACAACCTGCATCTCGATTTGCATTAGTAGGTTGCGCGGTGCAGTTTGATTTGTCTAATGGCGTTATCAGCAATGCACGAGTGGCGTATAATGGCGTTGGCGAATTTACGTTCCGTGATAAAGCAGTTGAATCGGCGTTGAATGGTCAACAACTCACGCAAGCGACGATTGAAAATGCAGCGTCCAAAGCGGGTGCAGGAGATTTTGTGATGTCCGATACGTTTGCATCCGAAAGTTATCGCCGTCATTTGACGAAAGTTTATACCAAACGGGCTTTAACGGCTTGTACTGCTTAGAATTATAAATTATTTAATGTGCTTATATAAATGCGTTTATTGGTTTTGAATCAATAAGCGCATTTGTTCTTTTTACTTAAAATTGGTATCCTGTGTTGTTAAATATTTTTAAAAAAAATATTAGAAAAAAATAAAAAACAGTAGTAATTACAAAAAAACGTACTATCTTTGTGAGCAGAATCTAACAAAAATCCTTATTTGCATTCACAAAACAAAATCCCATTATGATACCAAAACTCAAACGCCTATTTTCCTATTTTCCTATTTTCCTATTTTCCTATTTGCTATGAAGCGAAGCCACTTCCTTTTTATTTCTTGTTACCACCAGAACCACTATTGGGTTCCAATAGGAGCACTTTCATAATTCCAATCTGAATTTTTTTTAGATTTCTTAACAATTGTGGCTACATTGTACCTATTGTTATGCCTCTGAATTAAGATAAATTATGGTAAGTTATCATTTAAAAAATATTAACCATCAATTAATTAAACAATCTTTTCTAAATTACCAAACCTTTTCAAAATGAAACTCAATTTCACACGGATTGAGGTTGCCCACTATTTAGGCTGCGACCGCAAAACCCTCTACAACAAATTGCAAAAATTGGATTTAACACTCCCAAGAGGCTTTTTAACCCTTGAACAAATTCATACGATTTGCGAAAAATTAGGTCAACCGAAGCCGATTCCTGACCAAAAAAAATTAAAATTACCGAATAAACTTTACTGATTGCCCATAATTTCCCAATTTTGCTCATAATACCCCTATTTTGCGCACTTTTGCCCAAAATAGGTTTGTAACTTTGCAGCAATATTTTAATATATGAAAAAATCATTTATTCGCTAACCTATAATTTCAATTATGGAACACAGCAGTCACTTTCAACCTTGCTCGTTTAATACCTCCTAAATAGTTGGTAATCAATGCTTTATTGCTTTGCTTAGAAGTTGCACTTTGAGCGATTGAGCTTTTGTCATGCTTCAAACGCAATGATTTTGCTGAATCCGTTGCATGGAGGCAAATCAGCCAATGCTATGCTTTAATGCAAGCATTTCACTTTGCTTAGAGGTTGTATTCAAGCGAATGAGCCAATGCTATGCTTTTTAGTAAAATGCCTTTGCTTAGAAGTTGCCTTTTAAGCGAATGAGCCAATGCTATGCTTGGTGCGAACGTATTTTTAAATCCTTTATTCCTTTTTTATGATGAAATTATTGTTGACGCTGGTTTTTACGAGTGTCGTATTCCTGCTTAACGGGCAATGTCCCTCTATTCGGTTCAGTTACGACAATGTTGGCAACCGAATCAGTCGCCGTTACACGGCTTGTATTCAAGAGGATGATGTGTTGAAAAAAGAAAGCCCATTGGGACAACAAACCAATAGCGTTGAAATGGCGATTTATCCCAATCCCAATGATGGACATTTCAATATCACGCTTTCTGCACCCGTTGAGGATGCTTGGTTGGAATTCTATGACATGGCGGGGCGCAAATTGCATACTCAAAGTGTTGGAAATCAAACGATTGATGTATCGGTGTTTGCGGTTGGTAGTTATTGGGTCGTTTATCGAAATGCCCAAACCATCTTTGCAAAATCCAAAATGATGATTCAGCATTAATTACCTTTTTAAATTGATTTAAGATGAAAAATAGAACAGGTTCGTTGACCTTGTTTTCCTTGCTTTTAACGGTTATTGTGCAGGGACAAAATATTCAATATTTGCCGTTGAACACCACAGCTACTTTTGATGCGAAACGCGTGAATACGAATTTGCCTGTCGGCAAAGTGGATGGCTCCGTAAGCGTGTCGCCTACGGGTAGTACGGTTTATACGATTCCGATTCAAGTACCGCCAGGAACGCGCGAGATGGTTCCCAATATTTCAGTCGTTTACAACAGTCATGGCGGCAATGGCATTATGGGCATGGGCTGGAACTTTACAGGTTTGTCGGGCATCTCTCGAATGGGCAAAAACCATCAATTTGATAATGAAGTGACTGCCGTACAATTGGATAATCAAGACTTATACGGGCTTGATGGGAATCGTTTGGAGGTCCTAACTGGGAATTATGGCGCAGCGAATTCGCAATATGCGACGAAAATGGAGACTTTTTCCTTAATTACGGCGAATGGTAATGTTGCGAACGGTCCAGAATGGTTCAAAGTAGAAACGAAAGCAGGGCTGATTTACGAATATGGCAATTCTGCGGATTCAAAATTGATGTCCGAAGATGGTACCAAAATCCTTGCGTGGCAATTGAACAAAACATATGATAGGTATGGAAATTACATGGAATATGTTTATGAGATGACTGGAAGCGAACAACGATTGGCAGAAATTAATTACACAGGTAACGTCGCAGCAGGCATTATACCTTACAATAAGATAAAATTTAATTATTCGTATCGCGCCGATAGGAAGAAAGCCTATATTGCAGGAAACGAAGTGGGTATTAATTCCCTTTTGACCTCTATTGTGATGACAACCGAAAATAATGCAGCTGTAAGAAAGTACAATTTCAACTATGCTTTCGACGAAATACGTTCTTTTTTGACCGAAGTAGCGGAAGTTGGTGCTGAAAATAACCAACTCAATTCTACCATATTTAAGTATGGAGATGCTCCTGCCCGTTATACGGTTGAAGAACCTGCATTAACTTCGATATGGCGTGATGTGCTTGCTTCAAAAGATTTGATTACAGGAGACTTTAATGGCGATGGTAAAACGGATTTAATAGGAGCGCAATACACCAGCAGCGGGCCAATGAATCGATTAAGAAGTTATAATATATTAGATGCGTATATATCCGACCCGACACGGGCCAATAAATTTGTACATCAATCTACAACTACATTACCAACAAACTCAACAATTGTTAAAGATATTACAGTACCTGACTTCAAGAATTTCTTAGTTGCTAATTTTAATGGTGATAACAGAGATGATATCTTGATGGTGGAAAAAAGAGTAGATGAACGATATACTTATGCTGAAAAAATAAAAGTATATTGCCCCAATCAAGATGCAAGTATTTTTAATGCTACAGAATACCCACTACCTCTTAATAATTTTTCTGTTATACATCCAAGTGGAAAATACAATTTTGTAGGTGATTTTGATGGGGATGGCATCACAGATTATGCTTTGTTGTTGAGTAATAAAATAGGCTATAAACTGCATATGTCATTTCCAATTCGAAACACATTTAACCAAATCGTCAAGAGTCCCAATAATACCAGTTCAGCATACGAGATGTGGGTAACGGATTGGGTTAATGGCGAGGTTTATACCTTAGATTTTAACGGAGATGGGAGATTAGATATTATGATAGTAAATGATTCTAAATCAAGTATTTACACTTTCAAAAAAAATGAGGATGGCGATGTGCAAGCAGTTCAATTGTACGAGTCCGGTTTCCCTACAATATATCATAAAAAAATACTTTTTGGTGATTTCAATGGAGACGGAAAAACGGATATGCTTACCAAAAGTGATATTTGGAGACTTGCTTATTCAGATGGTACCCAATTTAGAGAATCCAACATGGATTTTAGAAACGCCATCAACATTGAGCAAAATTTACAAATCACGGACTTGAATGGAGATGGGCTATCAGATATTGTTTATGCTTCGGTTTATCGCGCAAGTGTCGCGCTGGTAGATTCAAGGAGATTTGATATTTATTACAGCAAAGGTGGATTTAACAATTTTACGTACACCGACTTCAACTATCCACAAACTCGACGATTAATGAATCCATTGGTATTGGGTGATTTTAATGGAGATGGACGGTCTGATATTTTAAATGAAGGTGCACAGTTTATAGATCGCGGTGAAATTGTTTATTTCCAACCGAATGGGAAAGAATTGCTTTTGGATGGTGTTATGGATGGATTTATTCAACCTACTACAATCACGCACAAGTTGTTAACGGATAATACGGTTTATACAAAGCAGAATAATGCCGTTTATCCATTGCGAGATATGCAAGTGCCT
>JBEEMZ010000140.1:0-12621 GCA_041192405.1 Bacteroidota bacterium | reverse complement strand
TGGTTGGTTGGTTCGTTGGTTGGTTAATTAAAATATTTATAACTAACTAACTAACCAACCAACTAACCAACTATAAAGCATCCGTTGTGCTGTTTGCCGCATCTTCTTCCTCCGTCATGCGGCGAGAAAAGTCGCCATTTGCATGGACAGCGCGAGTATTCGGCAATTTTTGCTTGCCTTCGATGCTTTTAGTAGCATGTGGGACGAGCATTAATCGTTTTTTATTAATCAATTGCCCCGTAATAGCGCAAATGCCATACGTTTTATTGCGAATTCGTAGCAATGCATTTTGCAAATTTTGGACAAAAAGGTGTTGCCGAGAAATCTGGCTTGTAAGCAGTTCCATTTCGGAATGACTACTACTTTCGTCTGTCCAGTCGCCGCTTTGCTGACCCGTATTATTCTCGTTGATTTCGATCATCTGGTCGCGCATAAACTGCAATTGTTGACGGGCTTCGCTCAATTTACTGTCAATGAGCGTTTTAAATTCATGGAGGTCGTCGTCTGAATAACGAACTGTCGTTGAAGCCATAGATTATAACAAAATTGTTTAGTTAAAGAATAATTGAGCTGTCTATAAAGTTTAGAAAATAGTTACGTAATTGATAATCAATAAGTTACATTTGAAAATTTAGTCTAATACGCGTTGTAACAATCAAAAGTTTTGATTGTCTAATTCAACAGTAAGGTATCGGGATAAATGTTTTAAAACGCTTATAAATCGTATCTGTTTTTTTTATACTATCTATTCGTATCACAATCAAGTAATTAAGAAACGCAAAATTACTAATAATTATTTTAACGACCAAATTTTTAACACTTTTTTATTAAAATATTGATTAAGACGGCGCATCTGTTTTTTCGTCACTTTAATTTTTCAAAAGATTGTTACGTAAAGAAACAACTTTTGGCAAATTTTATCCTGAGCTTTAACTTTTCATTGACAATTTAATTTTATAATACGGTTTTACAATGCCGTTTCGGAAACGGCTTTTTAAGTTATTGATTTTCAAAGAGTTGTCATTTGAGCAGAAATTGATTTCGTAATGCGCTGAAAGGCAATGCTTTAAAATTCCATTTTAATGCAATAAATTAAATGCAATAAAAATAACATTCAAAAACTAATGATTTTATTGTAATTTACGATTAAACAAAAAACAAATACTTTTTTTTTAGTAAATCCCCCGATTTATCGTTATTTTTGATGCTTTAAATAGAGTTGGTTCATTAGGCAGTTGCTGAGTTGACTGGTTAAGTCATTGATTATCAATATTTTAACGAACCAACTCCGTTGAAAACATATCAAAAAACAAACCATTTTTTTTACTATCATGAACAAATTCAGATGCTTAATGCTATTGTTGTGCGGGGCTTCCGTACTAAATGCTCAAACAATTTATGTTAAACCAAATGGCACAGGCAATGGTAATTCTTGGGCAACGGCGGCGGGCAATCTCCGAACTGTTTTAAGTAATGCTCCAATTGGTGCGCAAATTTGGGTTGCCGAAGGCACGTATTATCCGACTCGATGCACGAATTGCACGACCTCAGACCGACAACTTTCCTTTGAAATTCCTTCGGCTGTATCCGTTTACGGCGGCTTCGCTGGCACGGAAACCGCTGTCAATCAACGAGTTATAGCAATTCATCCTACTATTTTGAATGGCGATATTGATGGCAGTAACGACTCTACAAACAATACTCTAAATCTCGTTTACGTGCGTAATGTAGATTCAAATAGCGTTTTTGACGGTTTCACTCTACGCAATGCGTATGCAAATGGCACGCAAGGATATGGCGAACGCTTCAATTCTGGGGCAGCGATGTATCTAAATGGCAGTTTGGGCGGTGGTTTTTGTCGCATTCGCATCCGCAATTGTCGTTTTGAAAATAATAAAACCTTAGGTTATGCGGCGGCGATTATGATGAATGGCGGTTTTCGAGGCAGTTGTAATCCAATGATTTCAAACTGTTTGTTTGAAAATAATGAAAGTCTCGCAGAAGGTGGTGCCATCAATCATTTGGGTTATTATGGTGGCGAGTGCAATCCCAAATATGAATTTTGCCGTTTTAAAAACAATCGTTCGACCGCCGCAGGTGGCGCGATTTTCAGCAATGGTATTAATGGAAAATGTAATGCAGAATATCGGCAATGCGAATGGCGGGACAATATTGCGAATACTTATGGCGGTGCCATTTATAATATTGCGCGAGTGTCGGGAGAAAATAGTCCATTATTTTATAATTGTTTATTCACTGGAAATCAAGGTTTTACGGCAGGCGCGATGTATTTTTTAGCATCTGATAATGGCACTTCCATCCCCAAAATGGTCAACTGTACGTTTACCGCAAATCGGGCTAATTATGGTGTGGCGGTGTATGCGAATGCAGGCGATACGAATACGCCTGGCAATTGCTCGCCTGAAATCACCAACTCGATTTTATATGGCAATATTGCTTTATATGGTCATGGGCGTTCCTTTCGCAACATCAATGGGCGGATTCGGATTCAAAATTCGTTGATAGAGGAGGCAGATGCCATCATTGCGAATAGCGGCACCTCAACGATTGCGGGTTACGGAACGCTAACCGTTGGGAATGGCATGTTTTATAATCAAAATCCAAGATGGCTTTCGGCAATAGATTTAATTTTGTTGCCCGAATCGCCATTGATTGATATGGGGACTTCATTTGCGGGGCTTTCAAGCATGGATTTGGAAGGTCAACCGCGCATTCGGGGCAACGCGCCTGATATGGGTGCGTATGAATTTGACCCTGCGGCGGTCGTTGCACCTGCGATTTCGGCGCAACCAACCTCCGTATTGCGGTGTGCGAATGAAGCGGCTCAATTTTCAGTGACAGCAACGGCTGCCAATAATAGCCATTTGAATTATCAATGGATGAAAGGCACTTTTGAAATACAAGGCGCGACAACGCCTGTTTTGCAATTTCAAACGGCGACGACGGCGGATGCTGATATATATAGGTGTAAAATCACGAATCGTTACGGGCGTTTTTCGACGAGCGATACGGCACATTTGCACGTGCAACCGCGTGTGAATTTTGAAGTAACGATTGCGCACGACCGTGAAATGGTTTGTACGGGCGATTCTGCGACCTTTTTTGTGAGCGCGGTGAATGGCGGTAATGCGCAATATCAATGGTATCGAAACAACCTTTTAATGAATGGTTATAATACGAACTTATTGAAAACCAATGATTTAAAAAATCGTTCTTATAAATGTCGCGTCACTTCTGACGCAATTTGTATTCAACAAAATCAACTTTTTACGAATCTGGATTCCATTCAATCCGTAGATAGAATTGCCGCAAGTGCGCTTGTGACACATGATTCTCTGCGTGTTTGTCGCGGTGATTCAGTTGTTTTTAGAGCGATTGCGATACAGGCGGGCGCGAATCCGCATTATCAATGGCTTTTTAATGGTGGGGTAGTGGCGGGCAAAACCGATTCGATTTTGAAGGTAAGTACTTCAACCGACGTGCGTTACGCATGTAGAATTACTTCATCTGAACAATGTCCTGTGAATCGAATGGTGGTTTCCAACGAAGATGCCGCGCAAACGATGGAGCGCGTCGAAGCAACCGTACAAGTTTTGCATGACTCGGCTCGAATTTGTCGGGGTGATTTGGTGGTTTTCAAGGCAAATGTATCGCGGGCGGGCGCGAATCCGCAATATCAATGGTTGTTGAATGGCAATTTGGTTCCCAATAAAACGGATTCGATGGTCAAAGATAGTGCTTTTGAAAATCGCAAATGGACTTGTCAAGTCATTTCGTCGGAACAATGCGCCGTGAATCGGACGATTGTTTCTAATGAAGATTCTGCTTCTTTTCGGATTTGTCGAGTCGGGGCGGATGATATTTTAGCAAATGAATTATTGAAAATATATCCTAATCCATTGATTAATAATATTTTACAAATAGAGATTCCTGCGAATGGGTGGATTAAAATTATGGATAGCGCAGGGCGATTGATTTGGGAACAAACCGTTACGACCGATGAAAATCGTTTGCAATTGCCGAATGATTTGGAGGCAGGTTTGTACCAAGTTTTATGGACGGATGGCGTGCATTATGCACGAGCGAAATTGATTCAAATTAGATTTTGAAACACATCTGGACAGAGGTTACATAGATTTTTTTAAACTATTGAAAATCAATGATTTAAGACCTATGTATCCTCTGTCCATATGTGTTAAAAAAAAAATTACTCAAACTGAAATCCTTGTGCTTGCGCTTGTTCAACAACCGTTTGTATCAACACATTATCTAATGTTTTAGAACTGTTCGCTGATTTTTTGCGCTCGGCGGCAACAAAAACTTCCATTTTCTTCTCAATTTCGCGCAATTCTTTCCGAATTTCAAGCCGCTGCTTTGCTAACGCATCAATCATTGTTTTAATTTCTTGTTTTGATTTGCCTTTAAATTCAGCAGGCAATTCATCTTCTTTCACATTTTCATAAAATTTAGTATCGGCTTCTGCTGCATCTACCAAATCCCATTCTGTATTTTTGTAAGAACCTTTGCTTTTGGATAAACTCCGTTGCGCCGCATTCGAGCGACTATACGAAGCTGCATTGGCATCTTCTTTCATTTGACGCTCCTTTTTCAAGTGTCCCGACTTGCCGTAACTAATATATGTTTTATTCAACAACTGATTTAACTCAATCACCTTATCATCCCACGGCGTAGGCAGATGAACCACTTTTTCATCGGTATTAATATTCATATATTTACCTTTTCCAATATCAGCACCATCTTTCCAATGCGTTCTGACCCCTAATGCGTAGTCACCACAATGAATCGTATTAATAATGATATTTTTTTGATTCGCCGCTTCGCAAGATTTGCGAAACGGAACGGGTCCCTGGTCAAAAGGTTCATTGCCCGCAATGATGATGACCTTCATATCCGCAGGATGGTCAGACCATTGCAAATTATGAACCGCGCTGCGAATCACCCATGCACAATATTCTTCGCCGCCTTTGGTGTTCAGTTTGAACAATTGTTCGGAAACGCCGTCCAAATCCGTTCCTAACGATTGAACCATCCGAATATAACCTTCGCCCGCGTCTAAACGGTCATTGCCATACTCAAAAAGTGCAATATTCATTTCAACTTCATCATTTTCTTTTTTGGCATTTGCCAATTTATTAACCATTTTCCAGAGTTGAGATTTGGCTTGGTCAATCAAACCGTCCATACTATTGCTCACATCCAACAATAAAGCCACTTGAATTTTCCGTTTCTTGGAATTTTTGGAAGGTGGCTGCGCATTTTTAGGGATGGAGTCAGTGAATGCAACCTTTTTGACGGGTAGCTCTACGGATGTTTGCGCCGATGACGGCTGCGACGCGCAAGAAATATTAAATAATGAAGTCGCCAAACAAGAAAAAAGAAAGGGTTTCAACATGTGTGAAAATTTTGAGGATTCAAAAAAGAATGATTTCATTTAAAATGAGATGCAGTAGTTTGCATTTTCCATACTTTTTTCGAGTTTTTTCAGCATCGACGACATTTTCATGATTATTGCCCATTTGAAAACATTTAAATCCTAAAAAATAGTACTATTTTGCAGCGATTTCCTAACCTAAAACAAAAAATCGTACTATGTTAATTTCTAAATTCAATGAGCTGCTCAATGCGGAATTAACGGAATTGATCACCTCAAATTCGGACGATGACCGTACTAAAACCCATAAAAATCCTCAACTGAATAAAGGTTACGCGCTTTTAATTTGGTTTTTGAAGTTTTACGGACAGAAGCCTCTGTATCGAACCTATATCACAGATGGCATGGATGACAGTTCTTGCGACATTATCTTTGATAATAAGACGGTTATGAATGAAGAAATTTTCTATGTCATTCAATCCAAATATGTCGCGTTTGATGCTGCTGAGAAACGAACCGATGCTTTTCCAAGATTAGATAAAAAAGAATTTGGATATGCCTTGACGGATTTTACAGCGATTCTAAACGGCACTCGAAAATTAGGTAAAAATGAAATTTTCAATCGAAAATGCGAAGCGTTAACACAACATTTGGCAAAAAATGGAAAAGCCAAATTTATATTTTTCACGCTTGCCATGATGAATGATGAGATTGAAGCCGCTTTAAATAGCTTTAATAAAGCAAACGCGCCCAAATCAAGTTTAGAAGTCATTGATATTCAACGCATTAGACGGGATTACATTGAGTTTAAATATAAAAAAATCTTCACATCGAATCCGTTGGAATATCAATATAGCCCAGAAGAAGCAAATTTTTTTTTGGAGATTGAACGCTCGAAAGAGGTGAAACGAGATATTTTTGAATACAAAGGTCGTTCAAAAGCAGCAGTAGTGTTGTTGAAACCGAAAACCGTTCATAAATTATTTGAACGGTATAAATTCAGTTTATTTTTCAAAAATGTTCGTAATCCGCTACATGAATCGAATTATAATGCAAAAATTGTGGATACATTGTTGACAAAACCCGATTCTTTTTGGTTTTTTAACAATGGAATTACGGGTATTACGAAGATTTTGCCTGAAATTGGGGTGCATGCGAAACAAATTGAATTGGAAGGACTGCAAATTATCAATGGTGCGCAAACCGTCTATTCCATTTATCAAGCATACGAACAAGCGAGTCGCGTCAAGCGCAAAGCAATGGACGAATTTGCACACGTTATGTTACGGCTAATTGGTTCGAGTGATGATGAGTTTAATTTGCAAATTACGCGCTTTACCAATTCCCAAAACCCTTTGGGAGACCGAGATTTTTGGGCAAATGACGTGGTACAACAACGATTGCAAAACGAATCGTTTGCCACAAATGTTTGGTATGAAAAACGAGCAGGTGAATTTCGTTTAAATGAACAAGAATTAAACTATTTGGGCATTAAAATATTGTCAAATGAAGAATCTGCAAAATTATATTCCATTTTTCATTTGCAGAACCCATTCACTTATCTCGTTACGAAGCTTATTTTTATCGGACATAAAGAGAATCCTGACGGTTTGTATGAAAGTATTTTCAATCGAGATACTAAATATGAAGCCATTTATGTTGCATATTATGTAAATAAATGGTTATTGAGCGTCTTACCCGAAGATTTAATAGAGCGTTCGATGCACGAGCATCTGCATTCGTGGATATTGGCAATCAGTAAAGTTGTCATGCAAAAATATTTTAATCTAATCTATGCAAATGCGATAGGGAAGGATTTTAATCTAACAACGCATCTTCATAAGGTCGCCAAAGAAGCTAAAAAAGAAGGTGTTTTGGAACTTTTGCGCCTCTTAAAATACAGTACGGAACTCATTCATAGACAATTTACAGGTGAATTAGACTGGAATCCTCAGAACTGGATAGAAGATTCTCAGGCTTATCGCCTTTTTCAAGAGCATGTAGCACTTGAATATTTGGATATTGCAGCGATTCAAGCAATAAATGTTGAGATTTGAATGATGAATGATGAATTTATAAATTCATCATTCATCATTCATCATTCAAATAGCTTCCATTGCTTCTTTAATTTCCGTTGCATCTTCTACTTCTTCGAGTTCTAAACGCAGGTTTTCAATGATGAAATCCTGTCGTTCGGGCGTATTTTTGCCCATATAATACTCCAAAGTCTGGTCAATATTACAATCTTCCGTCAAAACCACAGGTTCAAGTCGAATGTCTTCGCCGATAAAGGCACCAAATTCGTCAGGTGAAATCTCGCCCAAACCTTTAAATCGAGTAATTTCCGCATTGCCTTTCAACTTGCGAATTGCTGCTTTTTTTTCTGTTTCAGAATAGCAATAATGCGTCACTTTTTTGTCCCGAACCCTAAAAAGTGGGGTTTGCAGGATGTACAAATGCCCATTTCGAACCAAATCGGGGAAAAATTGTAGAAAAAACGTCAAAAGTAACAGCCGAATGTGCATGCCATCCACATCCGCATCCGTAGAAATCACGACTTTATTATATCGCAAATATTCAATGCCATCCTCAATATTCAACGCATGTTGCAAAAGATTCAATTCTTCATTCTGATAAACCACTTTTTTGGTCAATCCAAAACAATTTAATGGTTTTCCGCGCAAACTAAACACCGCTTGTGTTTCCACATTCCGCGATTTGGTAATTGAGCCACTCGCCGAATCGCCTTCCGTAATGAACAATGTGGTTTGCGCATTTTTCGTCAAATCGCCTTTCTCACCCCAATGAAAACGACAATCTCTCAACTTTTTGTTGTGAATATTAGCTTTTTTGGCACGTTCTGTTGCAATTTTCTTAATCCCTGCGATTTCTTTACGTTCGCGCTCGTTTTGTTCGATGCGTCTTTTGAGCGCGTCGGCAACCGTTTTGTTCTTGTGAAGATAATCATCCAACGCTTTTTTCAAAAAATCGCTTACAAAAGTGCGCAATGAAGCTCCTTCAGGCGCGATATTTTGCGAACCGAGTTTGGTTTTTGTCTGCGATTCAAACACAGGTTCCTCAATTCGGACGCTAATCGCCGCGATAATCGAAGACCGAATATCTTGAGGTTCATACGTTTTATTGAAATGCTCGCGCACGACGCGCACGACCGCCTCCTTGAAAGCCATCAAATGCGTCCCACCTTGCGTCGTATTTTGCCCGTTTACAAACGTGTGATACTGCTCGCCGTAATGCCTGCCATGCGTCATAGCGATTTCAATATCCGCGCCTTTGAGGAAGATGACAGGATATTCTACGGTATCTTCACCGATTTTCCGATTTAAAAGGTCTAATAAGCCATTATTAGAAGCAAAAATTTTGCCATTGAACGCTAATTTCAAACCAGAATTCAAATAGGCATAATTCCATAATTGCATCTCAATGAACTCACTTTTAAACTTAAATTGTTTGAAAACCGCTACATCGGGTTTAAACAGCATCAAAGTACCGTTTGGCAAATCTGTTTTTTCGAGTGGATGCTCACGGGTCAATTCGCCGCCTTCAAATTCGGCGGTTTTCATCTGCCCTTCCCGAATCGCCGAAACCTTGAAATAAGCCGAAAGTGCATTGACCGCTTTTGTTCCGACCCCATTCAAACCAACCGATTTTTTAAACGCTTTTGAATCATACTTTCCACCCGTGTTGATTTGCGAAACGCATTCAATCACCTTGCCTAACGGAATCCCGCGCCCGAAATCCCGCACCGATAAGTGGCTATCTTCCAATCGAATTTCGATTGTTTTGCCATGCCCCATGACAAATTCATCAATCGAATTATCAATAATTTCTTTGAGCAGGACGTAAATCCCATCATCAGGCGCAGCTCCATCGCCCAATTTGCCAATATACATCCCAGGACGGAGGCGAATATGCGCTTTCCAATCTAAGGATTGAATGTTATCTTCGTTATATTCTACTTCTTGCGACATGAATTTGGTGGTTTAAAACTTGTTGATAATCAATGCTTTATGAAACACCTTTCAATATAAAGGTTCTAAAATAAAGGCAAAGATAAGTATTAATCCAAAATCTGACCACTTTTTAAATAATTTGTTGTGAAAAATAAAAAATTTGTTTTAAAAATATATAAAAATTGCGTCAATTGAAATGACAAATTGCAAGTCAGCAGCAGGATTTCCTTCGGTAAAATCTTTGACGGCGTTGCCGAAATTGATGGTATAAGTAGCATTTTCACGCAAAATCTCGTCTTTTGCAAACTTAACATGTATGGTTTTGCCATCCAAAGTGACTTCGGGACGCTCATTCAACGGCGGCGAAACCACCACTTGATTATAAACATCTTCCAATTTTAACCACTCATCAAAAACTAAATGAATATCTTGTTTTTTAAACAGCGTTTGTAAATTCGGTGTGGATCGCGCTTTGACGATTTGCGGGGGGGCTAATATCTTTTTTGCCGCCCGTCGGCGCGATGATGTTTGCACAACCAATGAATGTTAAAAGGTTGATTATGAATGTAATACGAATTGAAAAGTGCGTCATTATGATTTTTTAAGAACAAAAGAGGACAAAGTTACAAAGAAACAAAAGTTTTTTGTTCCTTTAACGTTCCAAATCACTTAAATTAAGTGCTTTCTCGTTTTAAATTCTTATAAATTTACATTCGCACGTTCCTCAAAAAGTTGTAATTTTGTTCTTACAAATTTTGACTATATGAAACAAAATATAATTCTCTTTTTGGTGACTTTGGTGATTAGTACGGGCGTGTGTTTATTGTTTTTCCGAACTTGCGACCAGTCCAAAGGGCAACAACGCGTCGAAAAGATTCGCCTCAAACTCGAATCCGACATCAATCACTTGTTGAAAACCCTTCAAACCGCTGAGATTGCAACAGTGATGTTTGTCATTCCGCAGGAACCGTTAAAACCATAAAAGATTCCTTCGGAATGACAAAAACCGAATTTTATTTTGTGGATAATGAATTCCTTTTCAACCTCAACGATTTTTAAATAATTGATAATCAATGAATTAGTCAATTTTATAACTATTTTGTGAACGTTTCTAACGGTTTCAAATCAATCTTTTTTAACCCGTTTTTTCTTGGTTTTCGGCGCGGGCTGCTCCTTGAAAAACGCCAATAAAGTGACCACCTCTAACTCTGTCACCGCAGGTTCGGCAGCTAATTCATTCACTTTGAGCATAATTTCAGCAGGCGTTAAGCCTTCCGCTTCGCCTTCTTGCATCCACACGAAGCGTTTGAGCCACTTGTTAATCAAACTTGGAGGCATGGGAACCCATTCGGAGATTTCAGTAACCGTTTTTTGGCGCAGGTGAGCGTTCCAAATCATTTTGAGGCGCTCTACTTTTGCGCCTTTGGCAAATCCTTGAACTTCTCCTTTCGATACTAACACTTCATACGTTGTCATAATTTCCGTTTTTGATTGAGGTGAAATAGAATCCATTAATGCCAAAATTTGTTCAATGGTCATATTGAACGATGCCATAATATACAGCAAATAGGTTTGTAAAACCAGTTGCAAATGAGGTTGATTTTGATAGAATTTAAAAATCTCAGCAAAATATTGTTTGATTTTTTCCTCATCTTCGTTGCATTGGAACATTAAAAACAAGGCTCTCAACAAATTATCTTCGGGCAACCCCAAAATTTTAGTGGGCGGCTCGCGTTGCACATTGGTCAACAAGAATCGGTAATTCGGAATATGAACCAGAAATTCGGGCGGCACATGCGCAAAAAAATGATGAAAATCCCGCGTTTCCCAAACTTTACCCCCAGCTCCTTGATGCACGACAATCGGTAAAATGCAACTGAACGGTTTATTGCCGTGCAAATCAACCAACCAAATGCAACAAAGATACAGCAAAAGTTGAATAAAAATCTCGCGGTCGAAACTTTTTTTATGCTCTAAAAGCACAATGATTTTCAATGGTTTCCCTTTAAACTGTCCTTGCCAAACAACATCCGATTGTAGTTTCTTGAGTTGCGCCATGACATACTCGGTATTGTCTAACTCTAAGGACTCGAAATCAATGTGTTGCGTCAACTCGGTCGGCACAAATTGTTCCAATAAAAGCAAGAATGCGGGTTTGTTTTGCATCGTGGCTCGGAAAACCTTATCATCAATCTGATGGAGATTGATTTCATCGGGTGTTAAGCCCGTTTTGTTTGTAGTAGAATCGTTTGTCATAGTGATGGATTTAAAAATACAAAACAGAAAACTTCCAAAAAAGTTCATAACGGTGCGAAAAGATTCTGAACATCGGCTTTACGCGAAGGCTTATTTGAATTAGGAATGAAGGAATTAAGGACGCAGATACGTCCTTAATTCTTTAAAATTCCTTCATTCCTAATTCAAATTGCCGCACATTTTTGTTTCAACCAAACTTTTTCTTCTGCATTCAACAAAGGTGCAATTTTTTGATAAGTCATTTTATGATAATCATTCAACCATTTGCGCTCTGTCTTTTCCAACAAATTGCGTTGAATCAAGGTCGTATCAATTGGAAAATAAGTAACGGTTTCAAATTTCAAAAAATCGCCATATTCTGTTGTCACAGATGGCACCGTTAACATCAAATTTTCAATCCGAATCCCGTATTCGCCCGTCTTGTAAAAACCAGGTTCATTAGAAGTCAGCATCCCAATTTCCATCACCGTCGTCCCGCGCAACGCCAATGAAGACACAAAACCTTGCGGCGGTTCATGCACATTCATGAAAAATCCAACGCCGTGACCTGTGCCGTGACCAAAATTCAACCCATGTTGCCACAATGCCATTCGCGCCAACGTATCCATCTGAACGCCCCGTGTTCCTTTCGGAAATTGCAACATTGCCAATTGAATATGCCCTTTCAATACCAACGTATAATGAAAACATTGCTCATCTGTCGGCGCACTAAGCGCAACAGTGCGTGTAATATCGGTCGTTCCGTCCTCAAATTGCCCTCCTGAGTCTGCTAACAAGATGCCTGCGGGCAAAATCGGCGCAGAATGTTGTGCATCGGGGTGATAATGCACAATCGCACCATTGCCACGATACCCAATAATCGCATCAAAACTCTCGCCATAGTATAACGGTTGTTCCCCCCGAAAACGCGCCAACGTTTTTGCAAATTCGTATTCTTTAACAGGCTCATTTGCTTTCAATTTCGCTTCCAACCAACGCCAT
>JBEEMZ010000139.1:0-12693 GCA_041192405.1 Bacteroidota bacterium | reverse complement strand
GTGCGCCCGATTTTAATGCTTTTTATCGGTGGTTGTATATTGGATTGGCAACGATTGCAAGTTTTATGATGGATTTTAATTTTATAAAAAATATTGATAATCAATTTATTGCATTGTTAGGATTGTTGATGATAGGCATTTTGAAAGGTTTGTTTTTGAACGATTTTGAAACCAAAACAACGTATTTTGGACACCTCGCAACGATTTTTTTAATTATATCGCTGTTGGGAAATATGATTGGTTTTACTATCTTTACCGTTCCAATTTTAATGATTTTTGGCATCTATCTTTTTCTGAAAAGAACGATTTAACAAGTCGAAATAGGTGCATTTAACGGATTCAATCACAAAACAATCCTTCAAATGATGGTAAAACATTTTTTTCAAATGAGCTTATGGCTCACCCTCATTGCGCCGCAATGCATTGATGCTCAACAAGTTATCAAATTAGAAAATCCTTCTTTTGAAGATTTTCCGCAACCTGCACAGGTGCCAACAGGCTGGATAGATTGCGGTTTTCAAACCGAAACGCCACCCGATGTACACCCTAATGGAGTCTTTCAAGTCTCCAAACCTGCTAAACATGGCAAAACGTATCTCGGTATGGTCGTGCGCGATAATGAAACTTGGGAGTCCATCGGGCAAAAACTTGAAATGCCTTTGCAAAAAGATATTTGTTACAAATTCAGTTTGCAAATGTGTCGGTCTGCATGTTACGTGAGCAAGAGCAAATTGACGAATAAAGATGTCAATTATATTACGCCAGTGGTGGTTCGGATTTGGGGCGGCACTCAATCTTGCCAAAAAACGGAAAAATTAGCTGAAAGTGAACTGGTTGAAAATATGGATTGGGAACTTTTTACGTTCAAATTGCAGCCAAAAGCGGATTATTATTATTTGATGATTGAAGTTTTTTACAAAACGCCCACTTTATTTCCTTACAATGGGAATGTTTTGATAGATAATGCGTCGGATTTGGTGCCAATAAATGCTGCGGATTCGATTCCTGCGCATATTTCGTTGCCGCAAAAAAAACAGAAGTTTCCTTGCGGCAATGGTGATGAAACGCGTTCGATTATGTTGCAACCGCCACCAAGTTTGTTAACACCTCCAATCTTTTTGCCGTCAGAAAATGTTACTATAATTAAAGTTAAGACACAAAATGTTTATCTCTATTTGTTTAAAAATGCAATGAGTTATGCTAATTATGAACCCCAAAACAAACAAGATGTGAAGTCAAAAGCATCTTCATCGAATGTGCTTCAGACTTTGGATTGGGATAGATTAGCCACTTTATTCAAAAATGGGTCAAGCACCGCCTCTAAAACACATCAGTGCGAAAGCGATGTGTCTCAAAATGCGCTTGTTTTCTATAATGAACACGATAAAATATTGAATTATTTGGAATGGTGTTTTGGTTGCGGTTATGCTAAATGTTTTGGTGAAAAAAGCATTTCCATTGATAATCAATTGTTTAAACTTAAAGAAAATCCTTCACGCAAAGAATTATCTCATTTTTTTGAAAAAGTTTACGAACTGTTGAAATAGAATGGGGTTTTTCTAATTAAAAAGGAGTTGTTGAATTGGCAAAAATAGTTTAAATTTGCTTCAAAATTAAACTATTATGAAAAAAGCCACTCAGTTTATCAATCCGTTTACCGATTTTGGGTTTAAAAAATTATTCGGCGAAGAAGAAAATAAAGACCTTCTGATTGATTTTTTAAATACGTTACTTCCGGAACCTCATAAGATTGTGACGCTCATGTACAAACCGAATGATCAATCGGGTTTAACGGTCTTTGACCGTAGAGCCATTTATGACCTTTATTGTGAAGGGGTTGACGGTTCCAAATTCATCGTCGAAATGCAGAAAGCCAAACAAACCTATTTCAAAGATCGGGCGTTGTTTTATACCACGTTTCCGGTTCAAGCGCAAGCCAAAAAAGGCATCAAACAAGAGGAAGAAAAAATCGAATGGGATTTCAAATTGGCACCGATTTATGTTGTGAGTGTATTAGATTTTGTCTTCGATGAGGATAAAGCCATTCCCGAAGGAACGGTCGTGTATTTCGTGGAACTCAAAGACCAATATAATCGTCCTTTTTATGACAAATTATTGTATGTTTATTTGGCAATGCCGCGTTTTAACAAAACCTTAATTGAATTGCTTACGCCGCAAGACAATTGGCTTTACATTTTAAAAAATTTGCCCGATTTAGAAGAAGTGCCCGAACTGTTTCGGAAAGGCATTCTGTCCAAAGTGTTTAAAATCGCGGATATGGCAAACTTGACCCGAGAAGAGCGTCGGGCTTATGAAGAAAGTGTGAAACAATATCGGGATTTGAAAAATGTGACTGATACTGCGTTTTATGATGGTAAAATCGAAGGCAAAATGGAAAAAGAAGAAGAGATTATTTTAAATGGGCATGAAGAAGGCTTTTCGGCGGAATCATTAGCAAAACTCACCAAGTTGACAATCACAGAAGTCTTGAAAATTATTCAAAGAGGCAGAACTTAACTTATAGATTGAATCATTATGAAAAAAAAAGAAGTACCCGAACTGTTTCGGAAAGGCATTCTGTTCAAAGTGTTTAAAATCGCGGATATGGCAAACTTGACCCGAGAAGAGCGTCGGGCTTATGAAGGAAGTGTAAAACAATATCGGGATTTGAAAAATGTGACCGATACTGCGTTTTATGACGGCGAAATACAAGGTGAAAAAAAATCAGCCATTAAAGTGATTTTAAATGGATATGAAAAAGGTTTGTCGGTAGAATTATTAGCTTCTTTGACGGAATTGCCAATGAAACAAGTACACGAAATCATTCAAAAAGGGCAAAAAAAGAAAATTTAAGTTTTCGTTTCTTAAAAAAGGTCAAGCATGATGTTTATTTGAACGGAATGCTTGACCTTTTTAGGTTTCAATTCAAAAAAAAACATACAATTATGACTCCAATTGGGATTTTTGATTCAGGTTACGGCGGTTTGACGATTCTTAAAACGTTGACCGCGCAATTACCACAATATGATTACCTCTATTTCGGCGATAATGCCCGTGCGCCTTACGGGAATCGCTCTTTTGAAACGGTCTATCAATACACGTTGGAATGTGTCAAACATTTGTTTCAACAAAATTGTCATTTAGTGATTTTGGCGTGTAACACGGCTTC
This sequence comes from Bacteroidota bacterium, assembly GCA_041192405.1. Classification (GTDB taxonomy): domain Bacteria; phylum Bacteroidota; class Bacteroidia; order Chitinophagales; family Saprospiraceae; genus JAAFJT01. The sequence goes on along the minus strand of JBEEMZ010000139.1, from coordinate 9,524 downwards.
TGCAAAGGCTTTGCGCAATATTCAACAATTGGATTTGCCGCAAATCGCGCCGAATCGCAGGGTACTTGGCGTGATTCGACCGACCACTGAAATCATTGGAAGCATGACGAAAACCAATCATATTGGCATTTTTGCGACGACAGGGACGGTTTTATCGGAATCCTATCCGATTGAAATTGAAAAATTTTACCCGTCTGTGCGGGTGCATCAAGAGGCTTGTCCAATGTGGGTTCCGTTGATTGAAAATGGAGAACATTTGCAGAAAGGCGCAGATTACTTTGTGCAACAACACATTACGCATTTGATAAAAAAATCATCTGAAATAGATTTAGTTTTATTGGGCTGTACGCATTATCCGTTGTTGATGCCGAAATTGCGTCAATATCTGCCAAAACGGGTTCAAATTCTCTCGCAAGGTGACATTGTGGCAAATCGGTTGACGGATTATTTGCATCGGCATCCCGAAATTGAAACATTATGTTCTAAAAATGGGCAACGCCGTTTCTTAACAACGGATTCAACGACTTTATTTGACCGAAATAGTTGTCATTTTTTTGGACAACCTGTCAAAAGTGAGTTGGTACAATTAGAACATGGATTACACTAAGTCCCAATTTAGTAAACAATTACGATTTTCATTTTAAGTCTAAAATTGGGTAGAAGTCATTTTAAAAGAAATTTTATTTTTTTTCAGCCAAAAAGATGAAATATTGAATGGAATTTACAATCTTCGCCTTTGTTATGAACAACTATTCAAAAAAATGGTTAATTTTGCAATAGTTATCCATAAATTGTTTTAACAATTATTCATCAAACAACGAATCCTTGCATCTTTGGAAATGTTGAACTTAATCTTATTCGGACCGCCGGGTTCTGGCAAAGGAACGCAAGCGGAAAAATTGGTTGCAAAATACAGATTGTTGCACATTTCTACGGGCGATTTGTTCCGTTACGAGATGAGCCACAATACTGAATTGGGTTTGCTGGCGAAAAGCTACATCGCTAAGGGCGAATTAGTGCCTGACGCTGTGACGATTGGCATGTTGCGCAAGCGGGTGGAGGCAAATCCTGATGTAAAAGGCTATATTTTCGATGGTTTTCCGCGCACGGTTCCGCAGGCGGAAGCCCTTGATAAATTATTGCTCGAAAAACATCAAACGATTTCGGCTTTGGTAGAATTGACCGTTGAGGAAGATGAAATCGTGCAACGCATCACGCTGAGAGGTAAAAATTCGGGTCGCGCCGATGATACCGATGAGGCAATTGTTCGGAATCGCATTCAAGTGTATCGCAAAGAAACCACTCCTGTTGCACATTATTATGCGCAATTTGGTAAATCGCTTGTGGTGGAAGGCGTTGGCTCGATTGACGGCATTTTTAAAAAATTATGCAAAGTCATTGAAAATCACGTAGGTAGGAAAGCGTAAAATTTCTAATATAATGTAACAAAACGTCGGAGGTTGTCAAAACTTTCGACGTTTTTGTTTTGCCACAAATTGCCCGAAATCAAACGAATTATTTTTATTTTTAATAATTTATTTGAATTCGGGCAATTCGCGGCAAAATAAAAATCGCCGCATCAACACGAAGTTGATAACGGCAATATGACATTGATTAAAATTACTATTTTGAATAACTTTATTTTGAATCTTTTGGTCGGTTAAGGCTCTAATCCATATTCAGTAATTTTACGATATAACGTTCTTTCTGAAATGCCTAAATCTTTGGCAGCTTCTTTCCTACGATTATGATGCTTTTTCAACGCTTTTACAATCTGCCGTTTTTCGTTTTCCAACAACGACAAACTCTCATCCACCACTTCCTCATGCACGTCAAATGAATCTTGCGGTTTTGTCAAAATAATGGGTTGAGCAGCTTTTGCATGATTAGCGTTTTCTGTAAAACGTTGATTTGCAATGTTTTGTTGATTTGCACGCTCATAAATCAAATCACTCATTTTATCAGAATTGCGGGGCAAATCTTCAAAATCTACTTCGGAACGCGTCCCATTCGCGGGCGCGGGTAGGCGATTGGATTGCACCACGTTCATATTCGGAACGCTTAAATTGTTGGTTTTAATTAATTCATAAACCAATGATTTTAAATCATTTAAATCATCTTTCATCCCGAAAAGCAATTTATACAAAATATCGCGTTCGTTCAAAGGAAGGCTTTCATTTGACGGTTTCGACATGGCGGGTAAATTGCGTTTCAAAATATGGGGCATCCAATCCATGAATTTTTCAGCCGTAATCAACCGTTCTTGCGACAAAACCGATAATTGTTCTGCCATATTCTTCAATTCCCGAATATTTCCTGGAAATGGATAGTTTTCCAACAAAATTTGCGCTCTATCGTCCAAAGTCACAGGCTGCATCCGATATTTTTCAGCAAAATCAATCGAAAATTTCCGAAATAACAAATAAATATCATCTCGACGCTCGCGCAAAGGCGGAATGCGAATCGGCACAATGTTCAAACGATAATACAAATCCTCTCGAAATCTGCCTCCTGCGACATTTTCTACCAAATTGACATTTGTTGCAGTGACAACACGCACATCCGTTTTCTCCGTTTTCGACGAACCGACGCGTGTAAATTCCCCATTTTCCAACAAACGCAATAATAAAGGTTGAGTATTCAAAGGCATTTCGCCGATTTCATCCAAAAAAATAGTGCCGCCATTGACCGTTTCGAAATAGCCTTTTCGGTCGCCCACCGAACTCGTGAACGACCCTTTTTCATGTCCAAAAAGTTCCGAATTAATCGTTCCTTCTGGAATCGCGCCGCAATTGACCGCGATAAAAGGTTGATGTTTCCGCGAACTAAAACTGTGGATGATTTTTGAAAAAACCTCTTTTCCGACCCCACTTTCGCCCGTAATCAATACGGTTAGGTCGGTGGCGGCAACGCGCAAAGCGGTATCCAACGCCGCATCCAACCCTTTAGATGTGCCGATAATGCCGAAGCGTTGTTTGACTGCTTGCAACGAATGATTCATATAGTTTTGATAATCAACGAGTTACAAAAATAATTGTACGCCCGCGAATTGTAATCCTAAAATTAGTAATCCAATTATAATCCGATAATACCCAAACATTTTGAAACCGTTTTGGTTCAAAAATCCGATAAAAGTTTTAATCGCAACCATCGCAACGATAAATGCAATTACATTTCCAACAGCTAAAACGCTGATTTCATGCGATGTCAAAGCGGGTAAAATACCTTTTTTCACCTCTTTGTAATATTCCAAACCTGATTTTGCAGAAGCCGCCGCCATGGTTGGAACGGCGAGGAAAAACGCAAATTCAGCAGCTTTTTCGCGGTTCAAACCTTGTGTCAAACCGCCAATAATCGTCGCCGCCGAACGCGACAAACCAGGAAGTATCATGGACAAAACTTGAAAACCACCAATTTTTAAAGCGGTCATAAAATCAGGTTCTTCTTGTTGTGGCAACGCTTCATTTTTCGCAAACCATTGATCCACAAAGAGTAACACAATGCCACCTAACAATAATACCACTGCAATCGTCGTCGGACTTTCCAATAATGCTTTAATATGTTTGTAAAAAAGCAACCCAAAGACCGCCGCAGGTAAAAAAGCAACCGCCAATTTGAGGTAAAAATTGAAACTTTGCAAAAAGCGTTTCCAGTACAGCACCAAAACCGCCAGAATCGCGCCCATTTGAATCACCACTTCAAACAATTTGGTGAATTCGCTTTTGCCAATCCCCATCAAAGAGGAAGTAATCACCATGTGTCCAGTCGAGGAAACGGGCAAATATTCGGTAATGCCCTCCACAATAGCGAGAATAATCGCTTGTAAATACGTCATAATGAGTTAGTAGATTTCGGATTTCGGAATGCAGATTTCGGATTTTTCCAACTAATACATTGATTATCAACGCATTCCGAAATCCGAAATCCACAATCCGCAATTACTCGTTTGTTTTTTTGAAAATTGCATAGATTTCAACGACTAAACCCGCCAAAATCAATATCGGCGCAATTACCATAATGCGCGGACTATAAATAATGGATTCATCCCAAGCATTTGGGTCGGGCTGTCCGCCGCCCATCATGCAGAACATCCCTGCCATGACCAAGCCGAAACCAATCGCCATCCAGCGATAATTTTCGCGTCCGAAGATTAAGATGTCATTTTTTTTGCCGAAAAAACCTTCTGATTCCTCTTTGAGGGTGCGCGTCATTGGCGCGGCGGCACTTGAAGTACCTGTTCTTGGAGTCGTGGGCGTAGTAGGGCGTATCGGCTTAGCTGCTTTTGACATTTTTTTTTAGTTTTATAAAAGATTGTTTTAAAATAAGATACAATATATTGATTTGCTTTATTTGGAATTAAATGCAAATCTTATACGTGCTTTTTTGAAAATCTGCCAAAAATACAATGCTTTTTAGAAAAAATAGGTTTTAGAACTATTTTTTTTAATTAAAAAAAATAACTTCACTATTTTTTACTTTGAATCAAGTGAACAAATCATCAATCAGCAATTGATTTGTCACAACACTTAAATAATGTTCATTTTTTTTGACACCAAAAGCAGAAAGCATCGTGACAAAAATGCTTTTGTGTGTCCGCGTTTGTTCTCTGAAAATGGCGACTTTTTCTCTCAATGCTTGTTCATAATCTTTGGAAACCACAAATTCTTTATCATGAAATTTTATTTCCAAAAGGTTTATACAATTATCGGCACGTTCAATCATTATATCAATTTGAATTCCTTTTGTATCGTTATTTCCTTTAAAAGTGTAAGAATATTCATTCGTCAACACACCACCAATACTCAATGCCTGTTTTATTTGTGTAATGTGTTTAAAGCATAGATTTTCAAAAGCATAGCCTGACCAAATTTTAAACTGTTGTCTTTGTGTAATAAGCGACCAATTGTTATTTTCTTGTCTTGGTGCCAAAAACTTGTAGTAAAATAGTGAAAATTCGTCCACTAATCGGTATAAACTATCGTCTTTTGATTTGGTTATCGGAAAAACTTGTTTAATAAAACCACATTGTACCAACTCCTCTAAAACCATAGAGAGACCGCCACCACTTTTTATACCCGATGCTTGTATGATTTCGTTGCGAGTCAAGCCTTTATTTTTAGCTGCTAAAGCTGCCACAATGGTTTCATGGACTGCATTATTTTTGAAAAGGGCAACATACAAGTTTTGAAATTCATCTTTTAAAAAGGCTTGTTCCTCAAAAAACAATTGATCCAATAAAAAGGCAGGTCACGACCTGCCCCTACTTCCTAATGATGCTCTCTTTATCAAAATGGCAGGTAAAATCATTTGAACCCATTTACATTCAATTATTACGCAGCACCGACGCAGGCAAACAAATACTAACAGGGCAGCAAGTTTGAATCGTTACAGTCACGGCTTGCGCAGTAGAATAGCAATTTGCAACAGGTGCTTTCTCGAAAAGATAATAAATGCCATTCGTGACCGTCGTCGGATTACTAACGAAGGCAGCACCCGCACTATTGGATACATGCCATTCAAAAACGCCGCCCGTCACAGATGGAGTCAAGGAAGCTGAAAGCGCATTTAGATTGACTGTGGTTGTAGGACATGGGTTATTTTGCGGCGAACTCAAGGTCGGAGTGGTCGGAGTAGTACAACTTGCATAACCTATATCAAAACTATGATCATTTTGTCCTGCATTCCCTGTCGTAAAACTCAGTTGCCCATTCGCCGCAACATCGCTATCAATATTATCATTGGTACCACTATTTGTCGTCGTAATGCCTAACGCGCCCGATGTGGTTGGAAATTTTAAAATGTAATTTGTATTGTAAGTTAAACTGCTTGTTGTGAGTGAGGAAAAATAGTAATTGCCATTGCCGCTTGTCGTGGTGGAAGCTAAAAGCGTTGTACCATTCGCGGCGTATAATTGAACCGTTAAACCATTGATACCCGCTTCGCCCGCGTCTTGAATACCATCTTTGTCCGTATCAGCCCATACGCGATTGCCAATTTCAATCGGTGCAGGTGCGCACAACATCTCAAGGTCGCCTAAGCCATTGGCTTTGCCAAAATTTTGAACATTACTGCTGTAAAGTTCATATTGATTGACTTGTTGCCCTGTCGTGTTGCTCCAGGTGACGATGCCTCCCGTCGTCCAGTTCATCGGATCCATCGTGCAAACCGCAACCTGCTCGCTCCCCGCTAACACAACCGCACCGCCTTGTATGCAATCATTGTGAACGGTAGCAATGGTTTCATCATCGTAAAATTCGCCATAAGGTGCGGTATAACTACTACCCGACAACGTACCAGGCCCGCCATTGTTGCCAACATTTGCGCCTGTCAATGCACCTGCTGTGCCATTGTGTTCTAATTGAAAAATGCCATTGACATTAGCAACGCGCAAGATGTCACCACCCACTTCTGCATTAAAAAGACGAGAATCTGCAACATCGGGTGAATAATTTCGGAAACCATATTGATGCCCTGTACGGTCAATGAAAATGAGTATCATTGAACCATCCACATCAAAAGCCATATCTACTAACATGGGTTGAGGGCGGATAACACGATAATTAGAGCCTTCATCCGTAAAAGCGAAATCCGTATGATTTGCCGTCCAAGGTTGCCAGCCCGCACCATCAAGTGCTTCGACAGATAGTTTGGGATAGTTTAATGGAAAAGAGAAAACTGGGGTCGCATTAAATAAACCTGTGGTTAAGTCCAGCGCATAGATATAGGCGTACATATTATTAACAGTACCGCCTACGTTCTCGGCAGTGCATACAACGCCTACATAAACGTTCCCTTTATAGATTTTTAAGCCAAATGGACGCGCTACCCCATTCGTACAATTGGGATTAGGAATGGTATAAGATTGCACATCCGCCGCCGTTGGAGCCGTTGCGGTGTTATTGTCCGAGTCAATAATGATAGAGTAGAGTTTTCGGTCGTTCAAATTGGTCAAAAACAGTTTTTTGTCATCGTCCGTAATATCCATGTCACCCATGCCCACTTTGCCAATTTGGTCAAAAACAGCGGGCGCATCATTATTAGGTTGCGTTTCGTCGTTCAACAGACCTCTAACGGCGTTAGAAACCACCGTACCGACATCAATACCAATCGTTTTGACATCTACAAAATTGTTAGAAGCAGGTATGAGACTGGTGCCATCTACTTTATAGATGCCGCCGATGCCTAATGGTCCCAAACCAACATGCCGTTTTAAAAAAGCAGCTGTAAAAAGTGTTTTGGTCTGTCGCTGATAGGCAACGCCCCAAGTAGAACCGATTTGGCTACCTGTTGCATAGTGGTTGGTTGGTACATCGTATTGTGTCGCATTAAAAGGAAAACCAACGAAAACATCGCCAACGGCTGCTGTCCCTCCATTCAGAGGGTCGCCGTTGATGTAACAAGGAGTCGCCAATGTAGGGTTGGTCGAACCACAATATTCTTGTGGATAATTCAATCCAAAATGGATATTTGTTGCAGGTGCCGTGACGAATTGAATACTCGTACCACTATTCGCGCCTCTGGGTCCCGCAAAATCGCCTCTCGTCAAGCCTGTAAATTCCACACGCATTGCACCCGAGATGGATGCGATGGTATAATTGCCCGTACTATTCGTGATAGTTGTGCCGACAGATACACCTGCGGCATTGTAAGCAGTGACCGTGATACCCGACAAACCAATTTCTTTAAAAGTGCTGGTAGAATCAAATACGCCATTGGCATTGAAGTCTCGATACACTTTACCTTGAATTTGCGCCTCTGATGCTGAAGGGAGCAAAAAGGCAAGTACTGTAAAATAGTTTGCCAAAGCATTTGAGGCGTGAAGTAACTTCATCTTTATTATTTTTTATTTATATAAAACAATAGATTTGTGTTTAACCTGCCATATCAAACAGATTAAAATGCGGTAAAAAGAATCTCTAAGTGATGGTTATAAATGAGCAACTGATTATGTTACTTAGTACCCAACTTTCATTTTGTTAGGTACAAATCTATTGAGGAGTTGATGATGATTCGATTAAAGGTGAGCAATAAAAAAAAATCTAAAAAAAATGTTTTTTGATAAAATGTGACATGCCATTTTATGAATTTAGGTGCAAGATGATTTTTCCAACCCACCAGAAATTTCGTGGATTTCTATGAAAAACAGCATTAATTTGTGAAATTTGTGGCTCATTTCGCACAATATTTTAAAAAAAATAAGCGTAATCATGATATTTTACATTCATGGGCTGAATGCAAGTGCCAATTCAGAAAAATTGAAAAAATTACAAGCGTTTTTTAAAGAGGAAACGGTTGCGGGTTTGGAATATGATTCCAAAGCCTTGGACAATTATGATAAAGTGTTCCATCATTTGAGGGCACAAATAGACTCGTTCAAACCTTCGAATCCACTCCTGCTGATTGGCACTTCCTTAGGTGGCTATTGGTCGAGCCAATTATCCAATTACTATCAATGCAAAAAAGTGTTGTTGAATCCGTGTTTATTTCCATCTAAAATGATGGCTTATAAAATCAATCAAGAGCAAACCATTTATGAAACAGGCGAAACCTATATTTTTACTCAAAAAATGTTGGATGCGTTGAGTAAAAAGGAAAAGAATCTTTACAAAGAAAAAACATTGGTTTTTTTAGAAATGGGATGAGGTGTTGGATACTCGTTTGAATCAAGGTATTTTTGATAATACCACTTCATTTGAAGGAGGAAATCATCGTTTTCAACGATTTGAAGTGATATTGCCCGAAGTTTCTAAACTATGTTACATGTAAGTCTGAATGTCAGGTTGAACGAGAGAAAAAGGTTAGAATCTGAAAAAGGATATTTTCCCGCCGATTTTCGCTGATTCGGATTCTTAGAACCTTCATGCTGCGAAAATCTGCGAAAAAATCTGCGAAATCTGTGAGCAAAAAACATATTATAATTTTAACAAATAAGTAGTATAAGCATTACTATCTAAGCCAAAAGGTTTCAATCCTTGTGATAATGGAATTTGCTCTAAAAGAAACATCTCAAATGCACAGTGTTATCATTTTCGGAGTTTCAATCCTTGTGATAATGGAATTTGCTCTAAAAGTTTGCGGGTGCAATACTGACGACATTTGACCCGCAAAGTTTCAATCCTTGTGATAATGGAAATTGCTCTAAAAGTGTATAGGGCGTGTTGGGGCGATTGCGCGGGGATTTTGTTTCAATCCTTGTGATAATGGAAATTGCTCTAAAAGCTAATACGGGTTCCAAATGCAGCCGCATCGCCGTTTGTTTCAATCCTTGTGATAATGGAAATTGCTCTAAAAGATTGGGAACTGGTTGAAACGCCCGCACCAAAACAAAGTTTCAATCCTTGTGATAATGGAAATTGCTCTAAAAGAAAAAACGACTTCGCATGATTCAAGTTTTAAATTAAGTTTCAATCCTTGTGATAATGGAAATTGCTTTAAAAGAGCCGTATGTCGCAACCCGTCAGGACGACACGCAAAGTTTCAATCCTTGTGATAATGGAAATTGCTCTAAAAGTCATTGAAAATTG
>JBEEMZ010000138.1:0-12768 GCA_041192405.1 Bacteroidota bacterium | reverse complement strand
TAATAATATTTTCCAACCACTCTTGTTTGCCACTCCGTTGTTTCGGTTCGCCGCTTGTCGTTGCCAACTGATGCAAATCTTCCAATTTCAAAGAGCCTTTTTCAAAAGCCGCACCCGAACCTGTATCAAAAGATGCATATCGTTCCGTGCGAATTTTTTTATAAGGTGATTTGGTCAAAACCGCATCCGCAACCACAAGTGCCCGCGCAAAAGCATCCATTCCACCAATATGCGCCAGGAAAATGTCTTCCAAATCCGTTGAATTTCGACGCGTTTTGGCATCGAAATTAATGCCACCCGTTTTAAAACCGCCCGCTTCCAAAATAACTAACATGGATTCAGTCAATTCACCAATATTCATTGGGAATTGATCGGTGTCCCAACCATTTTGATTATCGCCGCGATTTGCATCCATCGAACCTAACATTTTGTTATCCGCCGCGACTTGCAATTCGTGTTGAAAGGTATGCCCTGCCAATGTTGCGTGATTGACCTCCAAATTCAATTGAAAATCATCCGCCAAACCATAATTTTTTAGAAAACCAATGACAGTTGCGGCATCGTAATCATATTGATGTTTAGTGGGTTCACAAGGTTTCGGTTCAATATAAAATTTGCCTTTAAAGCCTTTTGACCGAGCATAATTTTTAGAAACTGTTAAAAACTGCGCCAAATGGTCTAATTCTCGTTTCATATTGGTATTCAAAAGCGACATGTAGCCCTCTCTCCCACCCCAAAAAACGTAGCCTTCACCGCCCAAAGCAATCGTCGCATCCAAAGCATTTTTAACTTGAACGCCTGCTCGGGCAACCACTGCAAAATCTGGATTGGTTGCCGCGCCGTTCATATAACGCGGATGACTGAACAAATTTGCCGTCCCCCATAACAATTTTACACCCGTTTCAGCCTGTTTTTGCTTCGCATAATCGGTCATCGCGGCTAACCGATTTTCATATTCTGCGATATTTTCGCTGTCTTCCGCGACATCAATATCGTGAAAACACCAATAGGGCGCGTGAATTTTAGTGAAAAATTCAAATGCAGCATCCATTTTCGCCTTCATGCGACTGTTTGCGTCTTTAGCGCGATTCCACGGAAAGTCTTTTGTGCCTACGCCAAACGGATCGCCGCCCGTTCCGCAGAATGTGTGCCAATAGCAAATCGCAAAGCGCAAATGTTCTTTCATAGATTTGCCCGCAACCATGCGATTTTCATCATACCATTTGAAAGCCAACGGATTATCCGATTTTCTCCCTTCGAATGGAATGTTTGGAATACCTTTAAAGTATTCGGTTTTAGTCAATGTTGCCATAAAAATTTAAGAATGATCCTATGATTGTTTGTAAAAAATGCAAAGTTGGGTGCTCCCGAAAAACTTTGCAAGCGCAAAATTATCATTTTTTAGTTGCCCACCTAATAACATTTTACTTTTATTTTCGGGATTGTAAAAACCAAAAACGCAACCTTATCATTATATTGTGCGTGTTTCTAACATATTCTTAAAATATATAAATATGAATAAAATATTAACTTTTTCATTATGTACATTGCTTTCACAACTTGTTGTAGCTCAACATGTTCCAGAAAGAATGCACTTTGAATCAAACGGTCGCCGTTTAGTAACAGGCAATATTCCCTCCACAGGTTTTTACAATCAATCTACGGTAGAAACTGTCGAGTTGACCTTCACACAAGCCAATTATTGGACATTATTGACGAATAATTACGCTACTAAAACAGATTTACCCGCTACTTTGACATACAAAGGCAAAAGTTATCCGAATGTAGGCGTTCGTTTTCGCGGCAATACGTCTTATCAACGGGTTACAAGTCAAAAAAAATCATTCAGTATCAAAATGGATTATCTTGACCCGCTTCAAGATTTGAAAGGTTATCAAACCCTCCATTTCAATAATGCTTTTGAAGACCCATCTATGATGCATGAAGTCTTGTATTTGGATTACAATCGCCGACATATTCCTGCTGCGAAAGGCAATTACATTCATTTAAAAATTAATGGGCAAAGTTTTGGCGTGTACCCGAACGTGCAAGTTTTGAATAAAGAGTTTTTTGGAGAATGGTTTTTGAATAATGATGGCACTCGCTGGCGTGGTGAAAAATCAAGTGGTGCTGGCGGCGGCGGTTTTGGTGCGGGAACCTGCACTTTGAACAATCTCGGTTTGGATACCAATAGTTATAAACCCAATTATACACTCAAAGCAACAAGCAAAGCGCGCCCTTGGGATGATTTGGTGAAGGCTTGCGCTACGATGGGTACTTTGCCTGCCGCAACCATAGAAGATTCTTTAAAAAAGGTTTTTGACACCGATCGTGCGCTATGGTTCGTCGCTCACGAAATAATGTTTGGCGATGACGATAGTTATATTGAAAAAGGTGGGATGGATTATTACGTTTATTGGGATTCGGCTTCGCGGCGCATCACGCCGATTGAGTATGATGGTAACACGGCATTAGGTAGTTTGGCAACTTCGGCATCATGGAGTCCGTTTTACAAAGAAACGAATCCTTCTTTTCCAATTCCAAACAAATTATTGGCAGTTCCCGCTTTGCGTCAACGTTATTTGGCGCATGTACGCACAATGTTAGAGCAAAATTTGTCGGTTGACACGATTAATCAAAAAGTGAATTATTTTTATAATATGATAGATTCACTCGTCACACCCGCAACCATTCGAAATAATACTAATGCAGAATTTGTGGCAGCGAAAACGGCTGTTACCAATTTCTTGAACAGTCGTCGCTCGGTTTACTCGACAAATACAGAGGTCAATCGCCCTTATCCCGCCATTTCAAATGTCATTTACAAAGCAAGCGCGACCGATTTTAGTACGCCAACGGCGAGTCAAGTTTGTAATGTGAAGGCAAATATTACTTTTGCGGCGGGCATTCAGCGAGTGAATTTGTATTATGGAATAGGTTTTGACGGCTATTTTGACAAAACACAGATGTTCGATGACGGTCAACATCAAGATGGGGCAGCAAATGATGGTGTTTTTGGAGGTTCGATTCCTGCGTTTGCGCGAGGCACTTATGTCCGTTTTTATGTCGAAGCAGTGGCGAATGATGGCAATGGAACAGTCGCTTATATGCCAAAAGGGGCTGAGCATGATGTATATATATATCAAGTTAAAATGAATGTGTCTTCTATAACGTCTGTGACAGTGAATGAAATCATGGCTTCAAATGTGTTTACGGCGGCAGATCCTGCGGGCGAATTTGATGATTGGATAGAGTTGCACAACAAAACGGCAAGTGCTGTAGATTTGAGTGGGTTTTTCCTCAGCGACGACCCTGCGAATCGGGATAAATGGAAATTTCCTGTTGGCACGACGATTCATGCGAATGGATATTTGATTATTTGGGCAGATGAAGACGGTACTCAACAAGGTTTACACGCCAATTTTAAATTGACCTCATCGGGTGAATCCGTAATTTTTTCAGACCGTGATACCAATGTAATTGACGAAGTTGTTTATTATCAACAAGTTACAGATAAAGGTTTTGCACGGCGACCGAATGGTACAGGTGCTTTTGTAATTCAACAGCCGACTTTTGCGGTAAGTAATGAGTGGGTTGGGACGGGCGAATTGACGCTTGAAGAAGTGCGTTTATATCCAAATCCAACGGCGAATGGCGCGACGCTTGAATTACCTGCGAATCAAACGGTTTCATTGCAAATTGTGAATTTATTGGGGCAACCTGTGTATCAAGCGAGCGTGAGTGGAAAAACATTTATTGATACAAATCATTGGTTATCAGGAACTTATATCGTAAAAATTGGAAATTTAGTGAAGAAATTAGTAATTTATTAAAATTGAAAAGAGTGTACATGGTCTAAATGTGGATTTTTTGGATTCAGTGGATTTTTACAAAAAAAATCCACTGAATCTAAAAAATCTACACTCAGATATTTATTTCAATGATTTAATCACTTGCTCAATTTTCCCACCAGGTTGTGTTGTAAACGCGCCTTCAAATTCCAAATTTTCCAAACTTTCCAACATCGAATACCGATACGGTTGCCCTTTATTATCCATTATATCTTTTAATTCAGTATATATTTTTTGTGCCGCCTCATACTTTCCTTGCAACAACAACGCATGCGCCATATACATCCGCAATGGTGCTGATTTTGGCGTAAATGCTGCTGCACGTGTCGCAACCATTTCGGCATCTGCAAATTTCTTACTTTTTAATAACAATATTGTCAATTGCAAAGCAGTTTTGGGATATTGCTCCGCGCAATATTCCGCCTTAACACCATTTTTACAAATATAATACTGCAATTGCTCTGCTTTTTGCAAATAGGTAATTTTTTTTGCAGACTCCGTTTCAATCGCTGATGCCTGCATACATGCCTCTGAAAGTGCATACATCACCGTATCAGGCGCATCGGGTAGATACAATAATGCTTCTGAATAAGCACTTTCAGCAAGATTCCATTGTTTTTTAGCCGTTGCTAATTTGCCTAAACCGATTTGTATCAATGCAATTTCTGAAACAAAATCTTTAGAATTGCTCAATGAACGAAACATTTTCAATCCTGTTTGGTACGATTGTTCAGCGCGTGCTGTACTATTTTGCACCATCGAAATATCGCCTAATCGCCTATAAATGCCAGCAATTCCAGCCTGTGTCGTTGTACTCGAAGCCCTATAAGAAGTCAAGATTTGGTCACATACTGCTTCTGCTTTTTTCAAATCGTTCAACAAAATATATAAATCAATAATTTGTAATTGACTATTAATCAAAGCATTTTGGTAATTAGGGCGCGTTGTGCTCAATGATTTAAAAATTTCGACCGATTGATTCAAATAGTTTTCGGCAGTACTAAAATCTTTTTTATCACTAAAAATACCACTTAAATCCATTTTCAAATATGCTAAGGATGCAGCTTGCGTAGAAGACTGATTCGCAACCGTTTGTTCGCGCAAAACCAATGCTTCTAACAATACTTTTTCAGCAAAAAAAGGTTCTTTTTTCAACCGATACAGCCGCCCCAATGCTTGATAAACATTTGCTAATGGTTCATTATAAATTTGTGGTTGCTTGATAATCAATGACTTATACATTTTTAATGCTTCCCAATAGTAAGATTCTGATTTACTCAAATCCCGTTTAGGCGCGTTGTAAGTATTCATTTCGCCTAACGACGCTTGCAAAGCCGCTTTTTCAGAAAAATACAAAGTGGTATCTTGATTGGGTAATTTATTAAACAAATCAAGCGATTTTGAATAAGATTTCTTTGCACTTTCAAAATCTTTTTTTGTTTGGTACAAAAAACCCAAATTTTGTTCTGTCTGTGCAACCCTTAATTGATAGGTTGCAGTAATATTGCCACCCGCTTTGTTCAATAAATCTAACGATTCTGTAAAAGCAGATTCGGATTTAAGATATTCATTCAAAGCCTTATATACATTTCCAAGTTTATAATGTGTATTCGCCTGTTCTTCCAACCATGCAGGGTCGCCTTGTGATAGAGGCGCGTTTTTACGCGCTTCTAAAGCATTTAAAAATGCGCCTTCTGCTTTTGCAAAATTGCCATTGCTGTAATACGCATTACCTAATTGAATTTGCGTTACAGCTACATCCTGATAATAATTTTTAGATTCAACAGTTGATAATTGATTATAAATTGTAATCGCTTGATTAAAAGCATTTTCTGATTTCAAAGTATCACCAGATGACATATAAACCGTTCCCAAATGTTGATAAATTGCTGCCATTTTAGGGCGATACGTTTTGGGCAAATGCTCTGCTAATTGTTGTTTGATTTTCAACGCCACCAAAAAAAATTGTTCCGATTTAACATATTCATTCATTTGCTCAAATAAAACACCTTGATAATAAGCATTTTGTGCTAATGAATCTTCATATTGTTTTGGATTTTCGCGGGACAAGGATTGATACAAACGCGTTGCCATTGTAAAACGTTTTTCTGCCAATTGCAACTCATTTTGTTGCTGATGCAAAGAACCAAATAAGGTTTGAATCACCGCTTTAAGTGCAATATCATCCGATTTTTCAATCGCTTCATCTGCCTTTTTTAAATAAAAATTGGCATTTACATAATCCGACTTAACCAAATAACGTTTTGACAATTTAGTATAAATGCCACTTAAATTTCTATTATCAACATTTTTTTGAAATTTAAACGCAATTTGATACCAATTCAATGCTTTCAAATAAGCACTTTCATCTTGATACGCCTCATTTTGTAATAAGTACAAATCTCCTTTTTGCTCATAGGCTCTTGCCAAAATCGGCGCGTACGCATTAGAATCATTTTTAACGCGTTCCATCGCCAAATCAATAATTTCCGAGTAAACAGAGTCCGCTTTCACATATAAATTTTGTTTCAAATAAAACCCGCCCAAATCCATTTGAACATTTATAAAGGAAGGTGAAAAGACTACTGCATTGCTCTCCGCCAATCGCCGATAGGTGCGCAAAGCCGCTTGAAAGTAATTTTGAGCATCTACATATTCATTTTTATCAAAATTTAAACCCGCTAATTTCAATTGAGCCTCTGCCCTCATCACGGGATTTTTCGCCGTTTGCTCAATATGTCGATAATAGATACCCGCTTTATCAAGGCGATTTTGAGCCTTTAATAAATCAGCTAACTCTTTATAAATCAAAGGATTACGCATACCAGCAAAAATCATTTGTTCATACAACGTTTCCGCCCGATGAAAATCTAATTGCAAAACAGCCAATCGCGCCCCCAATAAATCTCGCCATAAAGGTTCCAAAGCACTATTGCCATGAGCGCGTTCGGACAAACCCAGTTTTTCCTGCGCCTGCAAAAATGCAATCGCAGAATCACCTTTTCCAGTGCCAAACAATTGCATAGCCCGTCGAAACGGCTCAGAAAAATCGGCAGGATTTGCTTGTGCCAGTGTGGTCGCATACGCTGTCACTTGCGCACGTGCAGTCTGCCGATACTGAGCCAATTGAAACAAAGCGTTTTGAAACGCTTGCCCTTGTCGGTCTAAAGAATCAAACTTAGCTTGCAAAAACAACATTCGTTGACGATAATTATCATCAATTTGTTTATACAATGTTGATTCATAGGCTGTTTTTATCGAAATAATATAATTTTTGGGCGTGTAGTAAAGCCGATGCAATCGCCCTACCGCTTCTGCAGTCGGGATGCAAAGAGCAGCAGCATCCGCAGGCGTGTACCCGTTTGCAGCGATTTGCAAGACAAAAACATCTTCGGCTGTTTTCAAAAGAGGCAATTTGAGTTCAAAAGTGCCATCCATATCATCTATTCGTGCGGTATCATTTCCGCCAAAACAATTGATTTTCAATTGATTATAAATAGTTGATTCCGCATTTGGTACATAAATAGAACCTTTTAGCGTCCATTGCGCAAAAGCGAATTGCGTCATCAAGAGGCAAGTATTAACAAGCAATAATCGTAACATGGTCAGTTTGCGAGCGATTTTGTTGAAAAAGGTGGATTGTTAAAAAATGAGCTACAACGTGCTGTCCCAATGTAAGTTGTTTTTTTCCTGCAACACAAAAGACCCTATTTTTCTTGAATAATTTGACCGTTATTTATGGCTTCTTGTGTTGAATAAATGTTTGATATATTCAATTTTATTCAAATTTGAATACTTTTAAATAATATGATATTATAATTTATATAAACCTATTTTTAAATTATAAAAAGCACAGTGCAAAGCTATTAAATATTCAAATAAAAACCTAATAACATATTAATTACATGTTAATATATTTTTTGCACATCCGATAAATCTTTTTTTTGTGACAAAAATAGGTCAGTTTATTAAACATATACCTTTCCTAAATAGAACAACGAAACATTGTAGGGACAGGTCGTGACCTGTCCGATTTCAATTATTTATAATTCATTTATTATCAATTCATTATAAATAATCGAAATCGGACAGGACAGGTCGTGACCTGTCCCTACAATGTTTCGTTCTTTCATTTAGGATGAGTATATTTCTAAAATCCATTGCAAAATAGCCAAAACCCGTTGCGGTTCTGTAAAAGTAAGTGGCACATAATTGGGGTCAATAGACAAATTTTTGCCTTCCAATTTCAAAAAAGCCCAAACTTGGGGTAATCGCACGATACGTTGTAGGCAAAAATGGAACAGACGTATGTTCGATACCAAATGGCACTTTGAGCGTCTTTAATTTGAACTTATTATAAGCCATTTTTGATTATTTTGGTTTCAAAAAGTTATTTTGACGCAAATCTAATGCTTTTAAACCAAATTTATTTCAAAATTTTGCGAATTTTCTCCACCGACTCATCATTTTTAGTCAAAATCCCGTCTATTTGCAACTGTTCCAACCCATCTAACATCCCATATTTATACGGTTTGCCCAACGGATCATTAGCATCTTTCAACATTTTGTAAAACACTTCTGCCTCTTTATAACGCTTTTCCACAATCAACGTATGCGCTAATGTGATAACACAACTTGGTTCACCAGCTGTTGCGGTCAAGCCTTTTCGAGCAGTCGCTTCTGCTTCCGCAAATGCCTTATCATACAACAACGCATATCCTAATTGCCCACAAATTTCAGAATAGGCTTTCGTAAAATCATTGTTAGAAGGATTTTTACGATACAAAGGCTCTCGTAATGCTTCCGATTTGCGCAAAAACGCAATTTTATCCGCTTGTAAACTTTCTAATTGAGCCATTTGCAAATACGCTTCTGACAAATTTAAATTAAACATATCTTTAAAAGAGGCAAAACGTTCATTTTGAAGCAACATTGGATTTGCTAACATTTCACTACAAATTGTTTCTGTTTTATTATAATCTTTTTTCAATAAGCATAACTTTGACAAATCACATTGATTTTCAATGAAATACCATTGATAAGTAGGATATAATTTTGCCAATTTTTGATAAATCTGTACCACGTTGCTTTGATAAGTCTCTGCTTTCGTATAATCTTTTTGTGTGATACTTAATTGACTGACTTGGTGATAAATACGTGCCAATAATTCCGTATGAGTGGTGCTATCCATTTTTTGATAACTCGCCAATGCCATATTACAGATAGAATCCGCTTGTGTAAACCTTTTTTCACCGTCTAAAAACGTTGTCAGTTGCAATTGCGTTTCAATAACTTCTGGAATATACATTTTAGGATTCACCAAAGACAATTTTTTACGGATTTGCAACGCTTCTGCAAAATATAATTCTGCTTTCAAACTTTCTTTTTTGCCCGCCGCGATTTTTCCAAGCGACCCCAAAGTAGCCGATAAGTCCGACAAATAAATTGGCACTTGCGTTTGCGCCAATTTTCGACGCGCCTCCAAAGCAGCAAGTAGTAATTTTTCAGCCTGCGCCGTATCGCCTTGTACCCATTTCAACCAGCCATAATTATTGCGAATGACACCAATTTCAGAATCATAAGTAAACGGATATTCAACTGATAATTGTTCAAAAACCGCCAAACCTTGCGCATACAACGCGGCTGCTTTTGGAAACGTTTTTTGTTCTGTATAAACATCCGCCAAATATCTTTTGGAGCGAGCGATTTCTGCTTGATAAATATTTTTATTATTACCTGCTAATTTATGATAAATTTCGATAGCATGATCGTATGCTTGAATCGCTTTTTCATATTCTTTTTTATTTTTATACAAAAAACCTAAATTATTTTCCGTTGTTGCTTTGTTTAAATCATAATGTAACGAAGTCGTGGTTTGTTTAATATTTTTATCATTTTCAAGCATGTCTAAATAAATTGCTTCTGCTCTCATATAATCATTTGTTGTTTTATATAAGTTGCCCAAACGACATTGCGTCATAGCCAAATCCGCCCGCGCTGCATCAGGATCCGTCTCTGTCATATTCAAAGATTGTTGAATATAAGAATTCTCACTAACCACCACATCGGAGGGTGTTTGCTCTGCTATTTCTGCTTTTTTGATAAATGCCAATTGCTGATAGAGTTGCAATGCTTCTTTATACGCCATTTCAGCTTTTGCAAATTCACCATTAATGGAGTGCAAATCGCCCAAACGATTGTAACCCGATGCCAAATCCGATTTAAAAACGGTCGGTCGCGTTTCCGCTAAACGATTTTTGACCGTTATATATGACGCATAAGCCGCTTCGCCTTTAACATATTCATTTCTGCTCGAATATAAATCACCCAATCGCCCATACGTTTCCGCCAATGGTTGTTCATAAACTTTTGGATTCATTTTGGCTAATGTTTGATATGTTTTTAACGCATTCGTGTAAGATGTTTCAGACTCGTGAAAAGCACTTTTAGCCTTTTGCACAATACCTAAATTACTGTTAATCAATGCTTTAACGTCATCATTTTCACTTCGAACAACTTTTGTTTGAATCTTTAATGCCGTTTTATAATGCGTTTCAGCCTTTACAAAAGTGGATTTTGAAAAATTCAAAGTACCTAATTTCTCTTCTACACTTGATATTTTAATTTCATAAATAGAGTCTATTTTTAGCAAAATCGTATATAAATTGATGGCATCTGAATAGGCAGATTCTGCCGATTCCCAATCATTTTTGAACGCCGCCCAATCGCCTATATCTACTTGTGCATCTGCTAAAAACGCACCATAAGTTACAGAATCTCGTTCTGTCCAATTCCGAGCATCTCTTAAAATTTGGCGATAAGCAGAATCTACATTCATACGAGTGCGTTTATCCACATAAAATTTTGCCAAACGGCGATAAGACGACAAATATTTGCCCGCGTATAAGGAAGGATAGGTTTCCGCCAAATGATGTAAACCTTGCACAGCTACTTTAAAATGCTTTTCAGCATTCAAAGAATCCCCTTTTTCGAGCGATAAATTGCCAAAACGCATATTTAATTCTGCTATATCAAAAGGAGTCATTTTATCGGATGCAAGCGCGTGTTTCAAAAAAATAGTTGCTTTTTCGGTGCGGTGATGCGCCATCAAAAAACGGGTAAATTCCATCAAATGCTCCCGAAGATTACTACTCAAACGCAAGGCATTTTCATACTCCGTTTCAGAATAATCACCTTCTACTTTAAGCGTGTGTAGTTGTGCAGAGACCATTTTTGTGCGCCATTTTTCAACCTCATCGTTTGATAAACCTTTGGAAGTCAACCCATTATGCTTTTTTTCAGTTTGTTGATAATCAGTTAAGAAACGCAGTGCGAGTTCTGGTTCACCCTCTGTCATCAAGCGAAAATAACGCCGATTCGGTTCACCGATTTCATCCAAATCAGTACGTGCAAGACTTTCTGCAATTGCCTGTGCTTCAGTATCTGCCGACTGCCTATCTTGCGCCAATTTAAACAATAAGTTTCGATAACGCAGGTTCGCAATGCCAACCGTATCATAGACCGATTGCAAACATTGCCACTTGCCGTAATAAATTTCTACAATTCTTTTGCTAAAAAGGTTGTAATATCGCCGAGCATTTTGCGTAATTTGCCCTGTCGGAGTGACCTGCAATCGTATAATTTGCTTATTATCAATTAGTTGCGATGAAAACAAATGCCAATCAAATGGATTAGTAGGTTCAAAATTGGGCTTCGAAAGTGTCAACAATACATCTTTACCCGCGTATTGAGGCGGCAAAGTGAGTTCAAAACGACCATCAATGCTATCCACAGTCGTTGACAAATCCGTATTAGCCACTTGAATTTTGGCAGGAAAGGCGGATTGGTGTCCCGCGTTTTGAATCGTGATGTAACCTTTTAGCACCGTTTGACTTTGAATAGAAGTCAACAAGGTGAACCCTAACAATAAGGTGAGGGTTAAAATTTTAATGCTCATAGTGGTATTTTTGCTATCCTATGTATATGATATGTTATATAAGATTTTAAGAATACTTTGATACAAGTTTGAGTTGTTTTGCATTCAAAATACGCTTGTTATGTAAGTTGATTTTATTTAATATTTGTTTGAAAACAACATTTCTTATATTGAAAAACCAATATTTGTGACGTGACTATCTTGTTTTTTAACTTATACTTGTACAAAGCTATTGAATTTGTTTGTAAGTTTATCATAAATGTAAATATTTTTTTATATATTTTTTATTTAAAAATACGTTTTTTACACATGCCTATCATAACCAATTTGAGTTACAAACCGCCTTTTTGGGCTAAAAACGGTCATATCAATACTTTATATACTACATTATTTCGCCCTTTGAAAAGGCTTGATTATCAGCGAGAAAGGGTTGAATTACCTGATGGTGATTTTTTATATTTGGATTGGTCGTATATCAATCATCAAGATTCCAATGATAAATTGTGTATTTGTTTGCATGGTTTGGAAGGTGATGCGCGTCGCCCGTATATGCGCGGCATGATGGCGCGAGCGAATGTTGCCAAATATGATTCGGTTGGAATGAATTTTCGCGGTTGTACAGGCGAGGATAATCTCAAAGTGTACAGTTATCATACGGGCAAATCGGAAATTTCAACAAGGTTTTAGCTTCAAATTCGCTTACTTCATACGAAAATGAAATTAATTGTTTTAACAATGGATGATTAAAAGTTTGCTCTAGCCCAAAAGCATCTTCCACTTTTTCGACTGTCCAATCTCTAAAATTTACTTTTTTCATAATATTTTATGGATTTTAAAAGTGAGATGCACAAATATCGTTTATTTTAATATTTTTTAGAACAAAAATACACTACTGAGTTGTTAAAGATTTAATATGTAAATAATTGATTATCAATCTATTTTTCCCCGCAGATTTCGCAGATTTTCCCGCAGATTCTCGCC
>JBEEMZ010000137.1:0-12862 GCA_041192405.1 Bacteroidota bacterium | reverse complement strand
GCAGATTCTCGCCGATTTTCTTTTGGAGTCTCTTTCTGCGAAAATCTGCGGAGAAATCTGCGAAATTTGCGGGAAAAAAACATATTACAACTTTAACAAATCAGTAGTGTAATTTTTTGACTTAGGCTTGAAAGGATTAAGAGCATAAAACATTGATTATCAATTATTTATAATCTCAATTCTTTCATGCCTAAGTCAAATTATTGAATATAATCTTGCAAATTTAAATCTATATTTCCATAAATTTTTAGTGAATTCATTGACTTGCGCAAGGTTTGAATCGTAACAATATTATAGGATAAATCTATATATTTGTCTATCACTTGATTATAAAATGCTTTCATTTTACGATAAGCCTCTCCTACAGAGGCTTTAGGATGACAAAACATATAGCTCATAAACCATTTTTACAAAAAGGTTCAATTTGATTTGAGTTAGGAAAAAAAATCAAAGAATGACGGACACAAATCGTTGAATATCAATTATTTGTGTCTGTCATTCTTTACAATTCCTAATTCAAAAACTATTTCGCCGCGCCGCCGCGCAATTTCGCAATTTCCTCGCGCAATTTCACAATCCGATTCTCAGGACTCGGGTGCGAACTCGCAAATTCAGATTGCCGACTATTGCCCATCGCTTGTTTAAGGATTTCCATCACGCGAATCATGCCTTCGGGGTCATATCCAGATTGAATCGCATATTTTACGCCCCACTTATCGGATTCCAATTCATCTTCGCGCCCATGCTTCATGTTAATCATATTGCCGACCATTGCGGCGATTTGCGCACCCGACATCCCACTGCCATCGGAAGTCGCTGCCGTGACTGCGCCAATTAATCCTTTGGTTAACTCCTCTTTTGCCAAATGTTCTGCGGAATGCCGCCCAATCACGTGTCCAATTTCATGCCCTAACACGCCCGCAAGTTCATCTTCAAATTTGTCCTTATCCAAACGCGCCAACAAACCTTCCGTAATAAAAATTTGTCCACCAGGCAATGCAAACGCATTAATCGTTTGTTTATCCGCCAACACATGGAATTGAAAATTATTTTTATACGGCGAATTCGCTGCTTCGGTTTTCGACACCAATTTTTGCCCGACCGCTTGCACATATTGCAATAACGCAGGGTCGTGGGTTTCGCCCCCCATTTCAGCCGCCATTTGCGGGGCGGATTGCAAACCCATCGCAATTTCTTGGACAGCTGTAAGACTAACCTTTTGTTTTTCACCCGTCACAGGGTTGATAGAGGTTTTGGAAAGATAGGAAAAATAAGCAAAGGCAGCCATCGCTAAACCTATCATTAAACGAACTTTTAAACTGTTATTCATTGTTATTCAATGTAATTTGGTTAAACAATACGATTTTGGATTGCGAAAGGCGGATTGCGGAAGGCGGAATGAAGGTTTTATGATTTGAGATTTTTTTATAATCTGAAACTAAAACTTTCATTCCGAAATCCAAAATCCACTTTCCGCAATCCCAAAATCGCGTCCAAATTACAAAAGAATCTTTTTTTACACCCTATTTCAATACAAATCTGGAAAATTATTGTAATTTTGAGCAGTTTTTAGCAAACTTACGCCTTTTTAATGATGAATGATAAATTCATCATTCATCATTCATCATTCATCATTCATCATTCAAATGCTCAATGAAATATGGTTGCTGATTGCAAATCCGACTTCGGGCGGCGGCAAATTGCGACAAAATCAAACAAAAATTGAACAAATTTTAAATATACTTAACATTCCTTATGTATTGCGTTTGACGCAAAAAGGAGGAGATGCCACTCGTTTTGCACAAGAAGGCATTGCGGCAGGACATCGAAAAATCATGGCAATTGGCGGCGATGGCACTGGGAATGAGGTGATTAACGGGATTTTTAAACAAAAGTGGGTGTCCCCTTCCGAAATCACCTATACTTTAATGCCTGTCGGCACTGGAAACGATTGGGTACGCAATCTAAATTTACCTAAAACAATTGAATCTTTTTTTGAAATGATTCAACGTGGAAATACGACGTGGCAAGATATAGGCATTATTCGTTATACAAAAAAAGATTCAAATCAAGTACTTATACATGAACATTTTTTTGCAAATGCGGGTGGTGCGGGTTATGATGCAGCAGTAGTGCATTCAGTAGAATTTTCAAAACGCATCTTAACTAAAAAAATATCGTATTTTTGGCATATTTTAAAATGTTTGAATCGTTATGATGCGCCCTTAGTGCGGCTTACCTTTGACGGTCAAACGATTACAGACCGATTTTATACGATTAATTTCGGCATTCATCGGTATAGTGGTGCGGGGATGCAACTTACGCCTCATGCTATCGCCGATGATGGTCTTTTAGCGTTGACTTTGATTCGAGATTTGCCGCGAGTGACAGTCGCATTGAATACGCCCAAATTATATTTGGGCACGGTGGCAAAATTGCAACCTTATACGACGTTACATCAAGTGAAAAAAATTCAGATTGAGAGCCTTGACGCGCCATTACTGGTAGAAACAGATGGTGAATTTTTAGGACAAACACCGATTGAAATTACCATTTTACATAAAGCATTAAAAATTTGTAAACCTTAGAATTCAATATTTATAAATATAAATTTATTACTTTGAAAGCAAAATTGGGCGAAAAAACTATTATTATATTGATAGGTTTAGGCGCGTTAAGTTGCGTTTATCCATTTCATTTTTATATATTTCGATGGTGGGCACACTATGCCATGCAAATTACGCTCCTATATTGGGCATTAGGGCTTCTTTTTTTAGTGTTGCGCAAAGAACGATTGATGCTTTACACATTTATGATAACAGGATTTTTATGCATGTATTTGAAGTCAATGTCCAATAATGGGATTGAATATCCTGTAAAAACGAACTTACCAACGGTTAAAATAGCTCATTTTAATCTCAGTTACATAGATGATGTGCCTAATTTTTTATATATGTTGCGGCAAAGCAATTTCGATATCGTATCTGCACAGGAAACGACTCCATTGTGGGATAAACTATTGCGCGATTCGTTGCGGCAAGCGTATCCGTACCGTTGTGTGATTTCGAGCATGGGTTTATACGGGTTAGGCGTGTATTCCAAGTATCCTTTTACGAAATGCGATACGTTTTATTCTGGTACGATACCGAATATTGTGGTGCATTTGAAAGACGAATTATATTCTAAACAAAATATTTATATTGTATCCAGTTATATTGCGCCTCCTTTATATCAATCGGCTTATCAAGATATGCAAAAACAATTGAAAGACATTGTTTTACATCTTAAAAAATTAGATGGTGCGGTGATTACAATGGGTGATTATAATCTCCCACCGACTGCCACAGAGTTAGCATTATTTCGATTAAAGGCGCATTTAAATGATAGTCGGCGCGGTTATCGTCCCGTGCATGGCGATGGTCATATTTCGCTTTTTGAAGTGCCCGTTGATCATTTATTTTATTCCAAACATTTTCAATGCATTGATTTTCAAACGATTAAGGGATTAAAAGGGGAACGCTTGGGTATCACAGGCATTTATCAATTCATGCAAGATTCATTTTATGTTGGACAAAAGAATTAAAAGTTTTGGTTATGCGATACAAGGGATTCGCGTAATGTTTGCGACGCAGATAAATGCTCAAATCCATTTGATAGCCGTCGTTTTGGTCATAGCAGCAGGATTTTGGTTTCACATCCGTCGGCTGGAATGGGGTTTATTATTATTGACATTTGGCGGGGTGCTGACGGCGGAAGCGATGAATACAGCCCTTGAATTTTTAACCGATTTGGTGTCGCCCGACCATCATCCATTGGCGGGCAAGGCAAAAGATGTTGCGGCGGGCGCGGTTTTATTGACGGCGATAGCGGCAATTGGCGTAGGTATTTTAATTTTTTTGCCCAAAATCATACGCTAAATGGTGAAAAAACGTTTGGTCAAATAGTTGGTTAGTTAGTTAGTTGGTTGGTTAGTTGTTAAATAATTGACAATCAATTATTTAACAACTAACCAACTACTTATCATTCACCATTATTTTGACCAAAATCTGAAGCATGAGCCCTTATCGTAATTTTTTTTTGAGTTGTCTTTTAGCGTTAAGCTATAATACAGTTGTCGCACAAGCACAACTCGGTTTGCGAACTGAAAATTATGCAGGCATCCATAGCCTTTTCCTGAATCCTGCATCTGTGGCGGCAACTTATCCGTTAGCTTGGGACTTAAACCTTATTTCGGGTGGTTTAGCCGTTGGAAACAATATTGCATTTGTTAAAGACGCGAATCTTTTCACGGTTAAAAACAATGCAAGATACATCGGACCCGCCCCTGCCTTAAAAATGCCTTTTTTGTTTGAAGGAACCCCCAAATTATATTACGATTTTTTCAACGATAGCCGTTCTAAATTTTTCTCTGCGGTCGCGGAAGGTATGCTGCCTTCGTTTTTAATCAATTTAGAATCGGGTCATTCTTGGGGTTTGTTCGCACAGGCGCGGGGGCAAGCATCTGGTTTTGAGTTGCCACACGTCATTAACCGCTACCGATATATGACATATAGTGCTGATTCTGCGATTAAAATCGAACCCTTTTCGCTTGCGGCGATGACATGGGCAGAAGCGGGTTTAAACTATGGTTATCAAATTGAATTAGATAAAAGTTATATGTCTATTGGATTGACCCTTAAAAAATTATGGGGTTTTTCAGGGGCTTATTTGCAGAACGCGGGCGACACCCGTTTTGCAAAACAATTTATAGATTCTGTCGAATTAAAGTCCATTGCAATTGAAACTGCCTATACAGGGAATTTGCAAACCGATCCAACGCGAGTAACTGGCAGTGGTTTTTCGGTTGATTTCGGAGCCGTTTTCATTCCGAATGGTACGCCAACCGATTATAGTTGGAAATTTGGTATTTCCTTCCACGATTTAGGCAGTATTCGGTTTACTGATTCAGCTTCTTGGTATCGCTTTGAACAAAAAAAAGTAGATAAAAGAGTCTCATTCAATGATTTACATAGTATAGATCAATCAGATGGAATTCCTGCGGCATTAAAAGATTTGAATGCATTATTTGTGGATAAACAACATCCGATTGCATTCACGCGCTCGAATCAATTTTCAGTGATATTGCCTTCGCGGATGCACCTATTTGCCGATTATCGTATCGCCAATTTAGAAACATTTAATCAAGAAGGTGCGTTTTTTGTGCAAGGTTTGTGGGTACAACCGATTCGGGCGGCGGCGAATCAAGTCATGTCTGATGCAATTGTGGCGATAACGCCCCGTTATGAAAGTCGTTGGTGGAGTGCGTCTTTGCCGATTTCGTTTTACAATTGGCAACAAACGCGCTGGGGCTTGAGTTTGCGAGCCGCTTTTTTAACAATTGGCTCCGATTATATGTCAAGTTTATTTTATAAAGGTCGTTTTGACGGAACTAATTTTTATATGGCATTAAAAATCAATCCTTTCACTATCGGAAAGTGGGCTAAATCTGAAAGAAGTAGCGGTAATGGATCCGCCAAATGCTATCGGTTTTAACGGTTTCGCCAAATAAAATTGAATTAGGAATGAAGGTATTCAAAGAAATAAAGGACGCAAAAACATTTTTTGCGCCCTTTATTTCTAATTCAAAGGAGCATTTCAATTCTTTTTACTGCTTCACGACCTTTTTGTATTGGTTCGCAAAGTGGAATTGATACACACTATTCGCCAAGTCCGCCATCTCAATCGTAAAATGAGCCTCGCCGCGTTGTAAAACCTGCGTTTTGACGCAACGCCCTAACAAATCATAAATTCGTAAGGTCGTCGGCTCTGATAACGGTTGTTGAGTCGTCAGTTGCACCATGCCTGTTGTCGGGTTTGGATACACCTCATAAGGATTTGTATCAAGATCGCTCGTCGGCGTACAGATCACCGTTTGCGTCTGAACCCATTGAGCATCTAAATAGCCATTCAAATTGCCCAGCAGCTGCGGCGATAACGTAGCGGTTTTGACATACAAATACAACAGGGTATCCTGCGCCGCAATCCCTTGCAACTGATTCGCAAACCCAATAATGTAATAATTGTTGCCAACACCCCTTCCATTCGCAGAGACCTCAAAAGCCGTCGGATTCGCCGATTCGACCCTAACGATACCCGTATCGGGGATATTTAAAAGTTGGAGGTCTAAACCGCGTGTGACCGCATCTGCAAATACAGGGATTTTCCACTCGTTTGCCACTCGGGTTGCCCGACACAACTGAACCATTAAGTTCTTACTTAGGAGACGGATGGCACCAGTATTTGTCGTTGTGTCCGTATCACCGTTCAAGTCGCCCAGTGTAATCATATTGATTGCAAGATTGGGCGTATCACAAGCGGTCGAAAGATTCGGTAAACGAAAACACGTTTGGGGCGTGTCTGAATTGGGGCGCACAAATTGATAATCACTCGTCAACCGTCCACCACTATAATCTGCAAAATTGGTGTACTGCCCGACCGATCTGCGTCTCAGAATGGTAATATCTAAGGTCGTAATCGCGCCGTCATTATTGACATCCGCCGCTATTTTTTGACGCGGGGTCAAAACTTCATTGCCATGAAGATAGTTTCTAAGTAAAAAAACATCATAGCCGCCAATGAGTGGCGAAGCAATCGCAGGCGGCGCACGGTGGAATCGAACGTACCGAAAACTATCTAAGCGCGCCCATGAATTGGAATTGTTATCCGCTCGAATCATGCGGTTTAAAAGCGTACAAGTATCTCCTACAAAAACGGTGATTGGATTCGTCGTCCCTTGAACGATGCTACCATTCGGGCGAAACACTTGAATCTTTCCAACCAACGTTCCCGATACTTCAAACGGTTGAGTCGCATTCGCCCGAGTCGTCCCCGAAACAATCCGTTCTTCCAAAACCGTTAGGTTAAAAGCACTGGTCGCACGCGGTAATGCAAAGGTTGGACGCAATCGGAAGGGCAATCTCAATACATTCGTGCCGCTATCGCCTTGAATGCAACCCGCATCTAAATCCACGGTTATGAAAAGCGTATCGCGCCGAATGCTGTAAAACACGCGTCCACTACTGTCAATCGCTGCTCCTTTTTGAATGATTAGGTTATTGTCAAAAAAGAGTTGGGTCGTATCGAATTGTATTTTAACCATTAACGCATCCATGCAACCCCGTGTCGTATTCATGTTGAGATGCAACGTCGCAGGTTGTGCGCCACCACATTGAGCATCGGTGACTTGGAGTTGATAGAGTTGAGCGGATGCAGGTTGAGCAGAAACCGTGACAGATGCCGTAGCCGTACAACCCGCTGCATTGGTAACGGTAACACTGTAAGTGCCTGAAACCGAAACGGTAATATCTTCGGTCGTTGCTGCATTTGACCAAAGAAACTGAGTACCGTTTGTTGTTAAATCTAAGCGATAATTGCCATTATTATTCGTAACCGTTATGCTCGCTGTCGGCAAACTATTGGTTGTCACAACGGCACTTCCTGTCATCATCGCCGTACAACTCCCGCTTGCTCTTGTTGCTAAGACCGTATAAGTACCCACGGTTCGATTGCCAAAGTTCATCGCTGAACCTGTACCATTCACTGCCGAACCAACATTTGTGTTGTTTGCATCTTTTAATTGGTAAGAAACATTCAGTTCTGAATTGGATAAGCCAACGGCTACACCTGCGCCACCCGTACAATAAGCACCTGTCCCTGTAACCGTATATGCCGTTGGAGGCGTACACACCATTGTTGCAATGGCATTACTGGTAGCAGTAGTAGGCGATGCACAAATATCGCTGCTCGTCATTACAACCGTGATGACATCCCCATTGGCAAGTCCCGCGTCGGTGTAAATTGCAGCGTTTGTACCAACGTTTGCGCTGTTCTTTTTCCATTGATAGCCTGGTGTTGTGCCGCCGTTGGTCGGTGTTGCGGTAAAGGTGACGCTTGTACCTGCCGTGATGTTATTATCGGCATCGCTCGAAACGATCGTTATCGAAGGCGTAACGGGAGTGCAAACTGAAGTACGCTCATACGCACCCATGTCAATTGTCACACCTTGGATACGCGGATTGCCTGCAAGGTCGGTCGTCGTGGTATTGTAGCTGTTGTTGCCTGCGTTGATAGCGGGTGAACCTGCTTGTAACGCGAAGTCGCCCCCTGCTTCATTGACAAAAAGGGGGTCTGTCGCTAAGTTATTCCCACCATTCGTACCGTAACTGCTTACCCAAGCACTGCTGCCCCCTGAACCTTTGACGATAGAGTTGTAAATGGTAGTTGTACCGTTATTGCCAGCAAATACCTCAGTATTTCCAATATTATTCCAAATGATTGAGTTGCGAATATTTACCGATGCTCCTGATAAGATATTGTTGTAAATACCGCCGACTTGAATTGCTGTATTTCCTGAAATCGTTACATTTGTCAAGGTAGGTGATGACGATAGGTGGTTGAAAAAGCCACCGCCGCTGTGAGTTGCTGTATTCCCTAAAATCGTTACATTCGTCAAAAGGGGTGAGGAGGAACTGTTAAAAACACCGCCGCCAGAGGTACCTGCTGTATTCCCTGAAACCAATCCATTCGTCAAGATGGGTGAAGATAGCTCATTGTAAAACCCGCCGCCATTCTGATTTGCCCTATTTCCTAAAACGGTCACATTGGTCAAGATGGGAGCAGAGGATTTATTGTAAAAGCCGCCGCCATCGTAGTCAGCCACATTTCCTAAAACCGTTAGATTCGTCAGCGTAGGCGAAGACGAGACGTTGTAGAAACCGCCACCTCGATTCGTCCAGAATAAATTAGAACTATAGGTGATACTAAAACTCCCATTTGCATATCCATCTTTGATGGTAAACCCATTTATCATTGCCGCCGAGGTAAGCCCCGTCGTAATGAAAACGTGGAAGCAATTGTCGGAGATGTCCGCCGTCGTGCCGATGTCCCCACTTAGGATGGTGATATTGGTCGCATGGTTGCGCTGCGAAAGCGTTGTTTCCGTTCCTGCAAAGCCGCCGTAAAGTTTTAGGTCTTTGTTCAAGTAAAACGTTTGATAGCGGGCACTAATCGCTACGCCAGTAGGCTGCTGTGTCGGTTTGTACGTACCTGCGGCGACCCAGATGGCATCGCCGACGGTGGCGGCGTTCATGGCAACTTGTAGGTCCGTGTAGGCATTTGCCCAAGACGTACCATTGTTGTTGCCTGTCGCATCGTGTTTGACGTAGTGAACGTTAAACAGCACTGCTATCGTAAGAACATTGCTTGTAGCAGTCGTAGGTGAAGCGCAAGCGTTGCTGCTGGTCATTTCAACCGTGATGACATCGCCATTGAAAAGTCCCGCATCCGTGTAGGTTGCAGCACTGGTGCCTACGTTTACGCTGTTCTTTTTCCATTGATAGGTTGGTATTGCGCCGCCGTGGGTCGGTGTTGCGGTAAAGGTGACGCTGGTACCTGCGGAGATGCTGCCAACCGCGCTTGAAGTGATAACCACCGAAGGCGTGACGAAGGTGCAAACCAAACGCTCATACGCGCCCATGTCAATCGCCGCACCTTGAAGCCGCGGATTGCCTGCAACGTCGGTCGTGCTGTTGTTATAGCTGTTGTTGCCTGCGTTGATAGCGGGCGAAGTCGCTTGCAATGAATAGTCGGTGCTGCTTACAAAAAGCGGGTTTGTAGCTAAGTTATTCCCACCGTCTGTACCGTATGTCGAATACCAAGTACCAGTACGGATGCTCCGAGAACCATTGATGATTGAGTAAAAGAAGGTAGGTCTGCTATTGTCATTAAACAGCTCGTTGCTATTACCCCAAATGATGCTGTTTCGAATCGTAGGCGAAGCGTATTCATTGTAAAAGCCCCCGCCGTCATTGGTAGCTATATTGTTGCTCACGGTGACATTGATGAGTAAAGGCGAAGCTTCTTTATTGTAAAAGCCACCACCGTTCATAAGAGCCTGATTATTACTCACGGTGACATTCGTAAGCGTAGGCGAAGCAGCAGCAGCATTGTAAAAGCCCCCGCCGTATTCAGCCCCATTATTACGCACAATGACATTGGTGATTGTAGGCGAAGAGGCGTAGTGGTAAAAGCCCCCGCCCGATCTATTGCTAAACGCCCCCCCTGCGTAAGTGATTGTATCCACAGAATTCGCATATCCATCTTTGACGGTAAACCCATCTATGACGGCTGCTGAAGTCAACCCTTTGGTAATAAAGACGTGATAACATTTGTCATTCCCGATATCGCCACTTAGGATGGTGCCGTTAGCGGCGTAGATGCGTTGTGAAAGGGTGGTTTCCGTTCCTGCGAAGCCTCCATAGAGTTTTACATCTTTGTTCAAATAAAACGTTTTATTGCGGTCAGAACCCATTACACCCGTCGGGTTTTGGGTCGGTTTGTACGTGCCTGCGGCGACCCAGATAGCATCGCCAACAGAAGCGGCGTTCATGGCAACTTGCAGTTCGGTGTAGGCATCTGTCCAAGACGTGCCATTGTTGGCACCTGTTGCGTCGTGCTTGACGTACCGAGTGGCAGCGACGGTCATTACCATTGTAATGGCATTGCTTGTAGCAGTCGTTGGCGAAGCGCAAGCGTCGTTGCTGGTCATTACAACCGTGATGACATCACCATTGGCAAGCCCAGCATCGGTATAAGTTGCGGCGTTGGTGCCTACATTGCTGCCATTCTTTTTCCATTGATAGGTAGGTATTGCGCCGCCGTTGGTCGGTGTTGCGGTAAAGGTGATACTTGTTCCTGCGGCAACGCTGTTACCAGCATTGGTTGAAGTAATCACCACCGAAGGTATGACGGCGATGCAAGCGTAACCTTCATACGCACCCATATCAATCCGCCCACCTTGAATACGCGGATTGCCTGCAACGTCGGTTGTGGTGGTGTTGCGACTATTGCTGCCTGCGTTGATAGCGGGCGAGCTGCTTGATAAAGACAGGTTCGTGGTGCTTCCAAAAAGCGGATTCATATCCAAGTTATTGCCGCCGTCGATACCATAGTTATTAGTAGGGTTCGACCAAGTACCCCCAGAGCCTTCTACAATAGAGTATTGGTAAACAGGTGAACTGCCCGCCAGATTAGACACCTGATTCGCATTGATGCCATTGAATCCATTGTTCCAAATAATTGAGTTATAAATGCTTGGCGAAGAGTTCGTATTTAAAAAGCCTGCACCTCCATTTGCGGTATTTCTTGAAACCGTTACATTGGTCAAGATGGGAAAGGTGACAGAATTACCATTAGTATTACCAGTATTGTAAAAGCCCCCGCCTTGTCCTGCCGTATTCCCCGAAACCAGTACATTGGTTAAGGTGGGCGAAGAGCCGATGTTTGCAAAACCCCCGCCGTAAGAAGTTGCTGTATTTCCTGAAACCGTTACATTCGTCAAAGTGGGCGAAGCGTCGCTGTTGTAAAAGCCGCCGCCGTCCATAGAAGCAGCATTATTGGTTACAGTGACATTGGTGAGCGTAGGCGAAGAGGAGAGGTTGTAAAAGCCGCCGCCGTCCATAGAAGCAGCATTATTGGTTACAGTGACATTGGTGAGCGTAGGCGAAGAGGCGTTGTTGTAAAAGCCTCCACCACTATTAGAACTAAAAGTAGCCCCTGCGTAGGTCATTAAAGTTGAACCAAACGCATATCCATCTTTGACGGTAAACCCATCTATTACGGCTGTAGCAGTCAGCCCTTGAGTAATAAAAACGTGGTAGCAGTTGCCGTTGCCAATGTTACCGCTTAGGATGGTGCTGTTGGCAACAGAGTTGCGCTGCGCAAGTTGGGTTTCAGTGCCTGCAAAGCCGCCGTAGAGTTTTACATTTTTGTTCAAGTAAAAGGTTTGAAGTTGGGGGACCGAAGCCGTTACACCTGTCGGCTTTTGGGTCGGTTTGTACGTGCCTGCGGCTACCCAGATGGCATCGCCAATAGCGGCAGCGTTTAGGGCAACTTGCAGGTCGGTGTAAGCATCCGTCCAAGACGTGCCGTTGTTTGCACCTATTGCGTCGTACTTGACGTAGTGGGTTGTCTGCGCTTGTAGCGCGAAGCTCGCTAATAGAGCAAAAATGCCTAAGAGCATGAACTTTTTGCTCCTATGGAGCATCAAAGCCGAAAATCGTAGCCAAAAGACTGATAATTGAATTGTTTTCACTTGAAAAATTGTTGTAAGAAAATTTGTTAAAAAATACGTATTCATTTTAATACGCCCCAAAGACCGAGCGTCGCATCCAAAATCGTTCGTTACACCCATTTCAAATTAAATGGCGCAAAATCGTAGGGACAGGTCGTGACCTGTCGTGTTTAAAATTATTTACAATCATTTAATTATCAATGAATTATAAATGATTTTATTTTAAATTTAAAGCAAATAGGTCATAATCTATCCCTACGATTTTTCACAATTCAATTTGGAATGGTATAAAAGGCACGGCAAAGCATTTGATATTGAGTTGGTCAATCAATATCAAGCTCAGAACACCCTTGCAAGCAAATCTGAGGGAGGATCTAAGGTACTTGTTTGTTTTTAGAATTAAATACACTGAATCGTTTGTTTAGAGTTTGTTAAAAACAATTAGAAATGCAAAATTACATATATTTTTTTAATCTGCAAATAAAATGTTAATTTTTTACAGTACCACACAACTTAGGTTAAATACACTATTTTTGTTGTCAAAAGCAATCCTTTTTAATTACTTTTGATATTCTATACCTTTGCAACGAAACATCGTAGGGACAGGTCGTGACCTGTCCGATTTTTATAATTTATTAATTATCAATTAATTATAAATACACTACTGAGTTGTTAAAGATTTAATATGTAAATAATTGATTATCAATCTATTTTTCCCCGCAGATTTCGCAGATTTTCCCGCAGATTCTCGCC
>JBEEMZ010000136.1:0-12887 GCA_041192405.1 Bacteroidota bacterium | reverse complement strand
AAGTTTTTTAAACAAAAAATTTTAAATATACAATGAACGCTATTCAGTATGTTCACGAGCAACTTAAAGCAGAGGCAGATGCAAAGCATGCGGCGACTGTTGCTCAAGCAAAAGCGGACGGTAAGCCAGAGCCTGCTCAAAAGAGCGCATTTCCTTCATTTAAGTCAGGTGACCACGTAGTGGTCAACTATCGAAGTGTGGAAGGGGAGAAAGTTAGGATTCAGGCATACCGAGGCGACGTGATTCAAATTAAAGGGGAAGGTTCTACAAAGACTTTTACCGTGCGCAAAATCTCTAATGGGGTAGGAGTGGAGCGGATTTTCCCGTTTGCTTCTCCAAGTATTGATAGTGTGGAAGTCTTGAAACGAGGCAAAGTGCGTCGGGCAAGATTGTTTTACTTACGCGATTTAGTGGGTAAAAAAGCGCGTATCAAAGAATTAAAGAAATAATTCGATTTGGAATTGTAGATTTCGGATTGTGCAACCATGCCTTCGTTTTGCGAAAATAAAATTGCGTCAAGTGTCAATTGACGCAATTTTATTTTAACGAATATCTGAGAACACAAAATCCATAAAATATTGTAAATCAACTCACTATGTGCCATCTATTCGGATGTGTTTACAAAAATCATATATCTCCTATATTCCGATGTGCTTGCAAAAATCAATGTTCAACAATAATATGTTGTTCAATACTCTGTTTATCATCGGCAACGGTAATCACATATTTACCATTCGGCAACGCCGTCACTTCCACTTCGACGGTTCCAAATTGTTGCCCTTCGACCTTATAATCTTTGATAATTTGCCCGCTTTCTGTTTTCAGAGTGATGGTTAAATTCATTTTTTTCTCAAAATTATAATTGACAATCGTAACATCCGCCGTGCGACGCGGGAAAATCTCCAACGCTTCTTTCAAATACGCTGTCGGGTCAGCAGCAACAGTTCCATTAGAACTTGTCGGTGAAACAACCACTTCGGGCGTAGTAACCGCTTGATTCAACGCTACTATTTTTGGAGTACTCGGTTCTGAAATGGCTGTTTTGGACGATTCTGTACCCGATTTACTTGTCAGTGTTTCACTACCCGATTTACTAGTGAGCGTTTCACTTGAAACTGTTTTCGCAGGTTCTTCAATCGGTTTTGCGACCGCAGCAACGGCAACCGATGTGCTTTCTATGGGCGCAGGGGGCGGAGCAACTTTGGCAGCTGTATTTTCAACAGATGGCGGAATGGATACAACTGTTTCTGCTTTTTCAATAGGTTTCCGCGATTCGGCTACGGTGCCAACAGGTTTATTGGTATGTGGCGCAGTTGCATGATTTTCTGATGGAATCGGCGCACCCGAAATCGTGGTCGCAACAGGTTGACCAGTTGCGGCAGTCACAATCGGCGCAGGCACAGGGTCAGATGTGATGACTTTTGGCGCAGGTGGTGCTTCAACAGGTTTGGAAACATCTGCAAGGACAGGCTTAGTAGGCGCAGTTTCAGTAGTTTCAGCAGATTTGCGCTCTAAAAACGCTTTGGTTTGAGCATCAATTGCTAAATTTTCAACTTTGGCAGCCGTTTTAGGATGCGTTCCATTAGACGAACCATTTGGGAGCGATAGCGAAACCAACGTGGGTTTCGGCAATATCTGCCGATAATACCCACCCGTCGTCGGCGACACGGTGAAGCATGGAATGTTTATTAAACGCCCGTCGGGAATAATTTCATCTCCATTGGAGCGAATAATGACTACTGCAGTCGCACCCGCTTTCTCCGCTTTTTGCGCCGAGCGAATAATGCCACATTGACCAGCTTCAATGACAATAATTTTGCCGTTCAGATTCGCAGGAATATAGTCGCAATTCTGCACGTTGCCCGACACATGCACCATCAAGCCAATAATACCTCTATCGGGCATTTTGCCTCCAAACGGTTCGCTGACGACTAATTGGACTTCACCTGTCTTGTAAAAACCAATTTTAACTTGTTCTTGAGCGTTTGTTCGAACTAAAAGCGTGAATAACAAACAAAAAACAATTAACTTACTCGGATTATGCGGCGAAATTTGTCTCATAGTTCCTTTTTTACTTTGATTAAAAAAGTTCAAATAAAAAAACGGGGTTGTTTGTTTTATGTGCATACTCAATTCAATATTGAATGCGATGTACAAAAGTAAGTGTTTTTTTTTTAAAATTCTTTTTTTTTTAAGTTTTTTTTTAAAAAAAATTATGTCACAGTTTTCAATCAAAACTGTAACCGAACTTGTTAATTTTGCGGCAAATTAAAATAGAAGTTGCAAAATTACTATAATTAAGTTAGCTCTATAAAATCCTAAATATCGTTTTTGGGTTGTTTAAAAATAAAAAAATATTTATAATTGTAATATTTAAATAATTGATTATTAATGAAAATTATCATTATTGGCGGCGGTGCAGCAGGTTTTTTTGCAGCGATTCGGATAGCAGAATTGCGTCCAGAAATGGATGTTACTATTTTGGAACGTG
This sequence comes from Bacteroidota bacterium, assembly GCA_041192405.1. GTDB lineage: Bacteria > Bacteroidota > Bacteroidia > Chitinophagales > Saprospiraceae > JAAFJT01. The sequence continues at coordinate 10,396 of JBEEMZ010000136.1, read as the reverse complement.
GCAAGGATGTGTTGCAAAAAGTGAAAATTAGTGGCGGTGGACGCTGTAATGTGACTCATGCAGAATTCGTAAATCGGGCATTAATCAAAAATTATCCAAGAGGTGACAAGGCATTATTGAGTCCTTTTTCAAAATTTTCAACGGGCGATACGATGGATTGGTTTGAAAAACGGGGCGTTGAACTCAAAATTGAAGCGGATGGACGCGTGTTTCCTGTTTCTGATAATTCCCAAACGATTGTAGATTGCCTTTACGGAACGGCGATGCGGCTTGGCGTGAAGGTTTTGCGAAATCATCGTGTAGATAAAATTACGGTTGAACCAAATGGTCAATTTACGTTAAAAACGAATGTGAAAGATTTTGAAGCGGATAAGATTATGCTTGCAACAGGCAGTTCGACCAGTATATGGCAATGGTTGAAAACGATTGGTCATCAAGTTGTTGAACCTGTGCCTTCGCTTTTTACGTTCAATATCAATGATTTACGCTTGAAAGATTTATCTGGATTGACTTTGCCTTTGGTGGAAATTCAAATTATGGATACCAAATTGAAAAGTTCAGGTAGTTTTTTAATTACACATTGGGGCATTTCGGGTCCTGCGGTTTTGCGGTTATCCGCTTGGGGAGCGCGGATTTTGCATGATAAAAATTATCATTTTAATGCTAAAATTAATTTGACGGCTGGTTATCGTTTAGAAGAAGTATTAGATAGTTTGAATGAAACCAAATTAGATTTTGCTAAAAAGCAGATTTCCAATACACCATTGTATGATTTACCAAATCGCTTGTGGTTAAAATTGCTTGCTTTCGCAACGATTCCAGAAACGACTCGTTGGGCAGATGTGCTGAAAAAACAACTTCACGCGCTTGCAAGTACGTTGACGGAAGGCATTTATGCGGTCAATGGCAAAAGTACGTTCAAAGAAGAATTTGTGACAGCAGGCGGTGTAGATTTGGATGCGGTTGATTTTAAACGATTTGAAAGTAAGAAAATAAAAAATATGTTTTTTGCGGGCGAAGTTTTGGATATTGACGCGATTACTGGCGGATTTAATTTTCAAGCGGCGTGGTCTGGCGGGTGGATAGCAGGTACAGCGATGGCACAAGATTCAAATGGTTAAAACAGCCTAAAAGTTCTTTTTGAAAAGAAAATGCTATATTTGCCCTTATTTTTAATCCAAATCTAAAATCCAATGGAAAAATAATTTAATGTAACGGGAATTTGCTTTCCTGACAAACATTATATGGCAGCCGTTTCTCAGAAAACGGCTGCTACTTTAAAATTGGTGATTGAAGGGGCGTATTTCATCATCAATCGTCCGCGCCAATTAGTGATTTAACAGAATTGACTCCTAAAAAAATAGTTGTTTTAATAGATGAAGTAGATCAAAGCAGTAATAACGAAATTTTTATTAAGTTTTTGGCACTGCTGCGGAATAAATTTCTAACCAGAGGTGAAATCGCAACAAGTTTCCGAAGGTTATTTATTGATTTTTGACCATGCAGAAGTTAAAAAATGGGCAAATGAGTGGATTACAGCGCAAGGAAAACGTATTTTTATGATTTGGGTTTAACGTTTTAATAAACAATCATTTGTGAAAATGCAGATCAATGAAAACAAAAATTATTTTCTCTTGTTTGGTGGCTATTATCAACTAAAAACCTTTACTTTGTAAAAAATGGCAAAAGATTTTTACCACACAATTGTAAGAGAAGCCTTAGAGCGCGATGGTTGGAAAATCACGCATGACCCGTTTATCATCAAATCCGAAAGGTTAAATGCCCGAGTTGAGATTGATTTAGCACTTGAAAAAACGTTGATAGCAGAAAAAGATACGCCCGCAGGCATTAGAAGCATCATGGTTGATCAAAAGTTTTACTAAGGCTTCTATGGTTAATGAATTACATAGTGTTGTAGGTCAATACTTCAATTATAAAATTGGGATTGAGGAATTACAAACACATTATGATTTGTATTTAGCTGTTCCCGAAACGGCTTATCATAAATTAGCTCAAATCGGGCTTTTCAATATTGCTGTTGAAAGATTAGCGATAAAAATTATTGTTTTTAATAATGTAACTAAAACAATTGTTGAATGGAAAGAGTAAAAAAACATAGTAAAGCCGTCATAAAATTATTACAAGAGATGGCTTGCCCCGTGCGCGAGGGCGAAAAAATATATGAACAAGTGATTTTTGACCGCGAAAACCATCATTATATGTTATTATGGTTAGGATTTAATCAAATTGGTAGTTTCGTAGATAGAGTGATTGTCCATTTTGAAATCAAACCTGATGGCAAAATATGGATTTTGGCAAACGTAACCGAAGAGGATGTCGCTGAAACTTTAACTAAAATGAAGATTAAACCTTGTGATATTGTCTTGGGTTTTCATCCTGAACAGGTACGCGCTTATTCAGGTTACGCAGTAGTCTAAATTTAACAATATGGAAATGTACTTTCCTATAAATTAATGATTTATAAGAAAGTACATTGTCAAAAAAATTATAATGGAATATTGCCATGTTTCTTTTTAGGCAATTTCGCTACTTTATTTTCCAACATCGCATACGTTTTTATCAATTTCCGACGCGATTCAGAAGGATGAATCACTTCATCAATAAATCCACGACTCGCTGCCCGATACGGATTTGCAAATTTTTGAGCATATTCTGCTTCTTTTTCAGCCAATTTTGCCGCAGGATCCGCCGATTTTGAAATCTCTTGTTTGAAAATAATCTCGGACGCGCCTTTTGCACCCATCACCGCAATCTCCGCAGTGGGCCAAGCAAAATTCATATCTGCACCAATATGTTTAGAATTCATTACATCATACGCGCCGCCATACGCTTTGCGCGTGATGAGCGTCACACGCGGAACGGTCGCTTCGCTAAACGCATATAACAATTTTGCACCATTTGTAATAATGCCATGCCATTCTTGGTCAGTGCCAGGAAGGAAACCTGGCACATCCACCAAAACCAATAACGGAATATTAAAACAATCGCAAAAACGTACAAATCGTGCTCCTTTTTTGGAACTTTCCACATCCAAAACGCCCGCTAAACAAATGGGTTGATTCGCCACAATTCCAATCGAACGCCCCGCTAATCGCGCAAATCCAACGACAATATTTTCAGCATATTGCTCATGAATTTCCATAAACGATTCATTATCAACGATTCCCGCAATGACTTCCCGCATATCGTAAGGCTGATTTGCATTTTCGGGAACGATTTTGGACAAATCTGGACGAAATTCATCGCTCATTGTATAAGGCACTCGTGGAGTCGTATCTTCACAATTTTGAGGAATGTAACTCAATAATTTTTTTACTTTTTCAATACAATCTATATCATTAATTGCGGTAAGATGCGTTACGCCCGACTTGCTCGCGTGTGTATGTGCGCCGCCGAGTTCTTCGGAAGTGACTTCTTCATTCGTCACCGTTTTGACCACATTCGGACCTGTTACAAACATATATGAAGTATGTTCAACCATCAAAATAAAGTCTGTTATCGCGGGCGAATATACTGCGCCGCCTGCACAGGGCCCCATAATCGCCGAAATTTGAGGAATTACGCCAGAACTTAAAACATTTCGATAGAAAATATCGGCATAACCGCCCAATGAATTAACGCCTTCTTGAATCCGCGCTCCACCCGAATCGTTCAAACCGACGCAAGGCGCACCATTTTTTATCGCCAAATCCATGATTTTGCAAATTTTTTCAGCATGCGTCTCCGAAAGCGAACCGCCAAAAACGGTGAAATCTTGCGCAAAAACATAAATCAAACGTCCATTCACCGTTCCATAACCTGTGATAACGCCATCACCATAATAAATTTCGTTTTCTAAACCAAAATCAGTGCTTCGATGCGTGACTAATTGACCAATTTCCTCAAAACTATCGGGGTCAAGCAGGAAATGAACGCGTTCACGAGCCGTCAATTTGCCTTTTTTATGTTGCGCATCAATGCGTTTTTGACCGCCGCCGAGTTTGGCTTCATCGCGCTTTTGTTGGAGGATGTCCCATTTTTTATCCATTGAGTCGGGTACTTGATTTTTAAAACGTTGATAATCAATTTATTGCGTCCGTCCGTTTCGGCACATTTGCGGCGTGTAGAAACGAATATGCAAATATATAGATTTCTATATTTGTTTTTATCAATTGGTTAAAAAAGATTTTAGAAAAAGGTTTCTTACGGAATTAAACAATTAAATCCAAAGTGTGTTTATCAAAGAAATTTAACTTAATCCATTAAAACTATGAATAAAAATCTTTCTTCGACTTGGAAATTAGTCATTTCCATCTTGCTTTGCGAAATCATTGGGATTTCAAGCAGTTTGTTTTCCGCAGCAGCCATTAAAACATGGTATTTAACCTTAAATAAACCTTCTTGGAATCCGCCAAATGGTGTTTTTGCGCCTGTTTGGACTCTTTTATATGTGTTAATGGGCATTTCGTTATGGCTGATTTGGAAAAGTGACGCGCCTATTGCCCAACAAAAAAAAGCGATTTACTTTTTTGCGGTACAATTATTCATTAATTTTTGGTGGTCAATCGTTTTTTTCAAATTCCAATCCCCTATTTTTGGGCTGGTTGTAATTTTATGGATGGTGCTTGCCATTTTAATCACGATTTTTCAATTTGCGCCGATTTCGCGGCTTGCATCATGGCTGCTTGTGCCCTATATTTCTTGGGTTTGTTTTGCCACGATTTTGAATTATGCCATTTGGTCATTAAATGCATGATTTTTATAAATCCTTGAAAATCAATTTTTTAGATATATTTTTATTGAAAATATTTTTTTAACGAAAAATATTTTCAATAAAAATGATTTTTTTTTGAAAAAAAGTGAAAAAAAATTTGCAGTTTCCAAAAACTGTTGTAATTTTGCATCGCATTTGAAAGGAAACGGTATCTCAATCTAAGATATTGCCCGTTAGAATCAGAATCGGAAGAAAAATGTCCGCTAGTCGTATAGGTTAATATATAAAATCTTATATATTTCCATTATTACAAGGATTGAAAGGCCCGTTCGTCTATCGGTTAGGACATGAGATTTTCATTCTTAAAAGACGGGTTCGACTCCCGTACGGGCTACTACAAATGCAGCGCAATTAATTGATAAACAATTAGTTGCGCTTTTTTATTTTAAAGGCGGTGCAAGGCATTCACAAAAATTTATGCAGAATCAAAATGTCCACATAAGAATACCAAAACGTTGCCTTAACATTCTTCTACAGATTGAACGAAAGAAAATAGTTAGAATATGAAAAAGGATATTTTCCCGCAGATTTTCGCAGCATGAAGGTTTTAAAAATCCGAATCAGCGCAATCTGCGGGAAAATATCCTATTTCATATTCTAATATTTTTCTTTCATTCAACCTGCTTCTTCTACCGCCGACGGATTATAATTTTTATTCAACTTCATTTTCAAACGCTCGCTCATTAGCAACATAGCTGGCACTAAAATAAGTGTCAAAAACGTCGCAAATGTCAATCCATAAATCATCGTCCAAGATAATGGCCCCCAAAACGCAACACTATCGCCGCCAAAAAACAAATGTGGGTCTAAATCTCTAAACAAAGTTACAAAATCCATATTCAAACCAACGGCTAAGGGCACTAATCCCAAAATGGTTGCAGAAGCGGTCAATAATACAGGTGTCATCCGTGTCCGACCTGCTTCGATGATAGCCGTTTTCAATTCCATCCCCTGTTTTAACAAAGTATCGGTAAATTCAACCATCAAAATCCCGTTCCGAACCACAATGCCTGCTAACGCAATGATGCCAATACCTGTCATAATAATGGAAATGTCCATTCGGAAAAAGACGAATCCAAGCAAAACTCCAATAATACTGAATATAATTTCACTTAAAATAATCACCATTTTGCTGATAGAATTGAATTGAATCACCAAAATAAGCATAATTAATCCAATAGATGCTAACAATGCGCCGCCAAGAAAGCCCATAGATTCTTTTTGGTCATCCTGCTCGCCTCCAAAACGCACCTCAACACCTTCAGGCTTGTTATAACCTTTAATCGCTTCTTGAACATCCGCAACTACTTTGTTAGGATTAAAACCCGTCAATACATTCGACGACAGCGTAACAATCCGTTTTTGATTTTTGCGTTTGATGCCGCCATAAGTATTGCCGTAATGTGCCGTTGCAATCGCGCTCATCGGCACATTGCGCAACACACCACCCATATTCATGTCGCGGAAAATGATTTTTTGATTCAATAATTGGTCAATATTGCCTCGTTGTTCGGCTTTGAAACGCAACATAATCGGATATTCATCATTCACATCTTTGAATTTTGAAATTTCTTTCCCAAAAACAGCGTTTCGCAAGCCCGAACCAATTTGTGCAGTCGAAATCCCTTCTCGATTCGCCCGTTCGCGGTCAATATCTACAATTAATTCAGGTTTGTTCAAAACCAAATCCGATTTTAATTCCTCAACGCCTGCAATTTGAAGCGCGTCCAAATGGCGTTTCAAACCTGTTACCGTTTTAGACAAAATGTTGAAATCATCGCCCGTTATCTCCACACTAATCGCTTTACCTGTCGGGGGACCGCCCGATTCTTGCTCAACGGTAATTTGTGTTTCAGGAATGCCTTTGACCGCATCTCGAAATTGATTCAAATAAGGTTGCGTTGATTTGCCATGCCGTTCCTCAAATGCAACAAATGCAACCGTTACTTTTGCTTTATGCGGACTCGCACTCACATCAAAACTCGTCGGGTCATTCGCGCCAACTGCCACATTCGTAATCACCGATTCAACTAATGGATTATTTTGACCAATTACTTTGAAAATACGTTTTTCAACTTCTTTTGCAACCGAATCGGTATAAACTTGATTTGTACCAACAGGCAATGTAATATAGGTGTAAGCAAAATTCGGGTCAGCCTTTGGAAAAAATACAATATTTGGCGGAAATTTCGCTACTAAAAAGAAACTGAAAAACAGTAACAAGACGGTTGCAATCAACAATCCCGCAGGTTTATAACCCTTCAAAAAGAAGGTCATCATCTTAGCATAACCGTTTTGAACCGCAGGCCAAATTTTTTCTTGGAAGGTTAAAATCATGCCTGTCAAAACGAATTCATTCAAAAGATATAAGAAATAAATAAAAACGGTGAAATTGCCTAAACCTCTATTACTCATTGCATAACTCAAAACCGCAATTACCGTAAAAACGATGCTTGTTATCAACAATCCGCGTGTAAATTTCGACTTTTTTACCTCATGAACATGTGGTTTCATAAAGGAAACCGCAAAAACAGGGTTAATAATGTACGCAACCACCAACGATGCAAACAAAGTAATAATCATCGTTATCGGCAAATAAAACATGAATTTACCCACGATTCCTTGCCAAAATGCCAATGGAAAAAACGGTGCTAAGGTCGTCAAAGTACCACTCAAAACGGGTAAAAAAACTTCGCCCGCAGCCAATTTTGCGGCTTGTTTAATCGGCACTTTACCATTGTCGAAGATACGATGCGTATTCTCAATGACCACAATCGCATCATCCACCACAATCCCCAATGCCAGTAAAAAAGAGAACATTACAATAAAATTCAGCGAAAAATTCGCTCTGCCTAAAACAAATACAAAAAAGGATGGTTCAATTAATAACGCAACGCCCATCGAAATCGGAACGGACAAGGCGACAAAAATGGCATTCGTCACGCCCATAAAAAACATTAAAATCACCGTTACCAAGATAAAACCAATAATAATCGTATTCGTCAAATCGTGTAAAGTCAATTTAGTACGCGCACTTTGGTCGCCTGTAATCGTGATTTTCAACCCTTTTGGAAACACTGTTTGTTTCATTTCGGCACAAGCCGCCCGAATATCATCACTCGCTTTGATAAGATTTTCGCCACTTCGCTTGATGACATTCAGCGTAATTACGTTTTTGCCGTCCAAATGCGCAAAACTTTCGCGTTCTTTATGCGTATCAACCACATCCGCGATGTCCCGCACATGTACAAGCGCGCCCGTACCGCCTCGAATAACGATGTCACCAATAATACGAGAATCTTTGTAAGTGCCTTTGACTGAAATCTGCCGTTTCACCGAACCCATATCAATCGCCCCACCCGAAATCGTCATATTTTCGTAACTCACAGCACTTTCGATGTCGCGCATGGTAATCATGTTCGCTTCCATCTTATACATATCCACATTAATTTGAATCTCTCGCTCCAACGCACCAATTAAATCCACTCTTGTAATCTCTTTCATGCCTTCGATGCGGTCTTTCAACGCATCCGCATACCGTTTCAACTTATCCAAATCGAAATCACCTGACAAATTGATATTCATAATCGGCGTTTGCGAAATGTCAATTTCAATGACCGAAGGTTCTTTGGGCAAATCATTCGGCAAATTGGAACGCGCTTTATCAACCGCATCTTTCACTTTTTGCTTCGCCAACGCAACATCTACATTCGTATTGAATTCGACCATGACGGACGAAAAATCTTGTATCGAATTCGAGGTAATTTTCTTAACACCCGTGATGGATTTACATTGTTTTTCAATATGTTTTGAAACCAAACTCTCCATATTTTCGGGCGAAGTCCCTGGATAAATGGTATTGACCATCATTTGTGGGAAAATAACCTCTGGAAATTGCTCTTTGGGCATATTCACATACGCCGACCCACCTGCGAGCAAAATAAAAATCGTCAATATATAAATGCTGGTTCGATTATCAATAGACCAACTTGCGGGACCAAATTCTTTTATTTTATCAAGCATAAACTTGTTTTTTATATTTTTTGAAATGATGGATCGAATTGGAACGCTGTTCTTGTCATTCCGTAGGAATCGTTTCTTACGGAATGACAAAGACAGCGTTCCAATTGGCACTACAAAGCAATCAAATCGCCGTCATTCAAATCTTGATAACCTGTCGCAATCAATTGTTGACCCGTTTTGAGACCTGTCAAAATTTCCGCTTGGTCTTTGTACAGCCGACCGACTTTAACCATTGCCCGTTTCGCTCTCCATTTATCGCCCTCTTTCTCAGCGATTAAAACGAAATCACCTGTATCCGTTTTTTGCAACAAATTAATCGGAACAATAAACGCATTTGAATTACTATAATCTGTAACCTTTATGATACTCAACATATTCGGCAATAATCCATCCATTGAACTAATGGGCACTTCCACTTTGAAAGTACGATTCATTGGATTGACGGCATTACCAATATATTTAATACTGCCAGAAATATCTTTATTCAAATCAGGAAAATGAATCGTCACGCTATTGCCCGAACGCACTTTACCTGCGTAACTTTCAGGTACATCTGCCTTCACTTTTAATCTTGAAAGGTTCACAATTTTCGCCAAAGGCAATCCTGGTGCCGCCGTTTGACCAATTTTCATCGCAACTTCATCTACTACACCCGAAATAGCAGCTTTCACTTTATACATTTCACGTGTTTCTTGAATCGTACTCATTGTTTTTTCGAGTGCCTCTTTATTATTTTTGGCGGTCAAATACTGAATTTCAGCACCAATATTTTGTTTCCAAAGCGATTCTTGTTTTTGAAACACTTCGTTTGCCAATTCCCAACGTTTTTGAACTTCTGCCACATTATTTTGCAAAATCGCATCATCAATTTCGGCAACCACATCACCCACGCTCACCTTGTCGCCCACTTTGATATTCACGCGAATCAAGGAACCAGGTACTTTTGCATTCACAAACACCTCATCATCGGCGATAATGGCTCCTGGCAGTTCAATAAAATGGCTAAAAGTCTGTTGTTTTGCTTCTACGAATGTAACCGTTTTAGATTTTTCAACCGCTTTTGTCGTATCAGAAACCGCAAGTTCCTTTTCTAACGCCGTAATTTTGCCCGCAATTTCACTTTGTTTTTGGCGCAAATCAGCGAGTTGTGCCTTTTTATCTAATTTTTTTTCGCCACCACCACACGCCGTTAATAAAAGCGTCAGGGTTAAAAAAAGAGAAATATTTTTCATTATTCAAATAGATATAATTTTTAAGGAATTGATTTTCAATAAGTTACTTACCTAATGCTTTTTGTAACGCTTTTTGAGCGATTAACAAATCATACTGCGTTTGACGCAAATTTTGTTGCGATTGATACAATTGTTGTTCTGCAACCACGATTTCAAGGCTGCTGCCCAAACCTTCTTTATATTTGGTCTGCGTCGTTTTATAGATGCGTTCTGCTAAGGCAATATTTTTTTGTTGACTTGCAACTCTCTTTTGCGCGGTTTGAATTTGAATCCGAGCATTCAAATTTTGCAATTGAATTGCTCTTTCCAAATCATTTTTTTGCAATTTCAACTGCTCTAAAACCAATTGAGCGCGCTGAATTTTATA
>JBEEMZ010000135.1:0-13009 GCA_041192405.1 Bacteroidota bacterium | reverse complement strand
GATTTCGATTATTTATAATGAATTGATAATAAATGAATTATAAATAATCGAAATCAGACAGGTCACGACCTGTCCCTACAATGTTTCGTTCTTTCATTTAGGATGAGTATAGTTAAATTATTGATAGTCAATGATTTAACTAACTAACCAACTATTTATAAAAAGTCACTTTACCTGTATCCACATTGTAAACGCCGCCAATGATTTTAATCGCCCCTTCTTTTTCGAGTCCCGAAATAATGGGGCTTTCTTTGCGCAAGCGTTCCATCGTCAATAACACATTTAATTTGGTCACTCGATTGACAAAAACGGCATTATTGCCATTTCTTTCTTGTGTGACCGTCTTTTCTTCGTCTATCGCGGGTTGAATCTTATACAACACTTGAGTTAAATTTCCCATTTCAACGTGGTTACACGCTCCGACAATCGCACCACATTTGGTATGCCCCAAAACCACAATAATTTTAGTACCAACAACTTTCGTAGCAAATTCCATACTACCCAAAATGTCCGTATTCACAATATTCCCCGCAATCCGAATGCTGAAAATATCGCCAAGTCCTTGGTCAAAAACCAATTCTGCCGAAGTCCTGCTGTCCATGCAACTCAAAATCGTAGCAAATGGAAATTGACCTTTGGACGTGTCATTGACTTGTTGCAGTAAATTGCGATTTGTTTTAAGGTTTTTGATAAATCGCTCATTACCTTCTTTCAGATATTCGAGTGCCGCGTCGGGCGTTAAATTACTTTGAGATTCTTTTGAATGCGTGTGCATGAGTCCTTTTGTTTTAAAAATTAAAAAATATTTTTAAGTAATGATGAATGATTATTGTCTTGAAAGCACTTTTGGGGTTAAAACAGATTCAATAATTTCAACCACAATATTTTTAGTTTGGGCATTCGTCTGAAAATCTTTAATCAATTCCAACACATCCTGCGCAACCGCTTTGGAACGGGCGTAATCTATAATCACTTTGGAACCCGCAGGCATGGCATTCAAGGCTTGCAAAACATTCGCCTTATTGAAAAACGAAACTTCTTCCGCCAATACCAAATGGTGTACAATTTGCCCATTTTCATTGGTCACGATGTCTTTAATATGGTGTGAATTGCGGTAACTGTGCAACAACGTGTAAAAAATGCCCACAATCATCCCTGCTGTAATCCCTTTTAATAAGTCCGTTGCCAAAATCGCCACAACCGTCACCACAAATGGTACAAATTGTTCGTTTCCTAATTGATACATTTCTTTAAACAAAGTCGGTTTCGCTAATTTGTAACCCACCATCAACAAAACCGCCGCTAAACTTGCTAACGGTATTTGATTCAACACATGCCCTACCGTCAATGCACTAAGCAACAACCACCCGCCATGCAAAATCGCCGATAATTTGCTTTTCCCGCCAAACGAAATATTCGCAGAACTGCGCACAATCACTTGCGTAATCGGCAAACCGCCTATCAAACCCGATACGATATTGCCTAAACCTTGTGCTTTTAATTCTTGATTCGTGGGTGTAACGCGTTTGTACGGGTCAAGTTTGTCGGTCGCTTCGACACAAAGTAAGGTTTCCAAACTCGCTACAATCGCCATCACAAACGCAATTTTCCAAACTTCTGGATTTTTCAAAGCGGTGAAATCGGGTAAGGTGAATTGTCCTAAAAAGCCATTCAAACTACTCGGCACAGGGATTGAAACAACTTGTTTGGCATTTAAACTCAAATCAATAAAATTTTTCTGGAACAAATAGTGAAACAAGATGCCCAATAATACAACCACAACAGGCCCTTGAATCAATTGAAAAATCTTATGTTTATGTATTAAAACTTTATCCCATAAAATTAAAAGTCCCAATGAAATTGAACTAATTAAAACTGCTCCAGGTGTCAAAAAGTCAAGTGCTTTCATAATTTCAGACAATGTATTTTCGCCGTCAGCTTGGAAAAAGGAGAAATCGCCCTCTACATCTGCATCCCAACCCAGTGCATGTGGGATTTGTTTAAGGATAATGAGCAACCCAATCCCCGTTAACATGCCTTTAATGACCGATGACGGGAAAAAATACGCAATAAAACCCGCCCGTGCAAATCCTAAAATCAATTGAATTACGCCCGCCAAGACGACTGCCATTAAAAAAGCTGCCCAATTACCGCCTAATGTTGCCAATGCGGTCAGTACAATCACTGCCAATCCCGCCGCAGGTCCACTCACGCCCAACGAAGAACCACTCGCCGCACCAACGACGATGCCTCCAACTACGCCCGCAATGATGCCCGAAAACAACGGCGCGCCCGATGCTAACGCAATCCCCAAACACAACGGCAATGCCACAAAAAAAACGACAATGCTCGCGGGTAAATCACTTTTGACTTCTTTAAACAAATCATTCATTTTCATAAATATTGATTATTGGAATAATACGATTTAATAAAATACTTTTACGTGCAAAGTAATTACTATTGCAATGACTTTATTTTAACACCACAAAGATATAAATAGTTCCACAGAGAATAGTAATACTATCAAAAAAAATGTAAAATTTTTATGACAATTGGTTTTACTATTGTTCAAAGAATTTTTACTACCTTTGTGAAAAATATTACCACATGGAATTTCAAGTCTCTTTTCGAGTCAATGATAAAATTTATTTGCGCGACCCTGAAAGTTCAGAGGTTGGTAAGCAAATCGTAAAAAATGCAATTGACCTAATTTATGAATTGGGTTTTGAACATTTTACATTCAAGAAATTAGCGATTGCCATTCACAGCACCGAAGCGACCATTTATCGCTATTTCGAGAATAAACATCGGTTATTATTATATATTTTGAATTGGTATTGGTGTTATATGGAGTTTTTATTGATGTTTAAACTCCAAAATAAGACGGATACGCGTGAAAAATTAAAAATGATTGTGCATCTGTTGACCCATGAATTTCCAGAGAGTTCGGGGCAGTTTGATTATAATAAAAAATATTTGAATCAAATCGTAATTGTAGAGAGTAGCAAAACGTATTTGGTCAAAGACGTGACCGAAATTAATAAAAAAGAAGTGTTTAAACCGTATAAAGATTTGTGTGGGCAAATCGCACGGATTATCTCGGAATATAATCCCGCCTATTCGTATCCGAATTCATTAAGCTCAACGTTGATAGAAACGGCACATCATCAACAATTTTTTAGTGTGTATCTGCCGAAATTGACCGATGTTACAGCCGTCAATCGGGCAGAATTTACCAATTTATTTTTAGAAAATCTATTATTTAATGCGCTGGATGCGTTTGAATTAAGAATGAAGGAACTTGAAGGCATGAAGTAGCGGTCTTAAACAACGTATCTCCCCATCGAATTACAATACTAACAATCCTAATGCGCCCAATTGATCCATTGGTTTATGATACCAAAACAATTCAAAATCAATTAGTTGTGCATTTTCATAGTCCGATTTAATGTTTTGAAACGTCCACAAAGGTGCGTCAGGACTCATTTTTGACAACATTTGAACCAACCAATCCCCCTGTGCTTTGGCAACTTGCAATAAATGTGTTTGTTTTCTCCCAAAAAAAGAAATGGTTGCTAATTCAATTGTTTTGCCTTTTTTGATTTTAATAGAATATTGTATTGAATATTTGCCACCTATCCAAACTAATTTTGCTGTTGGTTTGATAGAAAACGCTGTTTCTGCTTCTAAGGCTTTTTCAATATAATTTTTCGGCACTTTGGTACGCGGTACTTTGAATTCAAACCAATCTTGCAATGGATATTCAAAACAAAGCCCATGCATGAAATTCAATAACGATTTTTTCAAACCATAACTATACGCATCATGATCCGCGCCTTTGGGGTCAATATGCTCCAAATCATTGTTGGCAAACGTCCCAATTTCAACATTTTGTTTTTTAACGCCAAATTTTTCAGGCGCGAGCCCAATCGGGCTATGCGCAGTCATGGCGAATTGATGCCAAAAACCAGATTGTAAAACCCCATTTTCAAACATTTGCCGCACCATTTCCAAAGAATCTATGGTTTCTTGTGCGGTTTGGGTCGGAAAACCATACATCAAATATGCATGAACCATAATACCAGATTCAGTCAAATTTCGTGCAACTTGCGCCACTTGCGTAACGGTCACGCCTTTTTGAATCAATTCTAACAGTCTATCTGAAGCCACTTCCAATCCGCCCGACACTGCAATACAGCCCGAAGCCTTCAACAACCGACACAAATCTTGACTAAAACTTTTTTCAAAACGGATATTTGTCCACCAAGTAACGGTTAATTTTCGCTTCAAAATTTCTAACGCCAATGCTCGCATCAATGCAGGTGGAGCCGCTTCATCCACAAAATGAAACCCATTTTGTCCTGTTTGGTTGACCAATTGTTCCATTCGGTCACATAAAGTTTGGGCGGCGACAGGTTCATAATTTTTAATATAATCCAATGAAATATCGCAAAAAGTACATTTTCCCCAATAACAGCCATGCGCCATCGTGAGTTTATTCCAACGCCCATCGCTCCAAAGTCGGTGCATTGGGTTCACAATTTCCATAACGGAAATATATTTATCCAATAATAAATCGCTGTAATCAGGTGTGCCGACAGCCGATTGTTTGTAATCCTTTGTAAAACTATTGTTTATATATTCAACTTTATTATCAATGATTGTCAATGTTCGTTTAAGAAGCGCGATCGGGCGTTTTCCTTCGACATGTTCAATCAGGTTTTGAATAGGCGCTTCGCCGTCGTCGAGGGTGATAAAATCCAAAAAATCAAAAACGCGCACATCTGATAAGGAACGCAATTCGGTATTTGGATAGCCGCCGCCAATGGCAATTTTGATATTAGGATGATTTTTTTTAATCCACTGCCCACAACGCAACGCGCTATACAGATTTCCAGGGAATGGAATGCTAATTGCGACCATTTTAGGCTGCACTTCTGCCAAATGTTTTTCCAAAATTTGAATCAAAAGCGTATCTATATAGGTGTACGCTTGTTGCAATGCGTCATAAAGCGCGTCGAAACGGTTTGCCGAACGCCCCAAACGCTCCGCATAGCGGCTAAAACCAAAATGCCCGTCCACCGATTCTGTGATTAAATCGGAAATATCTTCGAGATAGAGGGTTGCGAAATGTTTGGCTTTATCCTGCATGCCCATTGAGCCAAACGCCCAATCCAAATCATCCACTTGTGCAAAACGCGATGCTTCGGGCAAAAAATCCTCTTGACAAATATTGTGTGCCAATGTCGGATTGCGCCCTTGCAGAAAGAGCATGACAGCATCTATCGTATGCACATAATCATCTTTTAATGCCACAATTCGTTGAGCATTAATGGATAATGATTGATTAGAATCTTGAATATGTTTAAATAAATCGTTTAAACCTTGTTTGGAAAACAGGTTTAAAATGACTTCGATACCCAAATCTGCTTGAAATGCAGAAATATTTAACGTATTCAAAAAGCCTTTGATATACGCAGACGCAGGGTAAGGCGTATTGAGTTGCGTAAACGGCGGAGTCAGAATAAAAAGGGTCGCGCTCAAATGAAATGATTTTAGAGGGCGAAAATACACTTTTTTAAGACAATGTCAGTGAAAAATTTCTATAATCATAGTGTAAGTAGCTAAAGTGAAATAAATGACAACACCGTTTGGACGGTTTCAAACCTTCCAAACGGTGTATCGAATTGATTATCAATTATTTATCTAAAAAAGAAGTTTGTCGCTTATTTTCCATCACCTACTTAAGGATACCAATTTCAACCAAAATTGATTAATCCCATCGCCTTGAATAATTACAATTTGCTCCATATTCAACAATTCCAACATGGCTAAAAACGTCACAATCGCATGAATTCGATTGTCCAAATTGCCATAAATGGTTTCAAAATCAAGGGCTTCATCTCTTTTCAACGTTTCCAACAAATAGGTTTGTTGTTCTTGAATCGTATATTCGTACTTGATGACTTGATGAATTTGACGACTTTTTTTCTCCTCGTAACGATTGATTAAATTTTCATATATTTTCAACAATTTAAACAAAGTAAATGATTCTAACTCGCTGTCAACCAATGCTTTAACCGCAATTTGTTGCAATTCAGATGCAACGCCACCTCTGCCTTCTCGCGCTAAACGCCCCGTTTCTAACACCTGCAATTCGGCAATCACACTTTTATAACGCTTGTATTCCAATAATCTATCTACCAATTCGCCACGTGGGTCAATCGGCACGCCTTGTTCATCAAGTTGCTTGCGGGGCAATAACATTTTCGCCTTGATGCGCATCAAAGTCGCTGCAACCACAATGAATTCGCTCGCTAAATCCAAATTCAAGGATTTATGTGTGTACATATATTGCAAAAAATCATCCGTGACTTTGGCAATTGGAATATCATATATATCTAATTCATCACGCTCAATGAAAAATAAGAGGAGGTCAAACGGTCCTTCAAATTTCGGCAAGTGGATGGTATAGGTTTCTGCCATTTTGAAATCAATAATAAATTACCTCTGTTTTCGGAGCGCAAAGATAAAGAAAAGTCGCTGATTACACTGAAACTTATCTTTTTTTGCGGAATTACTTTCGTTCGTATCGCATTTTGCTCAAATTATATATCACTTACCTCTTGAAATCGTTCAAAATAAGCGCAAAACAGGGTTGCATCTTTCCAAAAATTAGATTTTCCCAACAATTAATATTATTTTTGTTCTTGAATTCAATTGTTTAAACTGGATTGCTATTAAAAAAGGATTTAATTTGAATAAGGTTCTCATTACACTACCGAGTTGTTAAATTTGTAATATGTTTTTTTCCCGCAGATTTTCGCAGCAAAAGAGTCCAAAAGAAAATCTGCGAAATCTGCGGGAAAAAAATAGATTGATTATCCATTATTTACATATTAAATCTTTAACAACTCAGTAGTGTAGTGTAGTGTAGGTTATCATTTCATTTAGTTTTTTTTAAATTTGTAATTCGTTTAAACAACCTTATTACATATAGCACTAACTTTAATTAGTTAGTTAGTTGGTTAATTAGTTGGTTGTTGGTTAGTTCATTCGTTCATTCGTTCATTAAAATATTGATAACTAACCAACCAACTAACTAACCCGATTGAAATGTCTCTTTCAACAAACGTTTGTTTTAAAAGTATGATTAAATTCTCAGTTAGAACCTTGTTTTTGACGACAGCAGGACTTTGGTACGGTTGCAATACGCCCACTACTGCGCAAAAAACGCCTGTTTCACCCATCAAACCCTTGACGGGTGCGCCGACTACACCGCCCGCCGCGTCAAAATCCAATGTCAAACCTTATGAAGAGGTTATCACCAAGAAGGCGAAAACTTCAAAAGGTTTGTTCATCGTGCATAAATTAGATGACCGTTTCTATTTTGAACTCCCCGATTCGTTGTTGGGGCGCGAAATGTTAGCGAGTACGCGGTTCGTCCGCACGCCGACAGGTGCAGGTTACGGCGGCGAACAAATCAATCGTCAAATTTTGCGGTTTGAAAAAGGGGGCGTTGAAAAAGTATTTATGCGCGCCGTTGCGTATATCAATGTGAGTGCCGATTCGACTGCACCTATCTATAAGGCGGTTCGAAATTCTAATGTGGATCCGATTGCGGCGGCGTTCGATGTGAAAGCGTACCGAAAAGATAGCACGGGTAAAGTAAATCTTGCAACCGTTATTGATGTAACAGAGTTTTTTGCGGGCGATAATGCAGTACTTTCGATGAGTGGTTTTATGAAAAGCGTTTATAAATTGACGGGCATTCAAAATGACCGCAGTTTTATCGAAGGCATTAAAACATTTCCGATTAATACGGAGATTAAATCTACTAAAACGTATGGCGTTTCGCCGCCGATGCCGAACTTTGGACCGCCAAGCCCGATGCCGTCTGTCACCTTGCCAGGGGGCGTGATTGCAGGCGCGATTACAATGGAAGTGAATACTTCTTTAATGTTATTACCAAAAGTGCCTATGCGTAAACGCTTGTATGACAGGCGTGTAGGTTATTTTTCAAACGGTTATACGGTTTATGACGAAAAATTGCAACAAACGGAAGACCAAGAATTTGCCGTGCGTTGGCGTTTGGAACCTAAAAATGCAGCCGATGCGGCGAGTCAAAAAGCGGGTGAATTAATTGAGCCTGCCAAACCAATTGTTTATTATATTGACCCCGCAACGCCCGTCAAATGGAGACCGTTTTTGAAACAAGGGGTAGAAGATTGGCAAAAAGCGTTTGAACAGGCGGGTTGGAAAAATGCGATTCAGGCAAAAGATTTTCCTGAAAAAGATTCTACGATGAGTTTGGAAGATGCACGTTTCTCGGCGATTCGCTATTTTGCGTCCGATATTGAAAACGCTTATGGACCGAATTTGCATGACCCGCGCAGTGGCGAGATTTTAGAAAGTCATATTGGTTGGTATCATAATATTATGAAATTATTGCATTCGTGGTATCAAACACAAGTGGGTGCCGTAGATGCGCGTTCTCACAAAAATCAATTTGATGATGCGTTGATGGGCGAATTGATGCGTTTTGTGGCGGCGCACGAAGTTGGGCATACGCTTGGTTTGCGTCACAATCATGGTTCTTCGTTTGCAACGCCTGTTGAAAAGTTGCGTGATAAAAATTTCTGTGCACAAAATGGTCATACATCGTCTATTATGGATTACGCTCGTTTTAACTATGTTGCGCAACCTGAAGATAGTGTTACAGATTTGATGCCGCGCATTGGCGATTACGACAAGTGGGCAATTGAATGGGGTTACAAACCAATTTTCGGAACCACCACGCCACAAGAAGATCATCAGATTTTGAATCAATGGATTTTGGAAAAAGTGGAGCCGAATCCGCGTTTGCATTTCATCACGGAGGCGCATCCTTACGACCCGCGCACGCAATCCGAAGATTTGGGCAATAATGCAATGCAGGCTTCTACGTATGGTATCAAAAATTTACAGCGTATTTTGCCGCAATTATCTGAGTGGACGAAGGAAAAAGGACAAGATTATGAAAATTTGCGTGAAGCGCATCTCAATGTTGTCGGTCAATTCCGTCGATACATGGGGCACGTGACGAAATATGTGGGGGGCATTTACGATACGCCGAAAACGACCGACCAAAAGGGTGCGGTTTATCAAGTGACTCCTGCGGATTTACAACGCGACGCAGTTGCCTTTTTGCAAAAACAGTTGTTTGAAACGCCGAAATGGTTGATTGACCCTAAAATTTTAACCGTTTTGCGTCCTGACCAAGGTGTTGACATGGTGCGCGGCATGCAGGAAACGACGTTGACGAGCCTTTTCAATGAAGATAGAATGCAACGTTTGATAGAATCTTCATCTTTGAATGTAAATAATTATTCATTAGATCATTTTTTCACGGAGATGAAAAATGGGATTTGGTCTGAATTGCGAACCCGTCAACCGATTGATAATTATCGTCGAAATTTGCAAAAAGTGTATGTAGAACGGTTGTTGAGCATTTTGAACCCAAGTGGCGCGCCACAATTTGGGGGCGGTTTCTCCTTTTCTGGAACGATTTCGCCCAATCCTGTGGATCCGAAAAAGACGGATATTGTTTCAATGATTCGCGGGCATTTGACAGAATTGAAATCAGAAATATCGGGTGCCGCAGGGTCGTCCGACAAAATGACGCGTTACCATTTGCAAGATTTGATTTTTCGCTTAACGAAAGCGTTGGAACCTAAATAAAGATGAAAGATGAATGCTAAAGAAAATGCGTCGAGTTGTAACTTGACGCATTTTCTTTTTACTTTTGTGCAATCATTAATTAAAAACTTAACGTCAATTTTTTGAAGATGAAACCAATTTATGCTATTGCAGCGATGGCGAGTGTCGCTATTGCATGGGCTTGTACGCCCAAAATGAGCAGTCAAGTCGCTTCGACCGTTTTGCCTGATATCGTTACGCCTGCGGGGCAGAAAAAATTTATTGACCCTACCAATATGGATCTGGCGGTCAAACCGGGCGATGATTTTTACCAATATGCCAATGGCGCGTGGCTCAAAAGCACGCCGATTCCGCCAACGGAGAGTGTTTGGGGCAGTTTTTCAACGTTGCGTGACTTCAATCAGAATGCTTTGAAGCACATTTTAGAGGAAGCTGCCGCTAAATCAGGTCCTAAAGGGAGCGCACTCCAAAAAGTAGGTGATTTTTTTGCTGCCGCGATGGATACGATTGCCATTGAAAAAGCGGGTTTGAATCCTGTCAAACCGTATTTTGAGCGTGTCGAAAAAATTACTTCCATGCAAGGCTTGTTAGACGAAATCGGACAGATGCATGCGGAAAGCATGGGTCCCTTATTTTCGTTTTACGCCAATAATGATGAGAAAATCAGTACGCAATTTGTTCCGTACCTCTCACAGGGCGGTATCCATTTGCCTGACCGCGATTATTTTTTCAAAACCGACACTCGAACGACCAAAATCCGCGATGCTTACAAAATTCATATTGTAAATGTGTTTAAATTGTTGGGCGAAAAAGAGGATAATGCAGTTAAACTTAGAGATGTTATCATGCGTTTTGAAACCGCTTTGGCAAATGCTTCGATGACGCGCACTGAAATGCGCGACCCGCAAAAATTGTATAACAAGATGACTGTCAAGGAAGTACATAAATTATCTCCGTTAATAGATTGGGATAAGATGATGAAAAAGATGTTAATTCATTATGATACGCTGATTGTGCAGCAACCGAAATTCGTTACCGCAATGGATGAATTATTGCGCAATGAGAAGTTGGATCAATGGAAAGTTTACTTGAAATGGTGTGTTATTAAAGGTGCAATGGGTTATTTGGGTGATGCGTTTGTAAAGGAAAATTTCAATTTTTCCAAGAATATGACGGGGCAAAAACAACAACAACCGCGCTGGAAACGGGCATCTTTATTGACGGATCAAGCACTTGGCGATTTAGTAGGTCAAATTTATGTGGCAAAACATTTCACGCCCGAAGCGAAGCAACGAATGACACAACTCGTTGAAAATCTGTCACTTACGTATGAAAAACGGATTCAAAATTTAGATTGGATGAGTGCCGTCACTAAGCAAAAAGCATTAGGAAAATTGCATTCGTTTATGCGCAAAATCGGTTATCCCGATAAATGGCAAGATTTATCCAGTATCAATATTGGGCGCGACAATTATTGGGCGAATGTGATGGCGGTCAATGATTTCCAATACAAAGATATGATAAACCGCATCGGCAAACCTGTGGATAAAACGCGCTGGGGCATGACTCCACCGACGGTGAATGCGTATTACAACCCGACGATGAATGAAATTGTGTTTCCTGCGGGCATTTTGCAATTTCCGTTTTTTGACAATGCGGCGGATGATGCGGTGAATTATGGCGGCATTGGCGCGGTTATCGGGCATGAAATGACGCATGGTTTCGATGATGAAGGTCGTCAATACGACGCGGAAGGCAATTTGAAAGATTGGTGGACGGAAGAAGATGGTCAAAAATTTGATGCCAAAGCTAAAACTATTGAAGAACAATTTAACAATTATCGCGTGTTGGACACCGTGAAAGTGAATGGTAAATTGACTTTGGGGGAGAATTTGGCAGATTTAGGGGGCATTAATTTGGCGTATGATGCGTTTAAAACGTTTACCAAACAAGGCAAATCCAATCAAAAAATAGATGGGTTCACGCCTGACCAACGTTTTTTCTTATCCTGGGCACAGATTTGGCGGACGAATATTCGGGATGAAGCCTTGATGCAGCGCGTGATGTCAGATCCACATTCACCTGGAAACTTCCGTTGTAATGGTCCGATTACACACATGCCAGAATTTTATGCTGCTTTTGGTGTAAAACAAGGCGATAAACTTTGGAAAATAGAATCAAATAGAACTAAAATTTGGTAACAAAAAAGACTATCTTGAAAGAAAAAAGCGCAATCCATTTTGTAACGGGTATAAAAAAATCTGTTTTAATCCCTAAATCCGTTTCACCATTTTCTCATCACCAAATAATATGTTGCCGTTTTTTCTTTCAAGACAGCCACATTTTAATTATTTTGGTTTCGTAATCCGCAGCGCAGCTACCTTCTCATTTAGCAAAAGTGTGTTTCAGAAACCTTTACGTTTTCTGAAACACAACTATTTGATTATCAATAAATTATAAATTTAGAATAAATTTGCATACATCGCCGCGCCTACAATGCCTGCCGTATTTTGCAAAACCGCAGGTTCAACAGGTGTTTCAATGGTGATTTTATGTTTAAACTCTTCAAAATATTTGCTCGCGCCGCCACCCAATAATATTAAATCGGGTTGCAAGTATAACTCAATGTATTCCAAATAGTTATTAAACCGTTTGCCCCATTTTTTCCAACTTAATAATTCCTTTTCACGGGCTGCCGAAGAAGCATATTTTTCGCCCACGATGCCATCTTTCAAGCGAATATGACCCAACTCCGTATTGGGCACTAATTTCCCATCCCGAAACAGGGCAGAACCCAATCCTGTACCGATTGTAATAAAAACCACCGTCCCCATCACGCCTTTGCCGCGCCCGTGCTGCATCTCCGCAACGCCCGCAATATCGGCATCATTTGCCACAAAAAGTTGACAATCGGTCAATTGACTGCCAAGCGCGTCGGCGACATTCGTATTAATCCAAGATTTATCAATATTGGCAGCCGTTTTAGCCACATTTTGTTTGACAACGGCGGGAAATCCAACACCAATCTTGCCTTTATAATCAAAATGTTTTACGATTTGTTCTACAATGGTTGCGGCGGCGGCGGGTGTACTGGGTTGCGGCATCTCCAATCGAAAACGCGGCGAAACCATTTCACCCGTGTTGATGTCCACTAATGCGCCTTTGATGCCCGAACCGCCGACATCTATGCCTAAAATTTGATTCATAAGTAATTGATTTTTTGCGAACACTTAGAGACAGAGGAAAGGTTTTTTAACACATCGGAACGTAGGAAACATCTGTTTTTTAAATTTATGTTTCCTACGTTCCG
>JBEEMZ010000134.1:0-13061 GCA_041192405.1 Bacteroidota bacterium | reverse complement strand
CAGACATATTCTATTGCATCGCAGTGTGACGACCCTGCAACGCTATCTGTACACGGTATCATGCTTAATAACAAGATGTACACGCTGAATATGTAGCAAAAATATTTCATTACCGCCCTAACGTTATTTGTTTAGGTTTATTTTACGGCAGCAATTTGTTAATGTTTTTCAAATTTTCGGATTCACCTTGTTAAAACTGCAAAATATGAAATTCTGAATCGTATTAAACGGCGTAATGTGGTCCACTGTAAAACATTTTATCTTATTAAAAAAGAGTTGGAAATGTTCTATTAATGTTTTTTCAGAATATTGTTTAATGGGAATCCCACTACATTTTGTTGGTCCCGTTTCCGAAAAAGTACCAACAACCAAATAACCATCTGATTTCACATATTTTTGAACCGTTTTCACATATTCGGCAATTTCATGTTCCTGTGTGAGAAAGTGAAAAGCGGCGCGGTCGTGCCAAAAATCATATTGCTGTTTGGGGGCAAACTGCGCCGCATCCGCCACAATCCATTGAATAAGGTGCGCATTTTCGCCTAAACGCTGTTTTGCACGTTCCAAAGCACTCGCCGAAATGTCCAAAACGGTCACATTTTCGTAACCTAATGCCAATAAATGGTCTGCCAGATAACTGTCGCCGCCACCTACATCAATAATTTGTGCGGTTTTTTTGACCTTAAAAGTTTTAAAAAATTCTAAAGAAGTTTCAGGAGTCGGTTCAAACCAACTTACATTCGGTAACGTTTTGGTTTGATAAATCTGTTCCCAGTGCGCTTTTTTGTCAAAATTTTCCATTTTACAATTATTTTTAATTTTAACAGCACAGTAGTTGGGAAATGTATTTTCCTCTAAATAATTGTAAATCAATTGTTTAGAGGAAAATAAATTTCCCGACTACTGCGTATCAAATTATAACAATTATAAATGAAAATATGTTCATTTAATTATACAATATTCATCATTTTACCCATAAAAATAGGGCGATGCTTTTGATTTTCCTTGATGACAAACAAAAAAGGGCGATTCATTTTAAAAATAAAAGTCCTTTTTGCACTTTTTGATACTGTCCGAATCATCGTAACTGCCGCCGCTTCCGTGCCTTCTTCCGTGACTTCGATACACGTTTTTTGAGTAATTTGCGCAATAAAAACATTACCTCGTTTTCGCTGCATTTCACAAAGTTTATTAAAATCCGCTTTAAGTTCGTCAAAAGGCGTTATTAATTGAAGGTTTTTCAAAGGCGGTATCATATCTACAGAAAATTCCATTTTGAATTTAGGCAATTCCAATGCGACCTGTTCACTCTCCATCTCTGATAACCATTTTGACCAATTTTCAGTATGAAAACTGGGTAAAAATGCGTCCATTTCCGTTTTAGGCAACAAAAAAACGATACTAAAATGAGCATCTTTATAAGGAAATTCAACCATTTGAAAAGTATCATCTTCAAAATAATTAAGTTGAGCCTTTTGTTGCATCATGGATACAAGATACGGTTCTTTACCTGCCCCGTGAAATAATTGCGGTTGCGTCTTATTTTCGAGAAACTTGTGAGCCCATTTCGCTTTAAAATATAAAGCATTTAACAAAAACATAACATCTTCTTCTACAATGCTTTCGAGGATTTTAGAGATTTTATGATTCGTTTTCTTGGCGCACCACTCATTGATTCGCTGAATCGCTTTGGCAGCGTTTTGCGGCGAAAACATCTTAACTTCAGATTGATAAACCGTTTCAACAGTTTCTTTAAATTTGAGTTTAGGCGGATAGGCATCGCGCACCCAAATAGAATTTGCCAAAAGCAACGTTGCCTCATTTTTTGTTTGGCTAAATATTTTTAACAAATCTTGAAAATATTGCAATCGTTGTGGTGTTTCGACTGTGTGCAATCCTATGAATTCATTGATTTCTTTCAAAGTTTTGCCGCACGCGCCGTGACTTGACATACCTAATGCAATTTGCAAACTCATCGGCGAAATAAAAGTATTTGCATCGGATGTAGATTGCACACAAATTTGTTGGAAGAGGCGGAAGCCCCAACTTTGGGTCAACGCATTCTCAAGAGGTTGCGTGACAGATGATTGTTGTTTTTTGATTGGAGTCATCATGAAAAAATTTGACGCAAAAATAAATATTTTTAGAAAATCAATCCATAAAAAATTCTAAAAAAGTTTCAAGTCTTATAATTTTGATTCGTATTCTTACATTAAATCTTCAATCGCTTCTTCCAAATCGAAAATGTTTTTAACTTTGTAAAATTTTATGTATGTTTGTCAACATGCGTAATTGTGATACTTTTTCCTGTTACCATTTTAATAGGTTATTTTTTCGCAAATTTCGCTGATTTTTCCGCATTTCGCGTAGGTTTCCGAAACGGTTCAAGTTTCGGAAACCTATTTAGAGTGCGCATTTTTATAAATCATATTTGTTAATCTTATTTGTGAACGCTTCTAATTGAATTATGAAACCCAATTGAATCGTTTAAACGTCAAAGCTGCCGCAGGTTACGATTACCAAAAGTATGATGACCAACATTTTGGAATGAACGCGAGTGGTTTTATCACGGATTTGTATGGATACAATAATATAGGTGCAGCATCAAGTTGGAAAGATGGACTCGGGACAGCGTATAGCGACCGTTCCGAACATAAATTAATAGGCATGTTTGGAAATGTGCAGCTTAATTATAACAATACCTACTTTGTCTCGGCGAATGTGCGGCGGGAGGGTTCGTCTCGGTTAGCGGATGCGCAAAAATGGGGGCTTTTTTATGGTATGAGTGCGGGCATGGATTTGCAACCAATCATCCGTGTTAGATGGATCAATCAATTAAAACTCCGTATTGGTTTTGGTCAGACGGGCAATATTCCCTTTGCCAGCTATTTGTCGAAAGCGATCGTTCAACCAGGTGCATCCTATTTCTATAATGGCAACTTTTCGACAGCAGGTTACATACTCGTGCGCCAAGCCAATCCCAATTTGAAAGAGGAAACCTCCACAGACCGCAATTTTGGAGTAGATTTCGCCTTTCTCAAGTATCGGTTTAGAGGCAGTTTGGACTTTTATAAAAAGGAAAGCCGTGATTTGATTTATCAAAACCCAAGCATTGACCCCAATCTCGCGCCTACCTGGATGAATACAGGTCAGTTGACGAACAAAGGATTTGAATTAAAACTTGATTATCGGATTTTCACGAGTACAAAATTCCAATGGACGACTGGTTTCAATATGGCAACATTTAACACAACTATTGGAAGTGTACTGGACAATGGAGCGACTTTCAGAACGGCGTATCCAGATCCACCTTGTGGTTGTGGCGTTGCGATGATTTCAGTGGCGTCTGCTGCACGAGTTGGTCAACTTTCCGCGCCTATCTTTAACGGAACGGATCTCTCTGGAAGCCCAACTTATCTTGACTTGAATGGGGACGGCAAAGGAGATATTTGGACAGATTTAGCAACGGTTGGCAATGGTTTACCGACAATGACTTATGGATGGTCTCATAGCGTAAAATTAGGGCGATGGGGTTTGGATATTGGTTTGCGCGGGGCAAGAGGACATCATTTAGTGAATAGCTTCCGCTTATCGTTTGAAAATGCAAGTCGCTCTGACATTCTGAATTGGAATCGCGTTCAGACGCAACATTGGATACCCGAGCTGCGGCGAACGGATTATTCAAATCTTTATGTGGAACAAGCAAATTATTTGAAATTGGATAATATTACATTCAGTTTTGATGTGGCGAAAGATGCTTCTAAGGGGAAAGTGTTTGTAACAGCGAATAATTGGTGGGTTACTTCCAATTATTCGGGCGTTGACCCAGAGGTGCGGTATGCGGATGCGGGTTCCAGTTCAAACAGTTATCTGCCCGTTCGTTATTTGAATCCTGATCCATTAGCTCCTGGCATTGATAGACAAGCGACTTATTGGAGAACGCGCTCAGTGACGGTCGGTGTGAATCTTACTTTTTGATGGTGGATGGTGGATTGCGGATTGTGATGATACTTGACTCTGAAATCCGTAGGAATGACAAAAAAAATGTGTCTAAGGATTCATTATAGCGTCTAAAAAACACTTTGGAAAGCGAAATTTTCGCTCAAACGAAAGTCCCAATTGTTAATTTTTTAACAAAACCAAAAAAAAAAGTGTATTCATAGGTTGCAATTGTAAAATGTTTACTATTTTCGCCATTGAATTAAAAGAACCGTGAAAAAAAATTAATCGAAATAAGATTTTGTGATAAAAATTTTGCTGGAATAAAAATACTATTTACCTTTACGGCGGTTATTGTAGAGATCAAACTAAATCATCCTAAATCGTTAACAAAGATTTAAAAAATTTGAGTTTGAAAAAAAACTTTAACAACCTATAGTAGCAATCAAACATTACAAGGAGCAGAAAGCAACTTACATCCATTAAAATTTCTGAAAGTGATTTAACCAAATACAATCCTCACATATTTCTCAATATTTTGTCATTTTAATACAGTAAGCAGGTGATTTTGTACAAAAATAAAGTGTTTAAAGGTTTAAACTTATGAAGAAAAAATTAATATGTTGCTGCGATTTCGGAATGTGGATTTCGGATTTCGGAATGTGAAGATACTATTTCTCGGAAGGAGGATTTCAGATTTCGGAATGAATAATACAGTTGTATCACCAATTCCGCAATCCACAATCCACAATCCGCAATTCTCTTGGATATTGTTTTTTAAGAATCAATATATTTAAACAATTATTTTTAATTTCTAAGACAAGAATGTATGAAAATTAAAGTCAACTTCAAGAGCTTCGCGCTGTTGACACTTTTCACCGCATTGAGCAGTTTCGTGGTCGCGCAACGTACCATTTCTGGTACTGTTACCGACGGCGGAACCAAAGAAACGCTGGTAGGCGCAACCGTTGTCGTGACGGGTACGACGAAAGGCACATTGACCGATGTGGACGGTAAATATTCTTTGGAGGTGCCTAAAGATGCGGTTTCTTTGACATTTTCTTTTACAGGTTATGCGAGCCTCACGATTCCTATCGGCACTAACACCACGATTGATGCTCCATTGCAAGGTGGTGCTGCGTTAACGGAGGTGGTTGTAGTCGGTTACGGGGTGGTCAAAAAATCGGATGTTACGGGTGCTGTTGCTTCGTTGGGTACCAAAGATTTTAACCCAGGTATTATCAACTCGCCCGAGCAATTGTTGCAAGGTCGCGTTGCAGGGGTGCAGATGACTCCTAACTCTGGAGACCCAGGCGCAGGTATTTCCATCAATATTCGCGGTACCGCTTCATTGCGCGGTAATAACGACCCATTGTACGTTATTGATGGCGTTCCTTTGGACAACTCAGATGCGAGTAGCAGTTCGGGTGGTGAGACAGGTATGGGTGCTGTATCGGGTAGAAACCCGTTAAGCTTCTTAAACCCAGCCGATATTGAAAATATCTCCATCTTGAAAGACGCTTCTGCTGCGGCTATCTATGGTGCTCGGGGTGCTAATGGTGTCGTTTTGATTACGACTAAAAAAGGCAAATCGGGTGCGGGTGTTTTCAACTTTAGCGTGAGTGCTGCGGTATCTAATCCTGCTTCACAATACAAATTGTTGTCTTCTTCGGAATTTGTTGAGCAAATGAAGAAAGCAGGGCAAAATGTGAATGACAAATTGATAAATGGCGGACAATCAACGGATTGGCAAAAAGAAGCGTTTAGAACTGCGATTACTCAAAACTATAATATGAATTTTGGGGGTGGTACCGATAAAACATCTTACTATTTCTCTTTGGGTTATCAAGGACAAGAAGGTATTGTCAAAAATACTTCACAAAACAGAATTCAAGCGCGTATCAATGCTACACACAAATTGTTTGATGACAAAGTATCCGTTGGTATAGCGTTGACCACTGCAAAAGTGAATGATACTTATGGTGCTACGGGTGGTAGTGTGGGTTATGAAGGTAACTTGTTAGGTCGCGTGATTAATACAAATCCTACTTTCCCAATCTTAGACCCTGTTACTGGACAATATTATACAACAGGAGGTGCTTCATTCCGTAATCCTGTATCGTTGTTGAATAACTACCACTTGTATGGTCCAACGAATAGAACTTTAGCGAATGTTTTTGCTTCATGGACTATCGTTGAGGGGCTTACTTATAAGTTGAACGTAGCGCAAGACAACTCGACTACCACCTTGAATAACGCTTTGGACCCTCAAACGCCAGGTTTCCAAAACAGTGTGCCAAACAATCAAGGTCGTGCGGTGATTGACAACAGAAGCAAAACGACTTCGACCCTTGAGCATACGTTGAATTACAAGAAAACGGTTGATAAGCATGAATTTGATGCGATTGCTGGTTTCTCTTATCAAAAATTCCAGAATGCTTCTAATTATATTCGAGCAGACTATTTTACGGTGCCTTCTGGATTTAACTTAGTGAACAATATCGGTTTCGTGGATAATACAGGTACTAACAAACCTTATACGGCTGGTTCGTCTGCGAGCTTAACAGAATTACAATCTTACTTCGGTCGTGCGGCTTATAACTATGCTGGCAAATATTATTTGACTGCGACTTTGCGTGTGGACGGGTCGTCTAAATTCGGTGATAATAACAAATATGGTCGTTTCCCTGCGGTGAATGCTGCTTGGAGAATTTCAAATGAGGAGTTTTTGAAAAATTCAATCTTTGATGATTTGAAATTGAGAGCAGGTTATGGTGTGACAGGTAACTCTGAAGGCTTCCCTGCAAATCAATCTATCACGACTTACGTTCCGAATGCAAATAATGGTGGTATTTCAAAACAAAATATTGCAAATAAGGATTTGAAATGGGAGAGTATGACTTCATTGGGTGTAGGTGTTGACTTCTCTTTCTTGAAAGGTAAACTTTTTGGTTCGATTGATTATTTTAGCAAGACAACGAATGATTTACTTTTTGCGTTATCAGCCCCTCAACCAGATGTGGCTACTACGAGATGGTCTAACCTTGATGCAAGCGTGTTGAACAAAGGCGTTGAATTTACGTTGAACTATAAAGTACTTTCTGGCGGAGATTTGGAATGGACAACAGGTATTAATGCTACGTCCCTGAAAAATGAGTTGACAAAAATGAACAATACTGTTTATACAGGTACTATATATGGTCAAGGTTTATCTGGTGCTTTTGTACAACCGTTGCTCGCAGGTTATCCACTTTATTCTTTCCATGTGCCTCAATTTAATGGTTATAACGCAACAGGTGAAAGCAAGTTGGGCACAGATAGAGTTTATGCAGGTAGCCCGATACCGACGTTTACATGGGGTTGGAATAATAGCTTCAACTTCAAAGGTTGGTCTGCTTCGATTTTCATTAATGGACAAAACGGTGGTTACATTTTTAACAATACAGCATTGGCATTGGGTGGTGCGCCTGCGCTTAAACAAGGCAATAACTCAGATTCAAGATGGATTGATCCGCAGGAATCTTATTCTAATGGTTTGGCAGCTTCTACAAGATTTGTTGAAAAATCTGATTTTATTCGCTTGTCGAATTTTAGCATCGGGCGGAATGTTCCCCTCAACAACAAACACATCAAAAGTGTCAATATCTCTTTGGCGGGACAAAATCTTTTCTTAATCACGGACTATAAAGGTTTAGACCCTGAAGTAACGAATCCAGCATCGGCTGTGAATGGTGTTACATCTCGTGGTATTGATTATGTTTCGTATCCAAAAGCGAGAACGTTCGTTTTGAGCTTGAACGCGAGTTTCTAATAAATTCGATTTAGTTTGATTTCATAAATTGCAAACAATGAAAAAGGTAACAATAAGCAAACTCTCCAAATTCTTAGTATTGGGGGTATTGAGTACGGCAATGTTTTTTAGCTGTACAGACTTGAAAGATGATGCAATAGACAGCATCACAGACGGCACCAGCGTATCGCCTGCACAGTTGTTGGCAGCTGCTTACGGTCGGATGTATGTTTATCCAAGTAACCGCGATGCGATGGCATTGAATGAGCATTCAAGCGATGAACTTCAAGGTCCTACACGCGGTACGGACTGGGATGACAATGGGGCTTGGCGGCAAATCCACGAGCATACCTGGAGCCCGACTCATGACCACGTCGTAACGGCTTGGGATGATTATAATAAGGGACATGCTTTGGCAAATGAGGTGCTTGCAAATCCGAAATCAAGTACTGCAGAAAAAGCGCAAGCTTCTTTTATTAGAGCTTTTTTTATCTATCAAATTATGGACTTGTTTGGACAAGTGCCATTTAAAGATGGTGAGACGCTTTCTGTATTGAGCAGAGCGCAAGCGTTTGATAAAGTGGTTAGTGCTATTGAAGCGGCTATCCCTAATTTAGAAAATGCAGCAGCTACGCCTGCACAGACAATCGTGGCAACCAAAGAATCGGCTAAAGCATTTTTAGCTAAACTTTATTTGAATAAAGGTGTTTACACCGCTGCCAGCGTGACGGCTACTTATGCTTTTGCGGCTGCAGATATGGATAAGGTTATTTCTAATTGCGATGCTGTGATTGCTGGCGGTAAGTTTGCGCTTACAACGGACTATTTTGACAATTTCGCAACGGACAATGATGTTAAATCTAAAGAATTGGTATTCAATATACCATACACGGCGGGTGTAAATCCAAATCCGAGCAAGGATAATTATGGTAGTAATCAGCGGATGGTGTATTCGGGTACGCACTATAATCAAAACCCATCTGGTTGGAATGGTTTCACGACTTTAGCTGATTTTTACAACAGTTTCGAAGCGGGCGACAAACGCAAAGGCGGTGAAAAAGTAGATGCTACAAAGTCAGGTATTACAAAAGGATTTTTAGTAGGTCAACAGTATGATAAGGCTGGTGTTGCATTGACAGACCGTCAAGGGACTCCATTGATTTTCACGCCTGATTGTCCATTAGCAACTGCTAATGAAAAACAGGGTATTCGTGTTTTGAAGGTAATGCCAGATTTTTCGAACCCGATTGCAGGGGCGAATGATTTTGGATTTATCCGTTATGCAGACGTATTGTTGATGAAAGCAGAGGCTTTGTTCCGTAAAGGAGATGCTGCGGGCGCAGTTGCACCCGTCAACCTCGTTCGTGCAGCACGCGGTTTAACGGCTCTTGCAACGGTTACGGAGGCAGCCTTGTTAGCAGAGCGCGGACATGAACTCTATTTTGAAGGTTGGAGACGGAATGACTTGATTCGTTTTGGCAAATTTAACAATCCTGTCATCAATCGTACAACAGCTTCACCTGCTACAAAACGTGTATTCCCAATCCCACAAAAGGAAATCGAAATTAATACTCTTTTAAAACAAAATGAAGGTTATTAATTTGTTTTCACAACTGGGTTAGTTAAATAATTCCCTACCCAAAAAATTGGGTAGGGAACTTTTTTATCTAAGTAGTTGAATAGAAATAAACTATCAAAATGTAAATAATTGATAATCAATCTATTAAGGTCGTCGAGGTCGCAACCTTGACGACCTTTTAGATAGGTTATTTAAATCTAATTACTTAGGAACGTTAAAACAATAAAGTATCACAATAAAGACCCCGAAAAGAGAGAAAAAGAAATTTTTTTGCAAAAAAAATTTCTTTTTCTCTCTGAGAAGCCCCCGCCGGGGGGGGCGTCTCAGAGAGAAAACAATAAAAAATTTGCAATTTTTTTTTGTTTTCTCTCTTTTCGGGTTTTTAATAAAGTGATACTTTATTTATTTCGCGTTCCTTATTAGAGCACATCAAAAAATAAATTAACCAAGTTAAATTACAATTCCTTACGACTGGTAAAATTATGTTAGATGTAACTCATGAATTTTTAATTTCAAACCTACCTAATTCCTACTTATTGCTCGGTTCACTATGAAAAAATATTTTCTTTTTTTGGCAATCTTCAACTTATTAAGTTGTAAAAAAAATATAGATACAGATGCCATTTACGCCCAACTCCAAGATAACCAAACAAAGTTTGTTTTAACGCTGAATGGCGAAATATTTTACGGCGAAGATGCTATTTTTAGCGGTTTTGCCGTAGCAAGAGATAATTTTTTTAATATGAATTATTTTAATCAAGATGGTGGCAATTATATTTTAATTTTTGATGGCAAGGCTTGGTACGACGAGCCCAAAATAAAAGGATTTGGAGGGGGCGATTTTTCGACCCTCATGGTAGGCAAAGTGATAGACCGAGCCAAAAATAAAGGAGCTGGATACCTCATGACATCTGGAAATATAGAACCTTTAACGATTTCAAAATCAAAAATCGTTTTCAGAGTAAGTGGCAAGATGAAAAAATATCCTAAAATGCATGAAGAAGACCCTGCTTTTGATTTCGACGGTTATATTATCTCTAAAAATCCTAAATTTGAGGAATATTCTATCCCTAAATAAATCACAATATCATTAATTAATAATTGTATTATGAGATTTTTATATTCATTATTTTTAATTCCGTTTTTATTAGGTGGATTATGGTCGTGTAAAAACGATGCTTCATCATCGAAATCGCCTGTTTTCTCTAAAGTATCTTCTGAACAATCTGGTATTCAATTTACGAACACGATTCGTAATACTAAAAAAGTAAATATACTCACTTACCGCAATTATTATAATGGAGGAGGTGTAGCTATCGGCGACATCAATAATGATGGGCTTTCTGATGTTTTTTTCACGGCGAATATGGGGGCAAATAAGTTGTATTTGAACAAAGGCAACCTGAAATTTGAAGATATTTCTAAAAAAGCGGGCATTGAATCCAAAGACAATTGGAGTACAGGGGTGGTCATGGTGGACATTAATCATGATAATCTTTTAGATATTTACGTTTGTAATGCAGGCTATGTGAATGGGGTAGTGCCTGTTAATCAACTGTTTATAAATAATGGAGATTTGACATTTACGGAAAAAGCCAAAGAATATGGTTTAGATGAATCGGGTTATTCGACACACGCTGCTTTTTTCGATTATGACGGCGACGGCGATTTGGATTGTTATATATTGAAAAATAGTTTTATACCCGTCAACGCGCTGGGTTATTCCAATAATCGAACCTTGAGAGCGAAGGATTGGCCAGTTGCCGATTTTTTGAAGGGCGGCGGCGATAAATTATTGAAAAATGAAGGGGGAAAATTTATAGATGTAAGTGAAGCCGCAGGGATTTATGGCAGTTTAATCGGGTTCGGATTGGGCGTTACGGTAGGAGATGTGAATAACGATGGTTGGCAGGATATTTATATTTCCAATGATTTTTATGAGAGAGATTATTTATATATAAATCAAGGAAATGGGACTTTCAAAGAAGAGGTGACGAAGGCGATGCAGCATCTCAGCACGGCTTCAATGGGTTCGGATATGGCAGATGTCAATAATGATGGCTTTCCTGATATTTTCGCTACTGAAATGTTGCCTTATGACGAAGAGCGTTTAAAGACAACAACCGAATTTGAAACGATTGATATTCATAATTTGAAACAAGAGCATGGTTTTTATCATCAATTTTCTCAAAATACGCTACAAATCAATCAAGGAGACGGTCATTTTAAGGAAGTGGCTCATCATGCGGGCGTTGCAGCGTCCGATTGGAGTTGGGGCGCACTCATTTTTGATGCTGATTTTGATGGAAATCAAGACCTTTATATCTGCAATGGCATTTATCATGACGTGATAGACCAAGATTTTATTGATTTTTTTGCGGATGATGTCATTCAAAAAATGGCGTTGACGGGCAAAAAAGAAGAAATTGACAACATTATTAATAAAATGCCTTCTGTGCCCATTCAAAATCTCATGTTCAGGAATAAAGGCAATTTGCGTTTTGAAAACGTGTCACAGCAATGGGGTTTGGGTGATAAGACTTTTTCAAATGGTGCGGCTTACGGTGATTTGGATAACGATGGTGATTTAGATTTGGTGGTCAATAATGTGAATCAAGAGGCTTTGGTCTATCAAAATAACACTTGTAAGGATTCAACGGCTCAATTTATGGGTTTTGTGCTGAAAGGGGCGGGACAAAACACTTTTGCAGTAGGGTCGAAAGTTCAAATCTTTTCAAAAGGGCAAATTTTTCAAAGAGAATTAATGCCTTCACGCGGTTTTCAATCTTCTGTGGATTACAAAATGATGATAGGTTTGCCGAGCCATCAACCGATTGATAGTGTTTTGGTGATTTGGTATGATAGAACTTATACAAAATTGACCGATTTTAAACGCAATCAAGTCAATCTTGTTGATTTTTCGACCAGTCTAAAAAAGAAGTATCCTTTTAATAAACCCATCATTCAATCCCTATTGAAACAAGATACGACGCGCTCCAATGATTTTGCCCCCCACAAGGAAGATGCACAAGTGGATTTTAACATTGAAAAGACTGTGCCAATGCTGCTGTCAAAAGAGGGACCTAAAATGGCCGTTGGTGACGTGAATGGTGACGGGCAAGACGATATATATATAGGTGGGGCAAGAAAACAACCCAAACAAATTTATATACAACAAAAAGGTATTTTTAAACCGCTTCCTAATCCAGCCTTCGCTCCATTTATTGATTTTGAAGATACGGCTGTTCAATTTTTTGACGCAGATAGCGATGGCGATTTGGATTTGTATGTAGGTTCGGGCGGCAATTTTGTGAGGGTCGGCGAAAGAGAAAATCAAGATCGGCTGTTTTTCAACGATGGTAAAGGCAATTTTTCCTTGAAAACCAACGCTTTGCCTATCAATGGCTACAATACCTCCGTGATTGCACCTTATGATTATGATGGCGATGGCGATTTGGATTTATTTGTTGGGAGTAGAAGTATTCCGCAGTTGTATGGCATCGCTCCTCGTAGTTATTTGTATCAAAATAATGGACAAGGGATATTTACCGATGTCACTCCTACGGTGTCAAAGGCGTTGGAGCAAATTGGGTTAGTGACAGATGCAAAATGGGCAGATATAGACGGAGATAACAAAAGTGAACTCATTGTGGTCGGCGAATGGATGCAACCTACTGTTTTTAAATATCAGGCGGGCAAATTAAAACCCTTAAAAATGCCTATTTTTGAGGATAAAAAAGGGTTTTGGTACGC
>JBEEMZ010000133.1:0-13077 GCA_041192405.1 Bacteroidota bacterium | reverse complement strand
GTCCGCCTTCGCGGACTAATAGGCTAATAATAGAGGGCATCGAACTTTAAACGAATCTTGGGAGATGGTTACTTTACTTATGTCGCCTGGTTCTAGATTATCAGTCCGCGAAGGCGGACTTTGCATCATTAGCCACGATTTCAATCGTAGGCATTCTATCGGTAACAACTTAGGTTACTTAATATCGAAAAAAAATTATTTTATTTTAAATATTTAAAAAATATATGGTAATTTTGTCAATAGTTACCATATTTATAATTTATTCTAAAATAGAATCTTATATGCAATTTAACACAGTCATTTTATACGACTTAGAAAACCTACTCAAAGGTTACGGATTTAGCCCAAAACTCTTACAAGAACTTTCGTTAAAAAACATTATGAAAGAAATTGAGGCAACGAAGGGCATCCAAAAAATTGCTATTCAACGTGCTTATGCGAATTGGGGTGACTCCCGTTTGGGGACTTTGAAAACCGAAATGTTGGAATTAGGGATTGATCCTGTTCATATTTTTGGCGTTTCGGGGCAGCATAAAAATATTGCAGATATTCAATTAGCTATTGATGCAATGGACATTATGCATACAAAACCTTTTATAGATGTTTTTGTAATTGTTTCGGGCGATGGTGGATTTGCGTCGTTGGTCAAGAAGTTACATGAATATGGCAAAACGGTGGTTGGATGTGCTTATAAAAAAACAACAAATAAAGTTTTTAAAAATGTTTGTGATTACTTTGTTGGCATTGAAGACCCTGAAGGCGAATTAAAAGAAGATTATTTCAAAAGTACCCATCATAATCATCACGCACCATCTGAAATGGTTGTTGGTGACCCGCGAAGCCGCAAAATCATTCATCGGTTGAAACCGTTGGATGCCCATCAATGCACAAAAGAAGATTTGTTGCATAAATTGCAGGAAATCATTAAAACCATTCAATCCGATGCAGATTGGCAACAAGATTTAAAATATGGTTTAAGTCCAACGCCGTTTAAAGAGATTTTCACGGCATTGATACATGGTTTTGATACCTTGAAGTTTGGGTTTTCCAAATTTATTGAATTTTTGCGCTTTGCCTGCAAAAATAGTGACCTTGCGGTGTATAGTATGCCGCCGTCCGATGTTAAAATTGGTTTGCGCAAATATCATATTCGAAATCATGATATATTGCCTGATTTGGAAGAACGCGAAACGCATTCTATTGAATGTTATCGGTCTATTTTGCATTCAAAAACAAACGGTTTGTTTAAAATGCCTACGATGGGCGAGTTAGCGGTGACGTGTTTAGCGATTCAAAACGCACCTATTAAAAATGAAACGATAGCGGATGCGATTGTTAAAATTACGAATTGTGCTGCCATTGCAATCCCTCCCGAAGCGATTAAATTGACGATACTATCTTTGATGACGGCGAATGTGATTCTAAAAGACAATGCAGAATTATTGCCAATGAACGACCAAAAAATCAGTCTTGCACCCGAATTTGCGACTCAGGAACAAATGATGAAGCACCTATTTGAACAAGCAGCCGCTAAAATAACGGCGATTATTGGTCAAGAAGCGCGAAAAGAGATTATTGCGGCTTCATTGAATGTGGTTGCTTTTCCTACCTAAACAATAATAGATAATAAAAATCAGCAATTTCCGCTTTGGAAATGGTTGAAATAGAATGCGTATGATTAGAAGGATTTTAAGGATCTTTTCAGTTCAAAGGGGTGCTTTTCAACTGAAAAATTTCTTAAAATCTTTGAAATCATACACATCCTATTTCAAGCATTTTCCAAAGCGGAAATTGCTGAATAAAAATAATATATTTCACAATCAATTGATAATCAATTGATTGTGAAATATATCATTCATTCATTGCTCTTAAACGATTGGCACTTCCTTCGCATTCATCACCAACGTCTGATGACGAATAGATTCTTGGTGAATCGAACTCAATAGTTGAATCACAAACTCTGGACTCAAATCGCGTTGACGACCTTTCTCCACACCTGATTGCAAAATTTCATTCCAGCGTTCAGGTTGAAGAATAGATATATTATTGCGTTTCTTATAGCGTCCAATATCGTCCGCTAATTGCATCCGACGACCTAAAATATTCAATACTTCTTGGTCAATCTCGTCAATACGCACCCGCAAGGCTTCAATTGTCTCCAAAAATTGAGGGTCATTCGTCGTTTCTGCCCGCAAAACTAACTTTCCAATCAACTCTTGATATTGAATCGGCGTAATTTGCTGTTTAGCATCTGACCATGCTTCATCTGGATTGCAATGCACTTCTGTAATCAAACCATCAAAATTTAAATCCATTTGTTGTTGAGCTACTTCGAGTAACATGTGCCGATTTCCACAAATATGAGAATTGTCTCCAATAATGGGCAAATCTGGACGACGACGAATTAATTCAATCGGCATTTCCCAAAGCGGCACATTGCGGTAACGCGTCTTCGTATGATGAGAAAAACCTCTATGAATGGCGGCAATTTGAGTAATTCCTGCTTTTTCAAGGCGTTCAATGGCACCGAGCCAAAGTTCTAAATCTGGGTTAATCGGATTTTTAATCATTACAGGAATGTCAATCCCGCGCACCGCATCCGCAATTTCTTGAACGCTGAACGGATTTACCGTCGTCCGCGCACCAATCCAAAGTACATCCACACCGAATTTCAATGCTTCATATACATGATGTGCGTTCGCAACTTCGACGGTCGTTTTCAAACCCGTTTCTTCTTTGACGCGTTTCAACCATTTCAAACCTTCCGAACCGACTCCTTCAAACGAGCCAGGACGCGTACGCGGTTTCCAGATGCCTGCCCGAAAAAGGGAAATTTGTCCTTGTTTCGCCAAATCTTTGGCAATGCTTAATACTTGACCTTCTGTTTCAGCAGAACAAGGTCCCGCAATCAGAAATGGGCGTTTCACGACACCCATAAATGGTTTCTTTTGCATGATAATTAATTGATTTTAAAGAATTTATACAAGTTAGTTATTTAGTTGGTTCGTTCGTTGGTTGGTTAGTTAGAATCTAACCAACTAACCAACTAACGAACTTTATTTTAAAATACGTTTAATGTCATTCGCTTGTTGAATCATTTTATGAAATTCATCAAACTTGCGCTTGATTAACAAACTCCTAAATACACTCAAAATGTGAATATGCTCATCCAAAACTTCCAAAACATTATCTCTATTTTGTTTGAAAATCGAAGTCCATGTATCGGGCGAACTCTTTGCCAAACGAACCGTAGATTGAAAACCGCTACTCGCTAATTCAAAAATCTTATCTTCATCTTTTTCCTTTTCCAAAACCGTCAACGCTAATGCAAAAGAAGTCAAATGCGAAATATGCGAAATATATGCGGTATGCACATCATGTTCATTTCGATTCAAATATAAAATATTCATTTTCAATGCTTTATACAATTGAAGCACCATTTCTTGCGCATCTTTATCGCTATCCTCCACATCGCAAAAAACACAATATTTATTCGCAAAAAGATTATGAATTGCGGCTTCTGGTCCCGAATGTTCTGTTCCTGCCATTGGATGCGTTGCCACAAAACGATGGCGATGAGGATGTTTTTCAACCGCATCTAACAACTTTTCTTTGGTAGAACCCACATCAAAAACAATTTTATTTTGAATTTTATCCAAAATCATCGGCAATAATTTCAACATCGCATCCATCGAAACCGATAAAACAATCATTTCTGCGGCTTCAATCGCTGCTTCCAAAGGCAAAATGCAGTCAACTAATCCCAATTCAACTGCTTTTTGACCCGTTTTCTCGTCTTTTTCAACACCTATTAACTCAGTTGCAAAACCCGAAGTCCGTAAATCCAATGCCATCGAGCCGCCAATCAAACCTACGCCTACAATCGCTACTTTCATATATGAACGACTTCTTTTTGAATTTTTTTATTTTTAAATTGAATGATTCGTTGAATAGCTTGTTCAAAAACTTCCACTTTCGCACACAAGGATACGCGAACATAACCATTTCCTTGCGAACCAAAAATACCTCCCGGTGTGATAAATACATTTGCACCATATAATATTTCGTCAGAAAGCTCATAACCTGTTGCATATTTTGTAGGTACTTTTGCCCAAACAAACATGCCTGTTTGCTTTGTATCAAAATCACAACCTAATAAAGCCAACAATTCAAACACTTTGTGTTGTCTTTCTCGGTAAATTTGATTTAAACCATCATACCAATCCTGCCCTTCCGCCAAAGCTTTAACCGCCGCAAGTTGCACGGGCAAAAACATTCCAGAATCCATATTTGATTTGAAACGCAAAATATTTTGAATATATTCCGCTTTCCCCGCCAACATGCCTACGCGCCAACCTGCCATATTATGAGATTTACTCAATGAATTCAATTCTAAACCGACTTCTCGCCAGCCTTCCGCTTGTAACATGCTCATTGGTTCATCATTCAAAATACAGGAATATGGATTATCATTAACCACCAAAATCTCCTGTTTTTTGCAAAAATCAATCAATTTTTGAAAAAAAGTAAGGTTTGCACGTCCACCAGTAGGCATGTGTGGGTAATTTACAAACATTATTTTTACTTTTTTCAAATTAGTTTTTTCCAAAGCATCCAAATCAGGTAGCCAATGAGTCCTTTCGGACAACGCGTATTCTACACAGGTCGCGCCCGCAAGCGTTACCGCAGCCCGATAAGTCGGGTATCCTGGATTGGGAATCAATGCCTTATCACCCGCTTCGAGATACGTCATGCAAAGATGCATAATCCCTTCTTTGGAACCAATCAACGGCAAGATTTCATTATCTGGATTTAAATGCACTTTATAAAGTTGTTGATACCAATTCGCAAACGCCGCCCGAAGCGCAGGAATTCCTACATAACCTTGATAAGCATGCGTCGTCGGCAATATAGCGGCTTCTGCTAATGCGTTAATCGTTGATAATGAAGGGGGTAAATCAGGACTACCAATGCCGAGATTTACTACGTGCAATCCGCGCCCATTCATAGACGCAATTTCTTTTAATTTGGTCGAAAAATAATATTCGTTAATATGGTCTAACCGCTTGGCAACTTTCATTTTTGAAATTTTAAATAATGATAAATGGTGGTTATACTTTGCGTAGGATGGTTTTGGGATTTCGCCAAGCAACCGTTCGGCTTGAGAACGGGCGGGGTGGAGAGAGCTGCTTTTGATTTTTTTTGCAAAAAAATCAAAAAATCAAAAGCAGCTCTCTCCGAAGGTTTTTTT
Organism: Bacteroidota bacterium; assembly: GCA_041192405.1. GTDB lineage: Bacteria > Bacteroidota > Bacteroidia > Chitinophagales > Saprospiraceae > JAAFJT01. Next base: position 7,826 of record JBEEMZ010000133.1, on the reverse strand, counting down.
TCCAAAATCACAAAACCATCCAATGCGAAGTATAGTTGGTTGGTTCGTTGGTTAAATTATTGATTATCAACTAACTAACTAACCAACCAACTACTTAATGCTTTCCAAAAAATATGTTTAAAACTTCGATTAAAATCAAGATAATAATAATAATCTCCATCCGCGAACTATCGCGGTTATTCAACAATTCGGTAAACAATTTCAAGTTTTCCTCCACATTGCGCAAGCGATAATCCAAATCCTTAAAACGAGCATTGATGTCAAAATTCGATTTCAATTGGCGATTCAAATAATTCAAGGCTTCATCTTCCCATGTCAAATTGGGGTCATCCAAAATGTATAAATTATCCATAATTTCAGCTTTTACATTCAATACTTTTCCAATATACTTCAATAAGGCGGTTTTAGACACATTTAAACTGCCTGTTTGCTCCAATTGCCGAATATAATTTTTTGTAGAAGAAAGCATTTCTTCCGTCATCAATTCATAATGCTCTAATGCAACCGATTGTCCTGTATTCAACATCACAATTTTCAAAACAGACGCGTCTGCCCGTTTCCAAACCACATAATCATTTTTAACCATAGGTTGTATTTGCTCCTGCGCGACATTGAGTTGATATTGTTCAGAAATATCTACTTCTGTACTCAATGGATTTTCAGCATACGGCTGTATAAATCGCAGAAATTCACTTTTTGCAAGGTCATCGTAATTCCCAAAAACGACTACGCCGTAATCAAAAATATACAGATATCGGTTTTCTTTTTCAAAATAATAAAACAATTCGGAGGTATTGCCCGAATGCAGTTCAGCCCGAAATTCAGCGCGCAAGCGTTTGATATTGAACGATTGAGCGAATTGATAGGCTTTTATCGTAATTTGATTAAAAGGGGTTGCAGTATTCATAGTCAGCGCAAATTTAATAGATTCAGCCTTCTTAAAAATATTTTTTTTTCATTTTTGGGAAAATACTTTGCCAATTTATGGAGTTTAAGGCAAAAACGGATTAACTTTGTTACGAAAAGTTAAAATATTATTTTTAGACCCGAAATCTAAAAACAATTCATATATTTGTAAAAACTTTTGATTCAAATTTATTAAAAAAATAACATTCAATGACGCTCAATAAAAAGGTCATGAAAAAATATATCAGAACGTATTGCCTTCTTTTGGCAACTCCCTTTTGGAGCATGGCGCAAAATCTTTCTGCGAATGAATCCAAAGGCATTATTTATGATAAAGAACAAGTCGCTGATTTTCGCCTACATACGTACGGTTGGAATGTCCACTATCAAATAGGTAAAATTAAAACCTATTATAAAACCACTTTTTTTGAAGTTGGTTTAGGCGAATTGAAGCATTTCAAAGAAACGCGCAAAAATAGTGAATTTGCTGGTTTAAATCCTGGTTCTGGTTTTAGCTCCTACGTTTTTGGCAAACAAAATAGTTTTTTCACGGCGCGAGGTGGTTGGGGCGTGAAGCGATATTATTCCGAAAAAGCAGCTAAAAATGGTGTTGCGATTGCTGTGACTTATGGCGGCGGGGTCAATTTGGGTTTGTTGAAACCTTACTATTTGGAAGTGAGTGCAGGGCGTGATGCGGGCATCATTCAACTTAAATATTCGCCTGCGGCGGAACGCGAATTTTTAGACCAAAATCCATTTCGACCTGTTCGGGGCAGCGCGGGTTTGCTAAAAGGGATGGAGGAAACGAAAGTGCTACCTGGTATTTATGGGCGGGCGGGCGTACATGTGGATTGGGGCGCGTTCGATGAATATTTGAAAGCGGTAGAAGCAGGTATCATGTTGGATATTTTTCCGAAAAAAGTGCCTATTATGGTGAATGAAGAAAATCGTCCCTTCTTTTTGAATTTTTATGTTTCGGTGCAATTAGGAAAACGGAAATAATTGCAATCTCAAAAGGTGCAAGAAAATTTGAATTTTCTTGCACCTTTTTTGTAAAATAAACTACCTTTGTAAGTCAAAACCATCTATTTTTAGGTTCAAAGTCGAAACCCGTTTTTGAGAAGAATCCCATCTGTGGCGCATTCGTACTGTAATAGATTTGCAACAAATGTTAGTTGCGAATTGTTATTTAAAAAAGTTTGAAAAAGTTCTAAAAATTGTCCCGCGTGATAACCGTCTGCCAACGCATGATGCAAGTGTATAGACACAGGCATCCTTTTTTTATTTTGCTCATTCACTATTTTGCCAAAGGATATTTTAGGAATACAATCTTTAAAAGAGAAACTACGAGCATGTGCAATGCTCGTAAACCGAATCCAAGGCAAGGATGAATAATGAATGATATTCGCATTCGACGCAGCGAATTCTAAACCAACGGTATTTTGAACCCGTTCAACCTCTATTTTGGCGTGTTGTTCAAACGTTTTAAAATCATCAAAATATTCCATATAGGAAAATCCAAAAGTACCGTCTGCTCGATGAATCGTCGGAGACGCATTGATTTTATCGTAAATTACAACGGATTCATCCTCAATACGATAGCGAAATGATTCAATCGTATTTGCCGCTTTTAAAGAGCAATGCAAGTACCAAAGAAAAAAGGATAAACCTTCTTTTTGGGCGTGTTGATACGCCATCGTCACATCTACTTCTACAACAATTCCGAAAAAAGGTTCTTCAAATTGTTTAAAAAAATGAAAATGGTCTTTACGTGACCAATTATGAATATCTAAAATGCGTTTCATACTCATTTTTAAATAAGATATGGTAAAATTTGACTAATATGTTCCACCTGTTTGAAATGCGGATTGGTAATTTTTACATCCACTTTTTCCAAAATCCAAGTGGTATGAAAAGGCACATGTATCGCATGACCACCCACATTCAACACAGGCAAAATATCGGATTTGACCGAATTGCCCACCATTAAAAACGCATTTGGCGCGATGTCCAAATGTTTTATCAATTTTGAATAATCCGCCTCGCGCTTTTCCGACATGATTTCAATATGATGAAAATACGATTCTAAACCTGATTTTTGCAATTTGCGTTCTTGGTCGAGTAAATCACCTTTGGTAGCGACCACCAAACGATAATTTTCTTTCAACTGATTTAAAACATTTTTCACGCCATCCAATAATTCGACAGGTTTTTCTAACATTTCTTTGCCATATTGCAAAATCTTTTCGATGACTTCGACTCCAATCTTACCATCTGACACTTTTAACGCCGTTTCCACCATACTCAGCATGAAACCTTTGATGCCGTAACCATATAAAGGTATATTTTTGATTTCGATTTTCAATAATTCCATTTCCAACTCAGCTGTGGGCAAAAAATCTTCCAATAATTGATAGAATTTGGTTTCCGTTGCTCGAAAATAGGGTTCGTTGACCCATAAGGTGTCATCCGCATCAAAAGCAATGACTTTTATCTTTTTCATAGAATCCTTTTTTTGATTGAAATAAGTGCGCAAAGTTATAGAAAACGATTCAATTTTTGAGGTAAACAACTTTTTTATTCACAATTATAATTGTCAAATACGTTTAAAAAAAATGTTTTTGAAATCAACTAAATTTAAAATAAGGTTTACCAAATAGCGTTTTAGAGATAACTTTGAGGAAGAACTTATTTCTAATGATATGAGTTTCAATTTATTTCTAATAAAAACAAACAGAATGAAAAAAATACAATGGCTTTTAGCCGTTCTTTTCGTTTGTGCAATGAATTTTGCAAATGCTCAAACGACTCCCGCAGCTTCGACGGATGCTACCAAACCAACTATGTCCACTGAAATGCCCGCTTCAACAGCCGCAGCAAAATCAGCTAAACATAAAGGAACGCATAAAAAACATAAGAAGCATAGAAAACATAAGAAAGGGTAGGGCTCGTAACAGGCTTTTGCCTAATGTAAAAATACAACAAATGCGCCTTTTTCTAAAAAAAAGGCGCATTTGTTGTATTTTTACATTAAAAAATCTATTTTTGTACCAAATTAAAATAGAATCAAAAGGGTACTTATTAAATCTATTGGAGTTCCCAAAATGGCTTCGCTTGATGCTTAACGAAACAATGTAAGTTGGCTAAAACTTATAATCTAAACGCAAGCCAATATGACGCGGTGCTTCCAGCAAAGCAGGACGATACATATACTCTTCATTCAAAAGATTATTACACAACAAACTAATTTTAGATTTTGCGGTCGGGCGATACGCCAAACGCAAATCCAAAACGGTAAAACCTTTATCATTTTGTTTGCGATAAGCCTTCAAACCTTGTATGAATACTTCAAAAATAGCATCAATTGCATCCATGTTGCTATTGTAATTTACAGCAGTTCCAATCGAAAATGGACCCCAAGTTGCCTCAATATCGGTTTTAAAATTATGTTTAAAACGATATTTTAACACATTTGTCGTATCAGATGAACCTGTAAGTTGTTGCGAAAAGGTTTTAAATTTAGGGTCAATGGATGTGTAACCCGCTAAAATAGCGATATTCATATCCCCAATTTTACCTTGTCCAGTCACGCTTGCTTCAATGCCTTTGATAATGGTACCACCTACATTGCGCGCTTGAAACGCAATTATACCTAAAGGTGTCAATCCAAATTCCATCATATTGTCATACTCAGATTGAAAGACAACTACATCTATAAATCCTTGAAAATCGGCGATTTTGAATCCTTGTTTAATGCCAAGTTCCGCAGACCAACCTGTTTCAGGAGTCAATTTTGGATTGGGAATAATTGGAAAACCTGCATTGGTATTAATAAATTTTTCGGCAACCGTCGGATAGCGATAACCTTGTCCCCAACTTGCTCTCAAATAAGTATAGTCTGCCAACTTATAATTCGCGCCAATTCGGAAAACAGGTTTTGCATCTTTAACTTTACCGCCCACAATCGTATCTTTAATGGTTGCTGTAATCGGAATGATTTCTGGACTGGATTGCGTATTGCGCTCATATCGAAAACCAACAGATATATTGAATCGCTCAAACCATTTTTTATCCATTTGAACATAAATGGCTGCATTATTGGATGTATAAGTGGCATCTCCATATAATTTAGCTTGCACATTTGTTGCAATACCTACTAAACCTGCGGTCGTAACCAAGTCTAAATCCGTGATTTTTTTTTGAAATTGATATTCTCCATAATACAATTGAGAGGCATTTTGTTTGTCCGCACCACTAACATCGTTGCTGACATTATAATAGCGCATCAAAATCTTATGTCTGTTACCTTGTTTATCAAGATAATTCAAATAAGGGTCAATATTATAGCGTGTTTTTTTGGAATCGCTATAGGTACCTATCGCGCCTATATACGCATCCGCGCCACCATTTTTCCAATAAAAAAAGTTTTGATTGGCTCCTGTATTGAAATTGGCATTTACGCCAATAGATAAATTATTGGTAATGCGATAACGGTAATTGAGTGTGCCGCGACCGTATTTTTCGTAATTATCTTTCAAAAAACTGGATTGATTGAAATAATAAATGCTACCTACAACATCCGATTTACCAAATTTTTGTTTGTGCAAAACGCTTCCGCCCGCATCATAAGGGGCATTTGTCCACCATTTTTTAGCAAGGTCTTTGGGCGAACTATAATGAGTATAGAAAGTTGAAAGATGCGTTTCGGGTTCGGAGCGAGCAAAACCTGTGCGCACATTGATAATGCCATTCATCGCCGAAGAGCCGTACAAAGCGGATGCTGCGCCTTTCACCACTTCGATTTGCTCAATGTTTTCAACAGGAATATCCTTCCAATTTGGAAAACCTGCATCGGATTGCAACATTGGAATATCGTCCATCAATAGCAAAACCCGACTGCCTGCGCCATACGAATAGCCCGAACCACCACGTATATTCGCTTGACCGTCAATGATTTGTACACCTGGAACCTTCTGAAGCACGTCATCTATTTTTTTCGTATTTGAGTTTTCCAATAGGGTCGGCTTGAGTACATCCAATGAAACGGTGACTTCACTCAATGGTTTTTCAAATTTTCCTGCGGTTACAGTTGTTGTATTCAAAATATTATTGCCTTCGCGCAATGAAATGTTAAAAGTTTGATTACCAGCTTCAAATCTTTGTTCGGTTTGATACGAATTGTAACCCACAAAGGAAACAATGATGGGGTAATTTCCTGCTTGCGCTAATTCTAAACGGTATTTGCCGAATTCATCCGTTAAAATTTTTTGACTGCCAATGTGCACCATCGCAGCAATTAACGGTTCTTTGGTCAATTCGTCCGATACGATACCGCTTAAAAATACTTTTTGCCCGAATAGACATCCTGTGCTTAAAAGCCAAACAGCGATGAATAGTATGTTTTTTGCCATGTAATTGTTTTGTTTGAACGATAAAATGAATTTTGACACAAAGATGACATAAAAATATATCATCCGAAGGTGCAAAATGACAATAATTTTTTGGAAATTGCGCCCGTTGTCTAAAAAATTATTTTTTTAATTAAAAAACGACTCAATTATGAGAAAAATTTTATCGCTCCTAGCGATTTTGTTTGCGACAAGCGTTGTTTTCGCACAACAGCCTTGTACGCCGATAGCCAGTTATATTGATTCGCCGTCGTCTGTACAGCCTTGGCCTTACGATTCGTTGTTGTTCCCCAATGGAGGCATTAAAAAAGTCGCTTGTATTGGAAAACCTTACAATTTCACCTTTACGATTCGGTTGAAAGATACCATTGTTGTAGCACTATTCGGGTCGCCGACGGCATTACCAATTGATAGTATTAAATTGACTCCAGGCGCAGGTCTAATAGGACTTCCAACAGGTTTATCATACGCTTGTTATCCAACAAGTTGTGTTTTTAAGAAAAATACATTGGGTTGTGTAGCAATTACAGGCACTCCAACCGCTGTAAATACGCCTCGCATTTACCCATTGACCATTGTTGGCAAGGCGTATGCCTTCATTTTTCCAACGGGATTTGATTTGGCAATTCCAGGTACTGGATTTCCAGGTAAATATGATTTGAAATTGGTTACGACAGGTTCGCCTGAATGTACGAGTGCCGTCGGCGATTTGAGTGATAGAATTGTGAGCATGAAAAATGTTCCCAATCCATTTTCAAATAGCACCAATATTCAAATTAAAGCTACTATTGCGGGTACTTATCAATTTTTGGTGCATAATGCATTAGGACAAAAAGTGCATGAAACGTCCGTTAACTTAGAAGTTGGTGAGAATAATATTCCGTTTCAAGGAGCTTATTTGCAAAATGGTTTGTATTTTTACAGTATTTCCAAAGAAAATAGGGTAATGACGGATAAAATGGTTATTCATCACTAAACAATGATGAATGATGAATGATGAATGATGAATTTTTCTAAGTGATTCATCATTTATCATTCATCCTTAAAAATGTCCTTTTTTTTCCAAAAACATATCCAAAAACAGCATTTTGAAACTCTTACTTGGGACATCCAAAGGTTTATTAGTTTATGAGAAACGGCGGCGTGGTTGGCATTGCGATAAAATTTGCTTTCTCGGCATGCCCGTTTCGATGATTTATGCGAATCCGTACAATGATACTTGGTTTGCAGGGCTGCCGCATCGTCATTGGGGACAAAAATTGCATCGTTCTGACGATTTGGGCAAAACTTGGCATTCGATTGCTGCTCCAAAATATCCTGCTGACGCGCTTTTGCGCAATGGCAAACCAGCATCATTGAAATCAATATGGTGTATGGAACAGATTCGTATTGACCAATATTTGTTAGGAACCGAACCTGGCGGCTTATTTTTAGGTACACAAAGTGGTGATTTTCAATTAGTTAAATCTTTGTGGGAGCATCCGACGCGACAACAATTATGGTTTGGTGCAG
>JBEEMZ010000132.1:0-13216 GCA_041192405.1 Bacteroidota bacterium | reverse complement strand
ATTTTCTTTTTGAGTCTCTATTCTGCGAAAATCTGCGGAAAAATCTGCGAAATCTGCGGGAAAAAAACATATTACAACTTTAATAACTCAGTAGTGTAACAAAAATTATTTTGCTTCTAAACATTTTAATAAATCTTGAATGACATCCATATTCACAATTTCATAATCTTCAAAACCTGCGCTCCATGCAACTCGTATTACATCTAATTCATTGTCTTTCAATACTTTAGATGCTGTGCCGACTAATTCGCAAGTCGCTTTATAAATCGTAAATTGTCCTGATTGGTCTAAAATACCAATATCCGTTTTAGTATTGGAAAACGTACTGGTTTTACCATTAATGAATTTAAAGGAAATCGGACTTCCTTTATCCAACAATCCAAACGTTCGTTGAGCATCTCGAGACGCGATTTTGAAAATTAAATTCAAATAGGTATATCCGCCTTGCACTTGTGATAATTGCACCTCACATGTAATATAATCTTTATTACCCATCGTTGCCCGCATAAAATCTTCTGTATGCGTAAACAATAATTGGCTTTTTAAAACCTTCTTGAACTGACCCGTAAAAGCGTCTTTTCCATTAAATTCTATCGCACAACTCCGACTCGGAGGATGAAGCATCACATCTTTGTTCGCATCATATTTAACAAATTTAACCTGTGGCACCTCTGGAGTTGCATTTTTAGGGCGTTTTTTTTGCTTCGGCTCTGGCTCAAAAGCATCAGACTCTGATGTTTCGGAATCAACAGTTGATTGATTATCTTTATTCGTATTTATTGGAACCTCAACGGGTTTTAGCGGTTCAGGAATCGGTACAGGTATTGGAGGCGGCTGCACTGTATTGGATGCCGCATCTACATAAACAGGCTCACCCGTCGTATTATTGAAAACGACAGCACCGTATTTTTGCTCCATCTCAACAATTTTTTTATTGCGCTTTAATAAGGGCAACTTGCTCAAAACTGTCGCATCCATTAAAAACTCATTCGCTTCTTTGCGGCGTTTTTGCGCCACCTTTTCTTGCTTTTTAATGGAACTTAATTGTGCCTCTAAGGTTTTAATCAGTTGTTTTGCATTCCTATTCGGTTTCGTTTCCGCATCGGCAATTTCTTCTTCAATTCGATGGTGGTAAAGCCGCAATTCCTCCACTTCGGCAGCCGTTTTTTTATCCAAAAGTTGTGCTTTGACGAGCAAAGCATCTGCTTTGCGCATATCCACTTTGTAATCCGATTGAGCGAAAGTCAATATCGCTATCATCGTCAGGGGCATCAACAAACTCATTTTTAAAACCATCTGAATTCGATTTTTTTTTATTTTGCCACGAATTATATGAATTATCACTCATTTGGCGAAGCAACGAGTAGCGGTTCGCAAACTGCTACTCATTGTATTTCGTTGAAAACCAATGCTTTAGTATTGATGACTATTGGGGAGCAATTATTTATTCACTAAACAGCCGCCTTTACTGCTGCTGTAACCGCTTTAACGACTTTTTTATCTAAGGGAGATGGAATAATCATATCTCGACTTGGCTTTTTAACACAACTCGCAATCGCATACGCTGCCGCAACCTTCATTTTTAAAGTAATGCGTTTGGCTCGCGCCTCCAGCGCACCTTTGAAAATACCGGGATAACCTAATACATTATTGACTTGATTCGGCAAATCACTCCGCCCTGTTCCGACAATTGCCGCACCACCTTTATACGCTTCTTCGGGCATGATTTCAGGTACAGGATTTGCCAATGCAAAAATAATACTATTAGGATTCATTAACTGTATATCTTTGGCAGTCAATAAATTAGCGACGCTAACACCTACAAATACATCTGCTCCGCGCATCGCATCAAACAAGTCACCTTCCCGATTTTCAAGATTCGTAAATAATAAAAATTCTTTTTTGATGGGTGTTAAATCAGTGCGCCCATTGTGAATAATCCCTTTTGTATCGCACATCATAACGCTTTTGACAGGCACAAAACTGGGGTCATCATTGCCATAACCACTCAATAAACGCGCAATTGCACCACCTGCCGCACCAGAACCATTCACAACAACCGTCAAATCGGACATTTTTTTGTTTACAACTTTGCAAGCATTCAGTAAACCCGCCAATGTGACCACCGCCGTTCCATGCTGATCATCGTGGAAAACAGGAATGCCAATGTCTTGTAAACGGTTCTCGATTTCAAAACAACGAGGTGCCGAAATATCTTCCAAATTGACCCCTCCAAAAACAGGTGCAATATTTTTCACCAATTTAATAATTTCTTCGGTGTCTTGTGTTTCGACGCAAATCGGGAAGGCATCCAATCCTGCAAAATGTTTAAAAAGCATTGCTTTTCCTTCCATGACAGGAATTGCGGCTTTGGCACCGATGTTCCCCAATCCTAAAACCGCCGAACCATCGCTCACAATCGCAACCGTATTGCCTTTGATGGTGTAATCGTAAACGGTTTCTGGATTTTCGTGAATCGCTTTGCACGGCGCGGCAACTCCTGGCGAATACGCTAAAGATAAATCATCTTTCGTTTTGGCAGGCAATTTCGGCATGACTTTGATTTTCCCACGATGCTTGCGGTGTAATTTTAATGACTCCTCGAAATAGTCCATAATTTGACTTTTAATGGTGAATGATGAATAATTAGTTGGTTAGTTAGTTAGTTGGTTCAGCACTTATTAGTTAACTAAGGCATGAAGCCCCTATTTAATTAGGGAAATATTTCGCCAAAAAAAAGGGGCTTCATGCACTAATTGATTAACAACATTTTTACACTACTGAGTTGTTAAAAATTTAAGATGTAAATAATGGATTATCAATTTATTTTTTCCCGCAGATTTTCTTTTGGACTCTTTTTCTGCGAAAAAAAAACATATTACAACTTTAACAACTCTGTAGTGTACAACATTTTAACGAACTAACGTACTATTCATCAGTCATCACTTGATTGAAAATGCGTCTTAATTGAAATTTTTTTTTTAAGGTTTGTCGGGTACGAAATCTAATGAAATCGAGTTGACACAATGCCGCACATTTTTAGGCGTAAACCGTTCTCCTTTGAAAACGTGTCCTAAATGACCGTCGCATTTTGCACAAACAATTTCAATTCGTCGTCCATCTGGGTCGGGAATAGAGGCTATCGCGCCTTCGATTTCGTCATCAAACGAAGGCCAGCCGCAACCCGAATCAAATTTATCATCAGAACGATACAAGGGTGCATTGCAGCGACGGCATACATAAACACCTTTTGCATCATTTTTATTATACTTGCCTCTGAAGGGAGATTCCGTCCCTTTGTAAACAATAACGTGTTCTTCGGCAGGCGTTAAAGGATTCCAATTTTGATTATTTTGCATCATTTCAAACGATTCATCATTCGTTAAATTTTACTTTTTTCTAAAATATAATCTAAATCAACATTTTTTTCAATCATTTCAATCGCCCGCATGACTTTCCAAGGGGTTTGCTGATTGATTTTAACCTCAATTCGACTGATTTTCAATACGGCACCATACGTTTCAAGCATGGTACGAATCACAGGAATCTGATGTTTTTGAATATATTCAATGGTTTGACGGCTATAACTGCCGTGCCCCGTTGAAATAATACCCGCAAAAGGCGATTTTTCTAAACCAAAAGATTTAGAAATGCGCACCGTATCCGCAATCGCAATATCCAAACGCGCCGCCCCAACCACTAATAAAGACCCCGCAGGTTTCCCTTTCAATTCGTCCGAAGAAATCAATGAACCCGCAATAATATCACTAACGGTATTATTTTGAAACTCATTATTATATTCAAAAGTTCCGTTAACGCTATCGGCAACCGTTTTCAAAAGCGGTAAACTCATCGTTTTATCATAAGGCAGGATGCCAAGTAACGGAATATTATGTTTATCAAGCCATTTTTTGACGTAAAATTCACATTTTTCGCGCTTTTCTTCCAACACTTTGTTTAAAATAACACCAATCACAGGCACATCCTTTTCCCGAAACAACGACATACACATATTCAACATATCAATTGTGCTGCCAACACCCCCTTCGGCAACCATCACCACATTCGCATTAATGCGTTTGGCAACTTCGGCATTCGACAAATTGACCACACTGCCTACGCCAGGGTGTCCCGTCCCTTCATAAACTATCAAATCATGCAATCGGTTCAAATCACTTGAAGCCTTTTTTAAACGATCTTCAAAATGATACTTTTCGGGATGCTTTAAAAAATCCGTTGTTGTGCCCGAACCGAGTATCACAGGGCTATGCAAAACAGGATTCGGTGTAAAATTCAATAAATCCGCAAATAAAACCACATCTTTATCCACTTGAAGATTATTATGCATCACGTATTTTTGACCAACAGGTTTGCAATAACCCACATTGATGCCTTTGTTGTGAAAACCTGAAATTAATCCAAGCGTTGAAGTCGTTTTGCCTACATGTTGACTGGTCGCTGCGATGTAAAGATTCTTGTAAGACATAAATTTTTCTATAATTTGGTGTACCGTTAGGTGAAAGAATATATGAAAAAAAAATATTTAAATTTTTATTTAACAAAATAATGTATTGATTTAATTAAGTTCGATGAATTTAAATTTCATATCCTCAAATTTAAATTTTATTTTTTTGAAAAAAAACGCAATAAATGTGCTTTAAACAGATTTGACCACTTTCTTTTTCTAATAATTTCCTTTAACTTTGTTTTTTAAAGCAAAAAACAAGCGGCAAATGTAGGTCAAAATTAAATAAAAATACATTAATGTCGTCGTTTTTTAGAAGTGATTTTCAAAGTTCATGTGATTATAATTTGTTGTTTGAAGCCGTTTCGCATTCCGAAGCGGTTTTTTTTTGGCGATGTGGAAAGATTACGATACTTTCGCGCTGTTTTTGTCTGAATAGGACCCGAATTTTAAGAATGAGCCCGAATTTTAAGAAATTTTTTTGGCTCATTCGTGAAATTCGGGTTCTATATAAATTCATCATTTCCTTAAAAATCTAAAATCATGATTCTTGAAACAAATCTTGCGGAATATCAATTAACGGCGTACAGTCATGGGGCAGGTTGTGGTTGCAAAATTGCCCCGAATGTACTGGATGTCATCCTTAAAAATCGCACCGAATCTCCTTTTTACAAAAATTTGTTAGTCGGCAACTCCGATAAAGATGATGCAGCCGTGATGGATTTGGGAGATGGCACAGGCATCGTTTCAACCACTGATTTTTTCATGCCAATTGTGGATGATGCGTTTGATTTCGGTCAGATAGCCTCTGTGAATGCGATTTCGGATATTTACGCAATGGGTGGAACGCCTTTGATGGCGATTGCCATTTTAGGTTGGCCCGTGAGTAAATTGCCTGCGGAGTTGGCAGGACAAGTTTTGGAAGGCAGTCGCAAGGCTTGTGCTGAAGCGGGTATTCCGTTGGCGGGAGGACATTCTATTGACACGCTTGAACCCATTTTCGGATTAGCCGTGACGGGGCGTGTTCCAATTAAAAACATAAAACGCAATGGTGGGACTTCCGAAGGTTCGGTATTGTTTTTAACCAAGCCATTAGGCGTTGGTATTTTGACGACGGCACAGAAAAAAGGTAAATTAAATCATCATCATGCCAACATCGCGCCGAATAGTATGAAACAATTGAATGATATTGGTGCTTTTTTTGGAACTTTAGATTACATCGAAGCGATGACGGATGTAACTGGGTTTGGGTTGGCGGGGCACTTGCTTGAAATGTGTGATGCGAGTATGTTGAGTGCTTCGATAGAATTTAATAAAATACCTGTATTTGATAAATTGATAATAAGTCATTATTTAGCAGAAAAATGTATTCCAGGCGGCACGTTGCGCAATCATGCGGCGTATGGGCATAAAATGTCAGAAGTGACTGATTTTCAACGCAATATATTATGTGACCCGCAAACTTCGGGCGGTTTATTAGTAGCGGTTCGGTCGGATAAGGTGGATGAATTTCAAAATATTCTATTTGAACGCAATTTACCAACGGAGCCCATTGGTGTTTTTACGCGCCGACGCGCTTATGCGATTTCCGTTTATTAATGGAAATCTAAAAAATGGAATCATTCTTTTTCAAAACAAAAAAATGGTTATAATGTTAATACGATGGTGGAATGTGGATTGCGAATTTCGGAATGTATTGATATTCAATGAAATCCGCAATCCACCTTCCGAAATCCATAACCAATCTTTTTGAAAAATGAATAGGAATCAAAACCTTCAACGATTACGAAACGAAACGTTTGATATTTGTATCATTGGCGGCGGCGCGAGTGGCACAGGATGCGCCTTAGATGCAGCGTTGCGCGGATACAAAGTTGCTTTGATTGAACGCGATGATTTTGCCGCCGAAACCTCTTCCAAATCCACTAAATTGATTCATGGTGGCGTTCGATATTTGGAACAAGCATTTAAAAATTTGGATTTTGCACAGCTCAAACAAGTCAAACACGGTTTGGAAGAACGGCATACCATGTTGGAAAATGCACCGCATTTGGCACAACCGTTAGCGTTGATTACACCTGTTCGGAGTTGGGTGGAAGGTATGTATTATCGAATTGGTTTGACGATGTATGGGTGGTTTGCGGGTAAAAAAGACACGTTGCCCAAAAGCCGTTTTTTGAATAAAAAAGCTCTTTTTGAGCGAATTCCAACGTTACATCCCAAAACACATGGTGGTATTTTGTATTATGATGGACAATTAGATGATGCGCGTTATTGTTTGGCATTAGCGCAAACGGCAGATGAAGCGGGTGCAGCCTGTGTAAATCACGCCCAAATCATTGATTTTCAAAGAGATACAAATGGTCAATTAATCGGTGCGACGATTCAAGATACCTTAAATCAAGAAGTGTTTCAAATCAAGGCTCGAAAATTTATTAATTGTACAGGCGCGGGGGCAGACGCGATTCGACAAAAAGCAAATCCATCTGTGCCGCGTCGGATGCGTCCGAGTAAAGGCGTTCATGTTGTATTACCACAATCTGTTTTAAATAGTGACCATGCTTTAATGATTCCCAAAACGCCTGACGGACGGATTATTTTTGCAATTCCGTTTGAAAATAAACTTTTATTAGGCACGACCGATGAGCCGTATTTGGGGCAAGATGAACCTTTCTTGGAGCAAAAAGAAGTAGATTATTTGATAGAAACATTGCAACCTTACCTCGCACAAACCATTGATAAACAATCAATTATGGCTGGTTTTGGTGGTTTGCGACCGTTAATTGCAGGCGAGCCTGACAAGAAAACAAAGCGATTATTGCGCGACCATGAAGTTGAAATAGATGCTACAACTGGTTTAATTTCTTTATTAGGCGGCAAATGGACAACCTATCGTTTAATGGCGCAAGATTGCATTAATGCAGTAGATGATTTTTTCCAAAAATCGAATCCTTGCACGACCGAATCACAACGTTTAGTTGGGGCGGAAGGTTACGATGAACATTTTTATAAAAAAATATTTGAAAAATACCAATTGGACGAAGATATTTGTTTACATTTGGCTCGAAAGTATGGTACGCGGGCTGAAAAAATCTTACAATTGGCAATAGAACGACCTTTTTTAGCCCGAAGGTTGACCCTGAAATCAGTTTTACCAGTTATCAAAGCGGAAATTGTATATCAAATTCGGGAAGAATCCGCCTGTACCTTACGCGATGTTTTGGCAAGGCGGCTGCGATTGGAAATCACCGATTGGGCAACAACGATGGAATATGTGGTACCGATTTCGCAATTATTAGCCGTAGAACTGGATTGGTCGGAGTCTGAAAGATTAAAAGCAGTCGCGGCGTATCAAAGCCTTTTAAAAAAAATGGTTCTTCCGCGTTTTTAGTGCAAAATAACAGAACAAATATTATAAACCATTGATAATCAACTGATTGGAGAATTTTTAAACCTTCCCATCGGTGTTGCTATGTTAGAAATTCATCGTATCAACGATTGCGGAATGGGGATAACGAATTGCGGAATAGCGATACTTTTGTTTTAAAAAACAGTGTATTTTCGCAAATCCGAAATCCGAAGTCTGCAATCTAAAATTCAAATAATATGAGTCCATATTTAGCAGAGTTCTTCGGAACGGCATTGTTAATTCTACTCGGTAACGGAGTCGTTGCAGGAGTGCTTTTGAAAAATACTAAAAATGAAGGCGCGGGCTGGCTTGTGATTACAGCAGGCTGGGCGGTAGCAGTTACAATTGCGGTTTATTTGACGGCAAATGCCAGTGGTGCGCATCTAAACCCTGCGGTTACGATTGCGATGGCTGCAATTGGCAAATTTGAAGGGTCAAAAGTCGCAGGTTATGTATGTGCACAAATGGCAGGCGGTTTTTTCGGTGCTGTGTTGGTTTATTTGCATTATTTGCCGCATTGGGCGAAAACAGAAAGTCCAGCAACGAAATTAGCCGTTTTTTGTAATGCGCCTGCGGAACGCAATACGGTTGCCAATTTCATTAGTGAATTTATTGCAACTTTTGTATTAGTGCTTGGTTTATGCGCTTTGGGCGATAAATGGGCAGATGGTTTGAAACCGTTGGCAGTTGGCGTACTTATTTTTGCGATTGGTAATTCTTTGGGTGGCACGACGGGTTATGCTATCAATCCTGCACGGGATTTTGCGCCGCGAGTAGCGCATTTTTTGTTGCCCATTTCTGGAAAAGGCGATTCGGATTGGAGTTATTCATGGATTCCAGTGGTTGCGCCGATACTTGGGGGCATTTGTGGTGCGGTGTTTCATTCATCGTTGTTTTAAGATTCTTTTTCCGCAGATTTCGCTGATTTTTTACGCGGATTCTTGCAGATTTTACTTTTGGGTCTCCTCCAGCGAAAATCAGCGTAAAAAATCAGTGAAATCTGCGGGAAAAGAACTCTTTTAATTTCTTTCTAAATGACCATTCACTTTCAGATGCACCATTTCCACATTTTCAAGTCCGTCATTATCAACGACTTTGACGGCAATCTGATGTTGTCCCGCTTTGAAGGCGTAATTTTGAACGCCCAACTTGTCTAACAAAATCGTTGCTTTGAACATTCCTTTATCGGCTTGATAATCAAAATCCCAACTATAAAATTCAATGCCTACTGCCGATTGCCCTACCGCTTTGAATTGAATCTCATGCAACCCTTTTTTATCTTTACCGATGTAAACGATTTCGACACTCAATGAAGGTTTTTTAGCAATGGGAACGATGTCTTCCACTCGTAACAGCTTGATTATCAATCCTTCTGCATTTTTCAACCGAGCCACTTCTTCAATGGCACCGCGTCCAAAACTAAACGCAATGATGTAACCTGCAATTTGATTTGTGGCTTTTTGCCTATCGTATAACCGTTTATCGGAGCGTTGAATCGCGGCATGAAAATTATCCACCACATTCCGCCCAATGCCATCACTTCGTTTGACTTGAATGGGAATATTATCTAATGTCTTGCCATCTAATCCTAAATCGCCGCGTTGTTTCACATTCGGTACGCCTCCGAAATGATGCACCATAAAGTGTTCAAATTCAAACGCATCTTGATACCGCAACGTATCATAATCGTATTTATGCAACTGCGTTACAAAAGGCTTGCTAAACAAATCCATTAAATTCCATAAGCGTAACTCCGTGATTTTCACAGCTTGAACGGATTGATCAATCCCAATCCACTGCCGATTTAATTGATTGGCAACGGCAACCGTCGTGCCGCCGCCTACAAACGGGTCTAACACAACATCACCTTCATTACTCGCCATTTCAATAATTCTGTGCAACAATTTTTCAGGTTTTTGCGTCGGATAACCAATTTTTTCTTTTGAACTACCTGCAACGATTGGTATATCGTCCCAAATACTTTGAATTGGTTTTCCTTGAACTTCATCTAAAAACACTTTCCTGCGGATTCTTCCAGAAATATTAGATGGAAAAAGTAATCTTCCTTCTTTATCCCATTCTTCCATTTTCTCTTTTGAAATTGCCCAGCCATTTTTCGGTGGTTGATAACCTTTGTATTCATAAAGCAAATTTTTGCGAAAAGATGGGCTTCCTAAATCCGCACTTCTGTACTTTCTTCCGTTCTCATCTGTTAAATCAAAATTATCATTCAAATATTCTTGATAGCCTTCAGCATCGAAAGTAAATTGACTTATAAACGTATTCATTTTACCTTTGCTATAAAAGTAAATACTGTCATAATCAATTCCTAATCTATTGGATTTATGATTCGTTTCTCCTTTTCCTGTTTTTCTTTTCCAAATAATTTCATTTCTAAAATTATTACCCCCGAATAATTTATCTAAAATTTCTACTCGAATGTAAGCGCTCGCATGCCAATCGCAATGCAAAAAGATTGAGCCAGTCGGTTTCAAAACGCGATGCAATTCTTGGACTCGTTCTTTAAGCCAGTCAATATAATGACTGATTCCGCCAGACCAACGGTCTTGAAAACTCCGTATTTCGCCGCTATCCCCCCAAATAACTTCATAATTGCGGTTGCTAAAAAACGGCGGGTCTAAGTAAATTAAATCTACAGTTTCACTTTCTATCTTCTTTAAAATCTCAAGGTTATCACCGAGAATCAATTGATTTACAATTTTTTGCATAGAATAAAAATCATTTATACAACTGCTCCTTATTTACAGATAAGTGATTCTTACGAACCATTTATTTACAGACATTTTTAGATTTTTACAAAAAAAGCGTCAGCAAATGATTTTAGTTTGAGGAATAAGCAGTAACTTTGTGTGAGAAAAGCATTCGGACAAAATTAATTCGTTTCACCCGTTCCAAAAGTTGTACATTACACCGTATGAGTGGTAATTTAACCAGTATGAAAATTGGCAATAAAATCAAGAAAATTAGAGAGTTGAAAAACTATACTCAAGAGTATATGGCACAATCACTTAATATAAGTCTGAATGGATACGGCAGATTGGAACGCGACGAAGTGGAAATTACGGTGAATCGGTTAGAAGAAATTGCTAAAATCTTAGAAATGGATTTATTACAAGTGTTAGGTTTTGATGAAAATAGAATTTTTAATATAAGTCATAATCATAATCAGAACAATCACGCGCTCGCCATCATTCAAAATGATGAAGGCTTTAAAATGTTGATAACGCATCTCCAAGAAGAAAATAAAGACCTTCGCAGCCAAATCAATCGCCTGCTAAACCTGCTTGAAAAGAAATAAGATTCGGTTTTCGATTCCCTAATTACACCTACTGTTGTCAAGAGGCGTAATTAGAGAACCGTCGTTCGTTAATCGCTATCAAAATCCTGCTTGACTTTGGCATAAACTTCATTCAAAATTATAGCTTGCATTCCTGTAAATTTATCAATAAAAAAGGTTTGAAAATTTCTAATACAAGCGATTCGGACTGCCGCAAAAGGTCGCTTCAAATGGATAGACACGAACAAATCTACATGTACATCTTTGATTTGGTCATAAAGTTCCTTCTCATTACCATATTTAAGATACGACATCATAGCACGTTCGACTCTGAGCCTCATTTTTTCCACAATGCGTTTGCGCTCGCTAACCAAATTACCTACCAAAACCGCATCTCGATTCAATTTATAATTGTTGATAGAATATTCCCCTTTTGAACTGCCATTTTTGGCAAAAACTAATCCATTTTCTTGAAATTCTAAATGTTCATCAGGCTCATGCAATGCAGGATGTAAAAACAAGCAATCTTCATCCTCCAATTCAGAAATATGACATTGAGCTAAAAACGCATCCAGATTTTTATGAAAATCAATATCGGGCATTTTTGCTTTCTCGCCATTAATTTTAAATTTTATGCTTTTATTGGTGTTGCAACGTTTGCAAGCCAACACAAAATTCGACCATTCATACGCCAACCAACAATATTGATACTTCGGGCGAAAATGTTCGGTATCAAAAGGCGCACCCATCGAAACATCACATTCACAAAAAGCGCATTTATTATCGAACGCATCCAACAATGCAGCCTTTACTTCTTCGGGCGCATAGTCCTTAATATCTTTCGATGTTTCTATCTTTTCACCTCGTTTTACCTTGTCCAAGAGCATTTTTAAGCGATTTTGATAAGGTTCGCCCATCATTAGGGCAGGAATCTTATCGAAATACACATCTATTTTCACCATCTGCTTCAAATTTTGATTCTTAATTTTTTAAAACCCGCTTTCAAAGTTAATGATTTTTCTATGTCACTCATTTCTTGAATTTGCTTGTAATTGTCGAAAGGTTCAATCGTATCAGGTGTTGATCCTCTCGCAAAAATGGTATCGAAACCAAAAACATCCGAAGTCAATAAAGCATTTGCACTTAATCGGCGAATCTCAATCTCATTATCTAACCGTTTTACAGAAATCCCTTCTTGTGCCGTTCGATTGACTTTAAAAACAACCGAATGAACCGTTTCGGGCAAGCCTAATATTGGAATCGGACTGTGCGTCGTCACAATAAACTGCACTTTTGGAAAAGCTTCGGACAACAATTTAGGCAATTCATATTGATATTTGGGGTGCAAATGAGCATCTATTTCATCTATCAAAACAATCCCACTCATCTCATTCAATGATTTTTCCAGATGATTCGACAGTCGAATGATCATATCTCCCATCATCATAAAAATACTCCGATAACCCGCCGCCAATTGTTCTAAGGTCACGGTTTCTTTGAAAACATTCCCTTGTTCATCTTTTTCTTTGAATACAATTTGAGCATCGCCATTTTCTTTTTGAATTTTTTCAATATTGGCGAGATTTGGAATAATTTGGAGTAATTTACCTTTAATTTCTTCAAACCGTTTTTGATTTTTCAACAATTTATCTTCAATATCAATCAACAACTCTTTATCCCAAAACAAAGAGGCGGTTCGTGCAGATTCTTTTTTCGTTGTTTCCTCCCTCGAAAAACGAGAAACACCATAAGCGACTACCTGCTTAAAATCTAATTCTACGTCTTGTTGCTTATCTTCTGCCCAATTAGAATGTTCTTGAGCTTTTTTAGAACCTATTACGGTAATCGTTTCATTGGCTTTTAAAATTTTATTTTCATCATCCGTTAAACCAATCGCAATCGCTCGTAAAAGGGCGGTTTTACCAAATCCGTTCTCACCTGTTAAAAAAATCCATTGCGTATTGATTGGAATATCAACCTCATTACCTAACCCAATCGTTAACGATTGAATGCCTTGATAATTCGACACATCTAGTCCACTCAA
>JBEEMZ010000131.1:0-13216 GCA_041192405.1 Bacteroidota bacterium | reverse complement strand
TTTTTTGTTGTGGTTGATTGTGCCGAAGGCGAAAACGACCGCCGATAGATTGGCGATGCGCGGCGAACCGATTAATATTGAAAACATTGCCCGTGCTGTGGAGGAAGGCGCGGAGACCTTTTCCAAACGTGTCCATGAATTTAGTGCGGGTTCAGGTCAAGCGCAATCGTTCCAAAACAGTTTTTCGATGTACGCCCGACGGTTCGGTTCGTTTATAGCCGAAGTTTTAAGAGGCTTTTTTCGGCTGATTCACCCCATTAAAATTCTGATTGGTATCCTTTTTTTAATCGCCGTAGTGATTGGTTGGACGAGTTTAGTGATTGGATTGAGTTTTGTATTCCCATTTTTTGATTATGTAAGTCCATCAAATTCAAGTATTTGGTCGAGTTTAGTGATGGCGAATACGATTTGTATGCTGGGTATTCCTTTGTTGAGTGTGATATTTTGGTTGAGAAGGCTGTTTTATGGGAAAGGAATTACCCCTGCATTAAGTTGGACGCTTGGAATTATTTTTACTTTGAATGTAACCGCTTTTTTTGTAATGATGCCTGTTTTTTTTAGACAATTTTCACAGGAGTCAGAAGTGAAAGAAACCATGCTAATTCCTAAAAATCCAAATAATATTTTAAAATTGGATTTAAAAGTTGATAAAACGTTGGAAAACAAAATTCAATTGGGACATATTCATATTTCGGATGAACATTTATACATAAGAGATGTGAATATTCGGGCTGAAAAAAGTGAAGATGGGCAATTTGAAATCATTAAAAAACGGACTTCACAGGGCGGCAGTCGTGCTGATGCGACAAAAATATTAAGTGATTTTGACGCTCCTATGGCAATTTCTAATGATACGTTATCATTGACAACAGGTTTTTTAATTCCAAAAGGTAATAAATATCGGGGTCAAAATGTAGAATATTTGTTAAAAATGCCTGTCGGACAGAAAATCAAAATCAAAGAATCGCAACGACATGATAGCAATAACGATTTTTGGGTAGAAGATTTTGATGATTATTTTGAAAATAACGAACAAGAGAAATTGACTTATACGACTTGGGTGATGACTGAAAAAGGGATTCAATTCGATGGTAAAAAGAAAATTAAGAAAACAGAACAAGAATAAATGACCAATTAATAATGGCGTAATAAATTGATTACCAATTTATTACGCCAATTTATTTAATTTTAACTTCATATAAACCATTATTTCGGAAGGTCTAAAACCTTTCAAACGGTGTTGTATCGCTGTCTTTACGCTAAAAATGCGGAAGAACCAAAATCATTTTACCTCTAATTTTGTATAAAAAATTGTCCTGTAGAGTGATAACTTTTATTACAATATTGAGTCATACTACCATAATTTTGTTAAAAAACAGATAGGGACGCATCCCACACCCTAAATCAGCGTTCTTAATGTCAGGGAAGATTTATATATTTTTGCCATAACTCATTTAATGCAATCAATATGAAAAAAGGGTTATTTATTTTCAGCTTCTTGTTTGCCATGATGCTACCGATGTTCGGTCAAACAGGCGATTTTGACTTTCCTGCGCCAGAAAGTCATTTAGGCATTTTTGCAAGTAAAGAATTACGATTGGCGAAAAAATTGCATCTGAATACCGAGCAACGGCTTCGGTTGGATGAAATTAATAATGCGTATGTCACGAAGACGGCGGCATTAAAATCAAATAAATCGCTTGACCGCGCTGGACGCAGGTTACAACGTAACAAATTAAATGCAGACCGAGAAACTCAATTTGTGCAATTGTTACACGCAGATCAATTGACCATTTGGCAGGAATCAAGACAGGCAAAACGCCATTTCCGCAAACACCCAAGATAGTTTTTGGTGCGAAATGTCTTAAAAACACCCTTTTGGAACGATTAATTCAAAACAAATCGCTTCAAAAGGGTATTTTTATTTAAAAAATTACTTAAAATGGGAGCAATTATTTTTTGCGGGATTCAAGCAACAGGAAAAAGTACTTTTTTAAAACACATGTGCATCTTTTCTTAGATTTGTTGAAAACGAGGCATCGAGAAACGCTTTTTTTAGAGGTTTGTCTGAAAACGCAACAATCTTTTGTTGTGGACAACACCAATCCGACTCGATTAGAGCGTTCAAAATACATAGATTTGGCAAAAAAACATCATTTCAAAGTGGTCGGCTACTACTTTCAATCCAAAGTCAAAGACGCTTTGGAACGCAATCGCCTCCGAACGGGCAAAGAATTGGTACCCGAAGTCGGCATCAAAGGAACATCAGCGCGTTTAGAATTGCCTCGTTTGGAAGATGGATATGATGAATTATATTATGTTGAAATCGTTGATAATCAATTTTTTGTCATTCCGAAGAAATCTTCGGAATGACAAAAAAAATTAATATTTAGGTTTCGCAATATCAACGAGTTGTATTTTGAACACCAATACCGAATTGCTCGGCACCACTGTTTTACCATCATCCAAAGGCGTTGCCCCATAACCCAATTTCGACGGAATCAATAAAAAACCTTCACTCCCTTTGTTAAAAAATTTCAATCCTTCTTCCCAACCCGTAATGGTTTTTTTGTATCCCAACACAAATTGAAACGGTTTTTTACCTTTCGTCGCATCGAAAATGTTCCCATCCAAAAACGCTCCTTCATAATGAACCGTGATTTCATCACCCGCTTTTGCCATCAAACCTTTACCATTTTTAGTGATGATGTAACTCAATCCAGAAGGTAAACGATTGATTTTCAACTTCTTAGAAGCTGCATACTCCTCAATCAATTTCTTATCTTGCACAAATTGTTGAATTTGTTTCGCCTCGAAATCAACTCGCGCTTTGGTCTCCATTTGCTTCATATATTTGTCATAATCGGCATCTGACATCGCTTCTAATAACTCAATTTCAAAAATCAAAGCAGCATTTGGCGGAATGGATTCATCCGCGCCCGTGTTGCCATAACCCCAATTTGGATTCATATACAAGGTCGCTTTGGAACCCATTTTCAACGTCGCAATCGCCGTTTCCCAGCCAGAAATTACTTGTCGGTAGCCCAACCGAAATACAAAAGGTTCATTTTTAGGCGAGAGGTCAAAGATTTTTTCATTCAATAATTTGCCTACATAATTGATTTTCAAATAGTTACCTATTTTAGCGGGTGCGCCTTTGCCTTCGCTCTCGACGCTCATGTACAAACCATCTTTAATTTTTTTCGGATTGATTTTGTGGTCGGCAATATAGGTTTCGATGGATTGCGCCGCGTCTTGTGCGAACAATTGGGCGGTTAAAAAAGGACTAATGAGTAACAAAAACCATGTTTTCATGGGTGAATCGCGTTTTTGATTTTAAAAAATTTTAAAATAATCAATCCTTTCGCGCAATTCAAGTGCCAATATTCGGTTCAATTGGAAACTTATTTTTACTTTTGCGTCAAATTGATTGCGGATTGTGGATTGCGGATTGCGGAATGAAATATTTTCAACATCTAAACCCTCAACATCCGAAATCCATATTCCGAAATCATATTTAAACTTACGTTCATATAAAATGAAAATTGTTCAATTATTTTTAGTGAGTGCGCTTTTTTTTGCAACAGCGACTTCGGTACAAGCGCAAAAAATTGGTCATTTGAATTCTGGTAACATGTTGGAAAAGATGCCCGATGTGGCCAAAGCAGATTCTGTATTGGTTTTGTACCGCAAATCGTTGGCGGATCAAATCGAACTTTTGCAAAAAATGTTTGAACCGCGTGCGAAGCAGTTCATTCAAGACCGAAAAGAGGGTAAATTGTCGCCTGCAGAGGAAAAACGACAAGGTGAACAACTCGGTAAAGAGGAGGAGCAAATCCGCCGCGAAGCGCAAGAAGCGGAGCAAAAAATTAATGCTAAACGACAAACTTTGTTGCAACCCATTATTGATAAAATTAATAAAGCGATTCAAGCCGTCGGCAAAGAAAACAAATATGATTATATCATGGATACCGCAAGTGGTTCAATGTTATTCGTGACCGAAACCGAAGATGTTGCGCCGTTGGTGAAGAAGAAATTGGGTTTGAATTAATGATGAATGATGAATGATGAATGATGAATTAGTTGATAATCAATCAATTATAAAATTCATTATTCATCATTCATCACTCATTATTAAGCCCAAACTTTACATCCTTCGGTACAATTTTGGCAAATATCAATTTGGTCACGCCCGCGCAAAAGGTCGGTTCTAAACTGCTGATACGGTTTCGCTTGCCATAAGTCTTTAAAACTATTTGTTTTTAAATCGCCCAAACGATGTTGTGCATCCTTGTCAAAACAGCACGGCACCACAATCCCATCCCAAGTAATCACGCACGAATGCCATAATTTCCAACAACGATTCAATAATTTGTTTTTCGCTCGCCACTGACCTGGCGCAAATTCCTCATATCGCGCAAATTTATCCTGCGTCGGAATCAATGGATTGCCCTTTTCATAATCATACACTTGTGCCGTTTTAAGTTTGACTTCATCAATGCCAATTTCTTTTGCCAATTGATAAATTTCTGGAATTTGATGCTCATTCGGCTTGACCACAAGAAATTGAAAAATAATATGAGGCGTTTTAGACTTGAGTTCTTTTTTCCATTTGACGACATTTCTCGCGCCTTGCAACACGCTTTCCAACTTCCCCGCCTTCCGATAACTTTCGTAAACTTCTTGCGTCGTGCCATCTACCGAAATGATGAGGCGGTCTAAACCTGATTCAATCGTCTTCCGCGCATTTTCGTCATTGAGGAAATGCCCGTTTGTGGAAGTCATCGTATAGATGCCTTTGTCGGATGCGTAACGCACCATATCCAAAAATTTCGGATTGATATAAGGTTCTCCTTGAAAGTAAAAAATCAAGTAAATCAACTCTTTATGCAATTCATCAATCGTTTTTCGGAAAAAATCTTCCTTCAAATTGCCTATCGGACGGGTGAAGGCACGCAACCCACTCGGACATTCAGGACACCGCAAATTACAAGCAGTCGTCGGTTCGAGCGAAATTGTGAACGGCAAACCCCATTGTACAGGGCGTTTTAACCAATCGGTTGCGTAGAAAGAAGCAAGGACTTTGCCCGCATTCCAGACGCGGCGCGGAGTCACTTTTGAAATTAAATTAGTAAAATCTTTGATAAATACGGACACGGCGAAGGTGGTTGTAGTTTGAAAAATAATTGATTTATCTATAACTATACATCCCCTACGCCACTTGTGAAATAAACTTACGTCAAGTTTTAAACTTAACGTATGAAATAAACTTGACGTAAGTTATGCTCGAATTTATTTACGAATCATTTAGGAAATGTATAATTCATTTTTATCTATAAATTATCTATAAAAAATTTAAATTTAGCTGTAAATTATTTATAAGTAGGTGATGGAAAATAAGCGACAAACTTCTTTTTTAGATAAAAAATTGATAATCAATTCGATACACCGTTTGGAAGGTTTCAAACCTTCCAAACGGTGTTGTCGTTTATTTCGCTTTAACTACTTAAAATCCGAATTTGAACTAAATTTAATCAAAGGTACACGGATTTGAGGAATCTTTTCGTAAAATTGCATCCAATTTTAAAATCCGTTTCTGATGAAAAAACAATCTTTTTGGGCAGATGTTTACGACGTTACTAAGCTCATTCCGACGGGGCGCGTGACAACTTACGGCGCGATTGCTGAATTTTTACAATTGGGTGCGCCGCGCATGGTCGGTTGGGCATTAAACGCAGAATTGGAAGATGATATTCCTGCACATCGCGTCGTGAATCGCAAAGGTGAATTATCAGGCAGATTGCATTTTGCCACCCCGACGCGCATGCAAGAATTGTTGGAAATGGAAGGAATTGTTGTGAATGATAACCAAATTGTTGATTTTCAACGTCATTTTTGGCATCCGTTGAAGGAAATTGCTTGATATAAACATGATTGAAAAAAACAAAAAGTTGAAAAGTTGAAAAATGGAAATATTCAATGCGTCTATTAGCAATCTTGCTGTCGAAGAAATATTACTTTGCTGTAAAACTGATTTGCTTTTTTGCAATACTGAATTGCAAAAAAAGACAGGTATTATTGATTTTTTTGAGCATCAATCGGATTTGGATACTTTTAAAATCATTGCAGAAAACAAATTTGGCATTGTATCGGAAAGTGACCGTTCCGAATATGGTGATTTTCAAACAAATATACATCTTGCAAAAAAAGTATGTGTTTTACTGAAATTGAAGCAAATCGAACCCAAAGTGATCATTGAGCCTACTTGTGGCAAAGGGGCGTTTATTATAGCTGCACTTCAAATGTTTCCAAAAGTAGCAAAAATAATTGGAATCGAAATTTTCAAACCGTACCTTTGGCAAACAAAATTTTCAGTAGTAGAGCATTTTTTAAATCATAAGACGGATTCAAAACCAAATATTATACTGTATCATAAAGATATTTTTGATTTTAATTTCAATTCTTTGAATATAAACGAAGATGTATTGGTTTTAGGCAATCCGCCTTGGGTCACCAATGCGACACTTTCAACGCTGGAATCCAATAATTTGCCCAACAAATCCAACTTTAAACAGCACACAGGTTTAGACGCGCTTACAGGCAAAGGCAATTTTGACATTGGCGAATATATTTTGTTGATGCTTATAAAAGTTTTTCATCAACGAAAAGGAAATATGGCATTTTTGGTTAAAAACTCAGTCATTAAAAACATCGTGCAAGACCAAAAACAAAATCAATATCAATTGTCTCACCTCGAAAAACATAAAATTGATGCACCAAAAGAATTTCAAGTTGCTGTGGATGCATCTTTGTTTTATGCGCAATTTGGTGATACAACAGATCATTTTTGTCAAGAATTTGATTTTTATACGCAAAAAAAGAATGTATTATTCGGATGGCTGCATCAAAAATTCGTTTCCAATATTGAAACTTACGCCGCAAGCGCGAGTGTAGATGGCATTTCTCCATTTGAATGGCGACAAGGTGTTAAGCACGATTGTTCAAAAATCATGGAGTTAGAACGCCAAAATGATTTTTTCACCAATGGCAAAGGCGAATCTTTTGAATTAGAAAATGATTTAATTTATGGTTTGTTAAAAAGTTCTGATTTAAAACAAAATATTATTTGTAATACTCGCAAATATTCAATTATTACACAAAAAAGAATCGGTCAAGAAACGAACTCCATCGCAGAACGTTTTCCCAAAACATGGGCTTATTTGATGCGGCATAAAACCGATTTTGATAATCGAAAATCCATTATTTACAAAGGCAAACCGTCTTTTTCGATTTTTGGCATTGGAGATTATTCCTTTGTGCCGTATAAAGTGGCGATTTCGGGTTTTTACAAAACGACTCATTTTTCATTAGTTTTGCCTCAAAACGAACGCCCTATTTTGTTGGACGATACTTGTTATTTTATTGGTTTTGATACAATGGAATATGCCTTGATTACGCAAACAATTTTGAATTCAAAAAAAGTACAAGCCTTTTTAGAATCCATCATTTTTTGGGATAGCAAACGCGCCATTACCAAAGATATTTTAAGTCGTATTGATTTGAAAACAGTTGTACAACAAATTGATTTTGAATCAATTGCAATCATCAATAAAGATATTACTTATTCATCATGGGAATCGTATCAACAATTATTCAAAAACTCCAATCAATTGAGTTTGCTCTAAATCCTAACTTTACTAACTGCCTTATCATAACAATATGAATCAAATCAAGATTTTACATCATAAAAAATTTGAAATATTCATCACCGCCGCCCAAATTCAAGCGCGTGTTGAAGCGATGGGTCAACAAATTGTGGCAGATTATCAAGGCAAAAATCCACTCTTTATTGGCATTTTGAATGGGGCATTTGTGTTTGCGGCGGATTTGCTACGCGCTTGCGAAGGCATTGATGCGGAGATTGCGTTCACTAAACTTTCCTCCTATAAAGGCACGACTTCGACGGGCGCAGTGACGACGCTCATTGGTTTAGACACGCCTTTGAAAAATCGGCATATCATTATCGCAGAAGACATTATAGATACGGGAAAAACATTAAGTGTTTTTCTCAACATCATTCAACACGAAAAACCTGCTTCTATTGCATTGGCAACGTGTTTATTCAAACCAACTGCTTTACAGCATCCACTTCAAATTGATTATTGTGGATTTGAGATTCCGAATGAATTTGTGATTGGTTACGGGTTAGATTACGATGGATTGGGGCGCGATTTGAAAGACATTTACCAAATTTGCAAACACATAAGGACATAGGAGACATAGTGGGAAACAAATATGGAGAATAGGAGGTATAGAAATGTTGTTACATAAATCGTTGCAAATCAACAAACTATGTGTCCCATGTCCCTATTTGTTTCCCACTATGCGCCCTATATCCCTATGTATTTCAAAAAAAAGGAATTAAGAACGATGCGTCCTTAATTCCTTAAATTTTTTTTTTTCTAATTTAAAAATCTATTTACCTTTCAAATTCTTAAAATAATCTTCCACCAACGTCTTATAATAAGGCTTCAAAGAAGGTGACGACGACCGATACAACTCCACTTCTGCCTGCCGCTTGCGCAAATACTCCTGCAAATTCGGTGGCGTATCAGGTTGACGCGATTTGGCAACCTCACCTTTCCGTTGTTCATCTTCTTTGCGTTCGCGTTCCGCCTTATCCGATTCCAACAAACGCGTTTCAATCGCCTCTTGCCGTTTCAACGTCTCATTACTCAACACTTTATTGACCAATTCCGTCTCTGTTTTTTCCATATCCTTCATAATCTCCTCCATCCCTTTGTCCGCCCCTTTGCCGCGTTGCTGCATTTCCTTCTGTTTTTCCTTCAATGCTTGACGTAAAGCCGCTTGTTTGGCTGCCATCTGCGCAAAATCCTTACTCATACCACCTTTTCCGCCCTTTCCCATACGGTCTTTCAAATCTTTCAACATTTTATTTAAATCTTTTTGCCCTTCTCCCAATTTATCTTTGGGTTTACCTGTTTTGCCTTCTCCATTCCCAGGTTTCTTACACGCTTTTTTGCCCTGTGATTTAGATTGCGATTGTTGTTGTTGCTGCATCTGATTCATAGATTCCGACAACATCAACGCCAAATCATTCAAATTTTTCATCGTGCGTTGTTGCACAGGTTCGGCGGCATATTTTTTTCGATCTTCCAATTCCTTCAACGTTTCAAACATGCCTTGTTTAATATCCGTCACTTTTTCATTCACAAAAGTCTGAATTTGCAAAACGCGCTTGCTCAATGCGTGTAACGAATCCTCCACCAATTCAAAATCATTCTTCAATTTATGCTGTTGCTGCGTCAATTTCACAAAACGCGGCGTTGTTTCGCCCGTTTTTTTGAAATCATCAATCAATTTCTCTTGGTCAAACGACAATTGAACCAAATTTTCCAACAATTGCCGCATCGCTTTCATATCTTCTTCTGCTTGTTCCTGCTCGCTATCCGACATTTTTTGTTTCATTTTATTCGCCATATTCTTCATTTTGTCGGACGCTTTTTTCTGCGATTTGGACGCTTTAGAATTTTTTTTCTGCTCCAAACTCTCTTTACTATCTTGCTGCTCTTTTTCCACGTCTTTTGAATCCTCTTTGGTATCCTCCATTTCTTTTGGACGCTCCAATTCTTTATTTTTCTTTTCTAAATCCTTCTGTTTTTCCTCAAATTTTTTAAACTCTTTGTTTAATTCCTCTTGTTTTTTCTTCAAATCCTCTGAAGCTTTCTCATTTTTATCATTTTTCTCCGATTCTTTGGATAAATCCTCCTGTTTTTGCGCCATTTCATCCAATTTATCCAACTGCTCCTGCTGCATATTTTCGACTTCGAGTTGTTTGAAAAGTTCTTGCATACGGTCAAGTTCCCGATTCAACTCCTCATTTGAAAATTTCAAACTATCCATTTTATTCAAAGCGCGGTCTTTATCCATTTTCTGCATCATTTCCTCGATTTGTTTCAACAAATCTTTCATCTTATCATTCTTCAAATCTTCAAACATTTTTTGCAATTGCTCCTGTTTTTCCCGAATATCGTCATTTTGCTTCTCATTTTCGCTGGATTTCTCCATATTTTCTTGAAAATTATCCTTTGCTTTCTCAATCTGCTTTTCCAATTGCTCTTGCCGCTTCATTAATTGTTCCGCTTCTTTTTTCATTTGAAAATCAGGCTCTTTCTTTTGCAACAATTTGTCGTGTAATTTCTTCGTATCTTCTTGAATTTTGCGACTTTCTTCCAATGCTTTTTTCAATTCATCACGGATTTCATCATTATTTTTAGCAATTTGCTTCTCCACTTGTTCCATCGTCGCAACACTGAACAACATCGGATTGGTTTTCGCCGATTTTGAACCATTGACAGCATCATTATCATACACTTCAAAATAATACGTAATTTCGTCACCCGCATTCAGTTTCAAACTTTCTGTATTAAACGAGTATTGAAACGGCACAAATTTACCCGCAGGTTTATCAATCGGCAATTTTTGTAACGCGCCGCCGCTACCACCTTTCGGTTTGATTTGATAATTGAACGTCAATGATTTCAAACCATAATCATCGCCCGCATCGCCCGCGAAAAACAAGGTATTTTTATTCACATGTCTCGCACTATCTTCAAATTTTTGAACTTGAATCGTTGGAAACAAATCTGGAATGACCGTAATCGTATAAGCAACAGAATCCGCCTTTGGCAAGAAACGATTGGAAATGAACATTTTATAAATCTCATCTTTCATCACGCGTTTAGAAAAATGGTAACTTTCATCACCCGATTTTTCTGCATCAAACGCATTATTTCCAAAATGAACCGCAACGCGTTCCGTATGTAACGCCTTCAACGCCCAAGCGATATTCGTACCTTGTGGCACAATCAAGTCACCTGTATTCGGCAAGGATTCGTCAGGGCGACCAATATATTCAGGATAATCTAATTTGACTTCAAAACCCGCGATATTAGGTTTTTTCAACACATTCAGCATATACGGAACGCTCGTAACCGTTCCAGAAAACAACCGAAACGGCATTTCTTTCTGCACATTGCTGAATTTATAAGTAAAAGTCGTTGCATCTTCTTTCTGCATCCGATACTCATAACCGTTGATGCTAATATAAACATCATTTGGCAAAATCGTTCCATCCGCCTTCACTTTCAAGTCAAAGTCTTGAAACTGAACCACTTGTAAATGTTCATTTGTCACCATAAATTTAAAAGGCGCAGGTTTTTCAAACGCCGTATTATAATTGAGGAAACGAAAAGTCCCATTTTTCAAAATGCTCGGCGCGGCAAACAACATAAATAAAAATAACAACGTCGGCGGCAGCGCAAAACGCAAATATTTTTTATTTTGATATAAGTTAATAGCCTTTTTGAACGGCACTAATTTAATCTGTTCAGATTTCTGCCCGATGCTCGCAATAATCAAATCTCTATTTTCGGAAGTATCGGCTTGTTTCTTTAACTGAATGATATTCAATAGTTTATCCTTCACACCAGTGAAATGTTCGCCAATAATTTGCGCTGCTTGTTCGTGCGAAATCGTCTTGCCCAAACGGAAATAGTGCATCAACGGCAAGCCAATCCATGCAACCAAACTCGTTGCCGAGATGCCCACAAAAGACCAAAATAACATTTTGCGGGTCGCGGTTTCGAAATAAAGATAATGTTCAGCAATATTTAGCCCAATAAAAAGAGCTAATAAAAGCCCTACACTATATAAAGTTCCGCGAATCAGTTGATTGACATAATATTTCCGAATAAATTGGTCTAATTTGACCATCAACAACCGATAATTATCTTGAACATTGTTATTTAAATTTGCCATATCTGCTAAGAGATTTAGATTTTTATAAAATGATTCATGGGGATTCCGTTTAGAGAGACGATTTTTGCACCAAAAAGTTGCGCAATTTGATTGAGATGGCAAATATAGTCTTTTTTGTAGAATTATAGTTATCCTAAATCGAATCCCGAAAAATCGTAGAGGTAGGTCGTGACTGCCTTTTTAAATTAAAAGCAAAATTATTTGTAAATGATTCATAATTAAAGATTTGTAATGAACTTTGCCACGAATTACACTAATTTGCACAAATTATTCGTGCAAATTAGTGTGATTCGTGGCAAAATTAGGCATATTCTTATTTTCCACAGCCCTTAAAATCAAATCAACATTTTACTTCATCATTTAAAATCGCACGACTTTTTGAATTTTCCGCCCCGCCAAACTCCGCAATTCAATATGGTATAAACCTGCGGATTGTTGCATATTGGGTTGCCACAACCATTGATTTATCCCTGTTTGACCTTCCACCGAATGACGTAAAATATGCTGTCCCAATGCGTTATAAATAACAATTTCCACAGGTTGTGTTTTATCCAAATCAAATTCAACCGTAATTGAAGTTTCAAAAGGATTTGGATACACTTTAAACGCAACAGCTTGATTACCAACCTCTTGCGTCGGCACATGCGTCGTATAATACATCAAAGCTTTGCAAGTATTCAAAGTGCCGCCTTTCAAAACCCTCGAAGTCAAATACGATTGAGTATCAACGGTTTGTAAAATCGCCGTTTTAAGCGTATAAGGATTGAACGGATTGCTGCCGCGCCGACTCGCCAAAACCGCCGCCGTGCCTGTAATAAAAGGTGTCGCCATCGAAGTCCCATTTTTAAAACCCCAACGACCATTCAAAACGCTGCTGAAAATCGAATCGCCTTGCACCGCCAAATCAATACTCGTCGTTCCATAATTGCTATAAGGCGAAATATTTGCTAAACAATTTGTTGCGCCAACGCTGATTAAATTATCGCATTTCATGGACGCAGGACGGTAATAAATGGGTTGATTTTGATTACTCAAATTCGTACCATCCACATTTTTCCCATTATTACCTGCTGCCGCAACAATCAACATTTTGTATTGACTACCTGCCAAATGAATCATTTGTTCCAAAATACCTGCCTTATTTGCCGAATCCGTTGCGGTGTAACTCAAACTCATATTCACAATATTTGCGCTATGACACATTGCGTAATCCAACGCCCGACAAATATCCCAAATCGTTCCATTCCCATCTTTATCTTGGGTTTTGAGAATCATCAATTTTGCTCTAACTCCGTAGTAATCAATGGTTTGTTGAATAATTCCCGCGACATGTGTGCCGTGACTATTGGTGTCTAATGTACTTTTAGTATCGTTC
>JBEEMZ010000130.1:0-13307 GCA_041192405.1 Bacteroidota bacterium | reverse complement strand
TGATTTTTTGATTTTTTTTGCAAAAAAATCAAAAAATCAAAAGCATCTCTCTCCGAAGGTTTTTTTCCAAAATCACAAAACCATCCAATGCGAAGTATAACCAACTAACTAACCTTAAAAATATTTAAAACTATGACCGTCTTTAATCTGCAAAAGGGTTTCATAGATTAACCGAATCACATTTTCAACATCGTCTTTATGCGCCATTTCGACCGTCGTGTGCATGTAACGCAGAGGCAATGAAATCAAAACCGATGGAATCCCACCACACGCGTATGCAAAAGAATCCGTATCTGTTCCTGTTGTTCGACTGGATGCTTGTCGTTGAAACGGAATTTTTTGTGCTTCGGCAGTGTCAATCACCAAATTTAATAAATTGTTATGCACAGAAGGCGCGTAAGTTACACTCGGGCCACGTCCACAACGCACATCCCCTTGCACTTTCGCTGACATTAATGGCGTATGTGTATCATGTGTCACATCCGTCACAATTGCAACATGTGGGCGAATCGTTTCTGCAATCATCTGTGCGCCGCGCAAACCAACTTCCTCTTGCACCGAATTGACTATATATAAGGTGTAAGGCAATTCAATTTTATTTTCGCGTAGGAGTCGCGCCACTTCCGCGATGCAAAAGCCGCCAATCCGATTATCCAAAGCGCGCCCATAATAAAACCGATTATTAAGGACTTCAAACGTATCAGGATACGTAATCACGCAACCAACATGTACGCCCATTGCTAAAACTTCATCGCGGTTTTTCGCACCTACATCTATAAAAATATTCTCTATGGTCGGGGTCAAATGCGCATCTTTGCCTTGCCGTACATGAATTGCGGGCCAGCCAAAAACGCCCCGCACAATCCCTTTGCGCGTATGAATATTAACTCGTTTCGACGGCGCAATCAAATGATCCGAACCGCCATTGCGAATCACCCCAATGAAACCATCATCTGAAATGTGGTTTACAAACCAAGAAATCTCGTCAGCATGCGCCTCAATCACAACCCGATAAGGTTTCCCTGGATTGATGACCGCGTAAGCCGTGCCATAATTATCCGAATGGAAATCATCAATATACGGACGCAGGTATTCTAACCATACTAACTGACCAGCAGCCTCAAAACCCGTCGGGGAGGCATTGTTGATGTATTGCTCCAAGAAGTGTTCGGAAGCCGATGTAATAATGGACATGTAATAATAATGGATTCCGTTTATCAATTTCGGATGGTGGATTTCGGTTTTCTATGGCATGACAAGGTTTTTGTCATTCCATAGAAAACCGAAATCTACCATCCGAAATCACTTGTTTCGGTCAAAAAATGGATAAAAATACGGTTTTAATACATGATATAACATTATTCAGTTATAATATCTGATAATTTTATATGTAATATCAAAAGCAATGCAAAATTATAATAAAAATTTTAATTTTACAAATCTACACGTGATTTTGGGCATGTTTCCATAACAAAAACATTTTGTAATTGTTTTGTTATTCTTTAAACTTCCAACCATTTTTCGGGAGAAACGCGCCACTGAGACAAAATTTTTAAATCTGCTGCTGCCACATAACCCATTTCTACCGCGACTTCTAATAAAGTGTCGTAATCCGTTAAGGTTTGCAGTGGGCAATGTGCTTTTGCGAAAGCATTCGCAGCGCGTTCAAAACCGTAGGTAAAAATAGCAGCCGTGCCAACCACGTGTGCATTTGCCTCTTTCAACGCTTCAACCGCTTTTAAACTGCTACCGCCCGTCGAAATCAAGTCTTCAACTACCAAAACACGTGCATTTTCGGGTAAAAACCCTTCAATTTGGTTTTGACGACCATGCGATTTGGGTTTTTCGCGCACATAAACAAACGGTTTATGCAAACGGTCTGCCAATAAAACGCCATGTGGAATGCCCGCCGTCGCTACGCCCGCGATGACATCAAAATCGTCGAATTGCGACGACAGCTCCACGAAACCGCTTGTGGTAAAATCGCGTATGGAAGGATGTGATAATAGCAAACGATTATCGCAGTAAATCGGTGATAAAATGCCTGATGCCCAAGTGAAGGGTTGCTTTGGACTCAAACGAACTGCGCGAATTTCTAATAATTTACGCGCAATGGCTTTGGATTGTTTCATCAATTATGCTTAATATTGCAGGGGAAATGATGAATAATGAATGATGAATGATAAATAACGAATTATGAATGATAAATAATAAACAAGTGTCTATCAACTATCTTTCATTTTTCATCCTTTATCCCTCATCGTTCATCATTACAAGTTGCTTTCAAACCGCAAATGTAATTCTTTTTTTAAAATCACGATACCGTATTCAAGATGTACAAAATTTTTATTAACAATACGCCTTTATATTTGATGGAAAGCAAGGCTGTTTCAGCAGATTGGAAAAACCAATCGAAGTCTATTGTCATGCCGCATATAGATAAGAAAAGTCTTTTTTGGTATATAGACAAGTTGGAAAAGAATGCAGATATGAATTATATCTTATTGCATACCAATGATTTAGCTCAATTATGGACCGATTTTAAAAGCATTTATAAAATCGTTCAAGCCGCAGGGGGTGTTGTTGAAAACGCAGAGGGCAACATTTTATTAATTTTTCGCCGCGATTTTTGGGATTTGCCCAAAGGCAAAATTGACAAAGGCGAGACCAAAGAACATGCTGCCGTCCGAGAAGTGCAAGAAGAAACAGGCATTCAACAAATCGAATTATTGAATGCCATTCAAACCACATATCATACATTTCAACAAAAAGACAAGCGTATTTTGAAAGAAACCTTTTGGTATAAGATGAAAACGCAGGAATCAACCTTGATTCCCCAAACGGAAGAAGACATTGAACAAGCGATTTGGGTAGATTTGAAAACATTCTTAACACCCGAATTGCCGATTTATAAAAATATTTTAGAAGTTCTATCAGCGAATGATAAATGAGGAACAATGAATTTGCAAGATGTTGATAATCAATGATTTGCAAATTCAGCCTTCATCCTTTATCCTTTATCATTAAATCAAAATCAACAATTTAAATACTATGAGTCCGATGACCAGTGACTCCACTACACAACCCTATTGGCATATTTTGCCCCTAAACAAGGATAGAACAGACCTATTTTTGTTTTTTAATCGCGTATATCCCATCGTGACGAAATGGATGGAACATTTTTTCCAATCTTCCTCGTGGGAAACTGACTTACATGCCGATTTGCATAATGCAGAACAATTAAGGCATTTTTATTTTGAAAATCGAAATCGCCTCAAAATCAGTGGACAACATGCCTTTGCATTTGGATTTCCACTCATGGTGGATTCGGATACGTTTTCGGGCAGTGAGCCGATTCCAGTGAGTGCGCCGCTTTTTATTTGGTATTTGAACCTAAAACCACATCCAAATCGCCGTGATAGTTGGCTGATTGGCAGAGATGAAACGGCTCCTTTGGTGGTAAATGAACCTATTTTGCAATTTTTCCAACTCAAATATAATATTGATTTAAAAGATAAATTAGAAAAATTTATACTTTCTAAAAACTTCTCTATCAATGCGTTTGATTCATTAACAAAAGATTTGGCAAAAATTTTAAAGTACAAAACGCAGCACCTCAATTCAGGTTTAAGAGAATGTCCAAATCAAAGTTTATTGCGAGAATTGTCCAAATCGGGTGATATTGCATGGGCGGGCGTATTAGGCATTTTCCCATCGCAAGCCTTGTTTTTAAAACAAAAAAGTTTAAATCAAGTCGTCGAAACCACTTTTTTCAAAGCCACCATGAAGGCTTCCATTCCGACAGCAAATACGACTTCAACAGCTTTTGGAAGGGCAGAGCAAATGCACGAATTTACGCTCTTGCCCGAAGATGCGGAACAACGGGCGGCGTTTAGAACCATTTTAAGGCAACGTTTGAGCATTACGGAAGGCGGTCATGGCACTGGAAAAACGCATTTAGCCGCCAATATTGCACTCAATGCGGCTTCAAATGGACGCAAAACGTTGATTGTGGCGCATGATATGGCAACTTTGATTCAAATTCAACAATATTTTGTGGATAATGGACTTGGTAATTTGACCTTTTTGTTGAAAGATGTATTGCATGATAAAAAAATCTTATTAGATTCCTTGCGCCAAGAAATTACAACAAAAACGGTTCCGAATCAACCCTTTAATTTAGAGTCGTATCTTATCACGCTTAAACAGGCGCGTAGATGGTTGCAACGCTTGGATAATCGAACGGAAGCCTTGAACCGCCCTGTTTTTGGGCAGGAGCGATGGGCGGATATTGTAGGTCGTTACGTCAAGAGCAGTCAAATTGCAGGGCGAGAATTATTGACAAATCATTTAAATCCAAGTGATTTTACATTTAAGGAAGATGAATATGATTTTTTAAAAAACGAAATTGAAACATCAGACCGCTTATTTGTGAAGGCGGGAACGATGAAACATCCGTTGACAAGTTTGCATCCGTCTTTGTTTCGAGCCGCTTCAGGTGGAATGAGTTATCGGTTTGTGGCAGAAAAAGTTGAAACCTATTTAAAAAAATTGTCTTTTATTCAACATCGGCATATCCGCATGATTGACGCTTATGCGCAACGATTGACCGATTATTATGAAACGCATTATGGCGAATTATATGAGCAATTGCAACGGTTGAAAGAAGATATTTCAGATTATTTATTTCAATTTGGGAACGATTTTGAAACTACTAACTTCTTGAAAACCAGTGCTTTACAAATCATGTCTGCGTTTTCAGACCGTTCAAAATCAATTTTAGAAGCGCGTGAAAAGATGGTATTGGCTTATCAAAAATTACGCGATATTTTCCATAGCCGAGAATATAAATATTTTGAACATCCTTTTTTGGAAGGCAATGAGCGCAAAAATGTACCCGCTTTGCGCGAAAATTTAGATGATTTTGAAAAATCATTGAAACAATGGCGGATTATTTTGCCGACAATGGTGCAAGAACAAGTCAATCGATTGAATGGCAAAACCGCAACGCATCTTGACCCACATTTTGCGGAGCGCGTGGTTGAATTGGAACATGAATTGGATGATTTATTGTCTGAATTGAATGGAATTAATTTATATATATCCCCGATTCAGCATAAAGTACAATCTTTGCCGAAACGACAACTTTTTGTAGAAGAAACATTGGAAAGATTGGAGCAAACTAAACAGAATTTGCGTGATTTTGAAACTTTTTTTCAATGGCAAGAACATTGGCTTGCGATGTCCGAAAAAGGCAAACAAATTGTTAAAGCCATTGTGAAAGTTAAACCTTCTGATTGGTTGTCTGCTTTTCAAAGTTGGTATTTTCATAATATTTTAGTGGTTTATAATCAACGAGATATTACAACGGGTGACGATTTAGCGCAACAATTAATGGATGCAAGTGACAAATTGCGCAGAATGTTTCCCGCGCAAATTGCATTGCTTTGGATGGAACGAAAAAATGAAGTGATTCGGCAATTGAGGAAGCATAATCCGCCTACGTATAAACATTTTTTCGATACCAATAATATCACCTTGACGCGACAAATCCCGTTACCTAAAATTTTAAAAAGCAATGTGGATGCGTTAACTGAAATTTATCCCGTTTTATTGATGCCGCCATCTGTTGCCACAGAATTATTGAAAGGTGAAGGTAATCTTTTTACAAATATTATTTTTGAAAATGCACATTTAATTGCAAAAGAATCGGTCGAAAATTTGTTAGTGAATACGGATGGCATTGTCGCATTATGTGAAAATACGTCTAATGAAACAATTGCAGCATCAGAAGATTGGGATGTGGCATCTTTGGCGGCTTATGCGAAAGTAGTTGGTGCGCCGACCGTACGTTTGAATCATTTGCATCGGCACGTCAGCGAATCGGTTCGAGCGTTGAATCGAGCGATTTTTTATCCCGATATGCGATTGCCCATGTGTCATCCGTTAGGCGAGCAGGCGGCAAAAGTCGTGCATATCAATAATGGTCGTATTAATGAAATTTATCAAACTAATGAAGCTGAAATCGCTGAAATCGTGCGCATTTTACAAGAAATTAATGCAACACCGTGGAAAACCTATCCGCGTATTGGCGTGATTACGATGACAAGGCAACAACGCAATTCATTGAATGCCACTTTATTAAACATTGTACAAAAAGCATTATTTGGTTGGGAGAAGATTGAACATTTGCAACGCAATGGTTTGGGCATTTATAATATTGATGAAATGGTTGGGTTACAATTTGATGTGGTGGTAATCAGTGGTACGTATCATGTATTAGAAATGTTTACGATGAGTCAACGGCAATTAAGAATGATTGCCAATAGTTTTACACAAAAAATTTATTGGGTGAATTCGGTTTATAAAGACGAATTGCGCCATGCCGCAGAATTGCCCGAAAAAGAAGTGCCGTATTTAATTTCAAATATTTTGTTTTATTGTGAGTTTCTCCAGAAAGGAGAAACGGCGCGTTATCAATCTGTTTTGGAGCATTTGCGCCAACGGTATGCGCGCTTCAAAGATGAAATCCCATCTCCATTCGTCATGCAAATTGCGAAAATTATTGGGCAAGATATTGGTGCTCGGCACATTAATTTTGATTATCCAATTGATAATCAACGCTTTATGTTAGTGATTACGCCGCGTTATGTCAATCAAACGCCGATTGTGATTCGGATTGATGGTCGTTTTACGGATGACGCGCTGAAAGGGATGCCTTTTAATGCGGACTTGGAACGACGTATTTTGAATCAATTGACAGCGATGCAAGTGGCGATTATTAGTATATGGTCTTACGATTGGTGGCGCGATGCCAATGCTGAAACGCAAAAATTGAAAGATGCCATTGCGGAATGCGATAAACCGTATTTGTGATTTCGATTCCTACGGAATGACAAAAACTTGTCATTCCGTAGGAATCGAAATGGCTTTATCTATTGATAATCAATGCTTTAAGCTTACGAAGCATCGCTACTATTTTCAAGAAATCATTTTCATTCGCCGCTTCAAACTTTCGACTCACGCAATAATCATTCCCCAGAAGTGTCGTAAAACGCCAACTCGTGCCCAACAAATAACTTCCGTAAATGGGTTTGCTATCCTTATTCACATGTTGACAAGTTGTCTGGTCATTAATATCAAAAACTTGTGCGATTTCGGCTAAATCAACTTTTATTTTATTCATTTCGATTCATTTTCATTAAAAAATAAGCTCATTAGAATCAATAGAAACTATTTTCAGAACCCTACAATGTTTCGTTTTTGATTTAAAAAGGGCTAAATAAAATTTAGTCATAAAACAAACTTTATTTTACCAAATTTAATTTTGCAAAAAGCATTCAAAAGGCGATCCCCGATCCGACTTTCAAACCTTTTTTTAAAATTAAATTTCACAGAATAGATTTTAACCAATTTTTATAA
This sequence comes from Bacteroidota bacterium, assembly GCA_041192405.1. GTDB lineage: Bacteria > Bacteroidota > Bacteroidia > Chitinophagales > Saprospiraceae > JAAFJT01. Next base: position 5,885 of record JBEEMZ010000130.1, on the reverse strand, counting down.
TGCCATTTGAATAATTGTCTCATACGTAGCACGCCAACCGCGCCATTCATTCATTTCGGACAGCGATGAATTATGCCATAAAGTCGTAAAAGTACCTCCCAATTTTTTAACAGATTCAATCACAGGTTTTACCGTTTCAATAGCATCCTTCGGCGATAATTTTAAATATTGTTGCAAGGTAACATCCATCACTTGAAATGGGTGAATTATCAAATCCGTAACGCGTTCATTTTCAATATCATACCAATTAAATGGTATTGCAACGCCCGCCCGAAACCCAATTTGGTCTGCATATCCCATCGTGTAATCATGCGTAATACCCACATCAAGCAAACGACGATAGGTTTCAGGCAACGTCAATTTCAAAAAATGTTGCCGACTGTATTTCACATTTACAGATTTAGATTTTAAAATCTCCTTTAAACGATTGACTTCCATTTTTAAACGCTTCACATCTTGATTAGAACGATAGGAAGGATGAATACCAACTTCATGTTTTGAAGCAATATTTAAAATTAAATTTTGTAGATTAAGATTATGATGCGGAATATTTTTATCATATTTGCCATAATCGCCTAATAACCAAAAAAAAATAGGTTTCAATGGATAATCAACATGTAATTTTTCCAAATACGAAAAAACAAAATCGGGGTCTGCTCCCCTACCTTGCAATACAGACATTCGAGCGTGAAGGTTCGTAAAATCCGCCCTGAAAACATCTCTGCAAATCGCCAAAAGATTCCGAATCCAGCCTTTATGCGCATATCGCCAAGCCATATCAATATCATAAGTCGGTAGAAAACAATGGTTTATATTTTTAAACAAGATAGTTGCATATCGCTGGCGCAATTTTTGTTTTAGTCCTTCAGCGATTTCATGGACAATCGGGCGTTGCAAATAACCATTTTTAAAAGCATGACTTTGTTGCCCTGTAAATCGGTCATGTATATCTCGATTGGTTGCAATATATTCTTCATAGCGACTCAGCTCAAAAAAAGCATGCGCTAACACATCATCCCCAAAATCAGGTTGTATGTGACTTTGCAATCCTTTTTGGGTCAGAATAGAGTGACGCTGTGCCAAAAAAATACCTTCATTTTTGGGCGCGTTGTCTATATTGCCATACCAAATTTTAGGCAATGGGCTGTGAAGCCAATCAGCTTCATGACCAACATGCAATACATTGATACCTAATAAGTTAGTAAAAATAAAGTCCACGATATAACGCATTCGCGCCGTCAGTGGATGGGCGTAAAAAAGGATAGTTGAATTAGACATTACTTCTTTTTGGGTCACGATTCCGTCATTTGACGGTTTTCAAATACATTTTTATTAAAAATAACAAAATTAAAAGTAGCTAATTTGTTTTTTAATAAAAAATGCCTCAAATTTAGCCTTTATTTGGCGAACGAACCGAATCAATGATGCATGACCAAAAATGAATCATTCATAAACCAAAAAATCAGTATCGTTCATCATTGAAAATAGAGTGTCAATTAAAAATATATTATCAATCTCAAATATTATTAAAATTAATTAAATGGCAGAGCAAAATTCGGGAATACCCGTTTCAGGTCTCGGTGACGTGAGCATGATACGCGAAATTATTATGGGTCAGCAAATTGCTGAATATAATCGGCGTTTGGCGCATATCGAGGAATGGATTCAGCGCAATGAAGAAGCCAATCGCCAAAGTCATGATGCCATGCAACGGGCATTTACGGCGCGGATGGATCAATTAGAACAGTTATTGATGCAAAATGTAGAGTCTTTGAACCAAAAAGTACAGCATTTCAGCAAAACAGACCGCGCTCAATTATCCGATTTACTCATAGAAGTCAGCAAAAAATTAAAAGAATAAAGGTTCCTACGGAATGACAGGAATGATACGGAATGACAAAAACAACCTTGTCATTCCGTAGGAACGAAATCAACAATCCGAAATCGTCGCACAGATGTCAACAAAAAATGATGCGCCTATCGAACATGCCGCAGATGACCAAATACGGTTACAACAACTTCGAAATATTTTGTTTTCGAAGGAACTGAACGAGTTATCAGAACTGAAAGCCATCCTTGACACTCCTGCGCGTTTGGACGAAAAAATTACGCCCTTGATAGAAAACCATTTAGAAACATTGCGCAAGCAGTTTCCAAAAGAATTTTCTGTCATTGTAAATCGAATGATTGAACAAAAAATTCAATCTTCACAAACAGAATTGATGAATATGTTGTCGCCGATTATCGGACAAATGGTGGCAAATTATGTACGGCATCAATTCCAAATATTGAAAGATAATATTGCCGAACAGCTCCAAAATGTTGCAACTCGCGGCGTATGGTGGCACATCCGCAATCGGATTTTGGGCATCAGCGATGCAGATTTAGTGTTAAGTGCGTCGAATCAATCCATTTTGGAGGAGATTTTTATTATTGAACGCGATTCTGGTTTGCTGATGGCAAGCGCGGCATTATACCCCGCTATTGACCGTGATGTGGTTGCGGGCATGTTGACGGCGATAAAAGCATTCGTTGAGGACGCTTTTGGACGCAAGATGGAAGAATTGGAAATGGTACAATATGGCACTTATTGCATTGTGATACAAAATTTTCATTCGTATTATGTGGCAGCCGCGCTGAAAGGCACGGTCTCTACCAAAGAAAAAGAAGGGTTTCGGGAAGCAATCCGTACTTTTGTCATGGATACGCCCGATTTACAAAATGCGTTGCAAGATAGTTCTATCGAACAAAAAGTGTCGCTGAAATTGAAATCTAATTTTATCGTCCCAAAAGAAAAACAGGCAGAGCAATGGATCGCATTAAAAGAAAAGTAGTTTGTTCGTTGGTTATCAATAACCGCTCGTGGCGCGGAAATCCTCTGATTTTTAACAGGGTTTATTGATGCCTAAGGTACTTAGTCTAACTAAACAACCAACTAACTAAAATTAAACTTTTTTAAAAGAAAAGCGTTTCATTGAAAGCATCATTTAAAATGCAGATTTTGAAAAATATTTAAAACAATGATTAGCAAAAAAGTAATCTTAACTGGCAGTTTTGGAGTTGGCAAGACATCGTTATTTCAACGATTTCTGACAGGTCAGTTTAAGGAAAAGTATTTAACGACTGTTGGCGCGAAAATCGCAAAGAAAGAATTATATGTAGATGAGCAAAAAATGGCTCTATTAGTTTGGGACATTGCGGGCGAAATCACGCAAGATAAAGTACCTGCATCCTACTTTTTGGGCGCGGGTGGCATTATTTATGTCATGGATTTGACTCGTCCGACCACTTTTGCGCATTTGGAAAGTGATTTAAAAATTTTTAAAAATCTATTGCCTTACGGAGTGGTTAAAATCGTCGCTAATAAACGCGATTTGGTCTCCGATGAAGACGCAAAAGAATTGTTAGATTCGTTAACGCATTCTTGTGATTTTGTCACAAGTGCAAAAACAGGAGAAAATGTTGAAACCTTGTTTCAGGAAATGGCAACAAGACTGTTAGAAAATCATCATCATGGCTAATTTTGAATGAGTTATAAACGACATCACAAAGAAATCAAAGTAACTGATACTCAACGAATTGTGTTAGACTTTCAAGGTTTTATTCTGGAAAGTGATGACGGGATTTTTGATACAGGCAGTTATCGCAATCATCCATTTTTGATATACTCGCCTTTTTTGGAGAGTGTTTTCATTTCAGTGCTTGACTTACAATTTAGGTCGGGTGCCCTCCATTTTCCGCGTGTCGAGACCATACTTGACAACGTGACGGGCGTTTATGATTGCCATTTTCGGTGTCTTGTTTACAATCCTAATCAACTTGAATTTGAGTGGGTTATCAATGATTTAACTCAATCTTTCGAGCAAATTCGGGATATTCAACAGGAGAATAATGAGGAAAGTATTCGAAATGATTTGCAAAATATTCGGCGTGATTATCATCGAAGACGTTGATTATCAATGATTTATACAACGAAAAAGCATCAGAAGCCTTGAACGTTTCTGATGCTTTTGTCATTACTTAACGCAGATAATTGTGATATATCGCTATCAGTAGCACAGGCATCACGCACCATTGAATAATCCAAACCACCGTCAGAAGGATCATGGGTGTTACTGGAAAAATCATCCAAAACCATTCCGTTTTACCCGAACCGCGCATTTTTGCATGAAACGGACTGTAAACTAAATGAAAAAACCCTTCTATTTTGCGCGCAAAGCAAACTTGTAATGCTAAAATTTCAAACACTTCGCCTCGAATCGTCGAACCGATGCCGCGTTGTCGCACTTGTAAATCTTTGGCGATGCCGATTTTATATCGAAACCAAAAATGGGTACTTCCTAATATATAGATATATCGGTAATCTAAATAATTTTTTAAAGGTGATAACGGATCCATACTTGTTATAATTTTTAGCTTACTTAGTTGTTTAGTTGATAAATTATTGATAATCAATTATTTAACTAACCAGTTACTTAACTTGACTTTGTTAAGTTCGAAATAAGGATCATTTGAAAAGAGTCTCCGTTTGATGATGCTTTATTCGTGTCAATATTCACAATCAAATATAAGAGTCATCTCAACTGGTGAAGGCGATATTCGAGATGACTCTTATTTATCTTTAAAAATTATCTAAATTTATTCGGCGGCGATTGCCAAAGAATTTTGCCCGTTTTATCAACCAAACAAAATCTAAATTGGTTCTCATTTTCCCAAATCGTGACTTGCGCTGCGCCACGTCGAAACGGATGCGCATCCGATATTGGTTTACCGTTAAAATCAATGGCATTTTCTCCTTTGCTATTGATATAACCGACATTCGTAGCGCATAAACCTTCGCTAAAACCACCTTCACCACTGTACATAAAATCGCTAACCAAATAATATTGTACAGGAACCACTAATTTCAAACTATCTTTGCTATAAACACCAAAACGATAGTAATTTCCTTTGGCATCTTCTTCATTTTGAATGGCTACCAAACCAAGGCCATCCCGAATCGGCAACGCAAAGTCAAATGCCTGATTGCCCAATTTTTTACCGTTTTGACCCAAATAAGCAAATTTTTGTTTGCCTTCCACTTCCACACCAACGACCGCATACCCTTCTACAAAATCTAATAAATTAGAAGTTTTGCCGATAGTATAGCTCATGCCGATAATCACTTTACCACTTTTGTCAATATAACCATATTTGGTTCCATCCAGACTGACCGCCGCAAAACCTTCTTTGAAATTCCGTGCTTCTTTAAACATGGCAGGAATCGCCCATTTCAACGTGTTGTTAACGCGTTTGACATAGCCATATTTTTTCTTATCCGCATCATAAGCCCTTGCCAAACCTTCTGAAAATGGTAAAAGTCCATCAAAAGTAGCAGGAATGACAAATTTGCCTTGCGTATCAATATAACCATATTTCAAACCTGCGGTATCTACTTCCGCAACTGCCAAACCTTCTGAAAACGAATGTCCGAGATTGGAATAAGCCATCAAATGAGTGCCTGCAATGATGGTTTCACCATTTTCATTGACGTAACTGATGCCACCACGACCATTATAGACGGCGGCAACTCCTTCCGAAAACGGTTCTACAAATTTGGCATTCAAATCGGCTATTTTTCTGCCATCCCGAAAAACAACAGCGAAACCGCCCGTATCGGAACGCGGAATCATAAAGGTACTTTGAGCTAAAACGGTTTGTTGAAAACAAACGAAAAGAAATAAGCAACAACTGAGTTGTAGTTTCATACGATAAAAAAAATTAACTTATTTTGATAATAGGGTGAACATTCGATATTTATACTTTGCGCAGGATGGTTTTGGGATTTCGCCAAGCAACCGTTCGGCTTGAGAACGGGCGGGGTGGAGAGAGCTGCTTTTGATTTT
>JBEEMZ010000129.1:0-13343 GCA_041192405.1 Bacteroidota bacterium | reverse complement strand
AAAAAAGATGAAAAAGGAAGGCTTTATAAGGAAATTTTTATTGAAAATTTAAAAGATTTAGAACAAGAAGGTGTATTTGCATTGCCGAATGAGCATATTGAAAAAGTGCGTAAGTTATTGAAATAGAATGAATTAGATAATAATAAAGTGCAATTATGCTATTGTTTGAATGTGGATTTTGTGGATTAATTGGATTTTATAGATTTTTTTCAATTAATCTACAAAATCCAATCAATCCATAAAATCCACATTTCTATTGTATCCTAAATGTACCAATAAGAAAAATTGTTGTATATTTGAGCCTAAACCTATTTTTTAATCGTTAAATCAACTCCTCTATGAAACAATATATAGGCAAAACGCTGTATATATTACTTGGTTTACTCATTTTGTTCCAATTTTATCGTCCTGAGAAAAACCTTTCTGGCGATACTTCCAAATCTATTGCTCAAGTATTTCCTGTGCCTGATGCGGTGCAAACGGTTTTGAAAACATCTTGTTATGATTGTCATAGCAACAAAACGGTTTATCCTTGGTACAATAATGTACAACCTGTTGCTTCTTGGTTGGCGCACCACGTTGACGAAGGGAAGCATCATTTAAATTTCGATGATTTTTCAAAAATGCCCGCCCGTTTTCAAAATCACAAAATGGAAGAAGTGATTGAACAAATTGAGCATAATGAAATGCCGATGTCCTCGTACACGCTTATACATAAGGATGCGGTGTTGAGTGCGCAACAAAAAACGTTGGTCATTAATTGGGCGAAAGGTGTTATGGATAGTTTAAAAGCACGCAATCATCCTGATAGTTTAATCCTTAAAAAAAGACGTTAATTTATGATGAAAAAAATGATTTATTGCCTTTTGGGGCTTGTGAATTTATTCGCTTGTGGTGAAAAATCCGCTAAAAAACCTGCAACGGTTGCAACTCCTGTCGTGACGCGACCTCTGTTTGCTTCAAAAACATCCATAGATACGATACACGAGGATATACCGAGAACGGTGGTTAGTATTATTTGGCAGGAACAAATCATGAAAATTGACACAATGATAGGTGCATTTCAACCTGTGGATACCAGTCAATATGTGCGACATCGGATTCCTAAAACTGCAATTGCTACGGGAACTGGTTTTTGGGCGGGCTTAGAAACGACTTATGTGATTGATTCCACTGCAAATGGTTGGGTTGTTATGCGAAAATATGAAGATGAGGGCGGAGCAGAAGCCGAAAATGGAGCTATCGAAGAACCTTATGAAATTTTAAAGACTTTACCTTTTCAAAAAATAAAATAAAATAAATTGTTTTTTTTTGTTTTAAAAAGTCCGCAAATAGGTGATGCCTTTTGCGGACTTTTGTGTTTCAAAAAGATACAAATAATAAAAATATTTATTTTAATATGTATTTTCAAAATAGTTATACATTTTTTAAAAATATTCATAAAAAAAGCTCAAAAACTTGCGTAATAACTTGTTTTGGCTTATCTTTGTAGGGTTAAATGAAAATTTTATCATCAAAATAGTTATATTTGTTTTATGTCAAAATCAACTGTTTATCTCGTTATGGCAACAACTTCTATCGCAACATCAGCGCGTCGGGTCGCTAAATTAATCATGGTTTCGCCCAACAATAACAACAAATTTTATGAAATGAACGAAAATGATAATGGTACTTTTACCGTTAATTATGGTCGTGTGGGCAGTCGTGGATGCTCCGAAAAAAGATAGGACTTTTGATGGCATCTCGTGTACACAGGTGCGTGATTTGATGAAATTGTTAATGGGTTATTCCAATAAAAGTATTCAACGCAATTACACGATTTCTGCGGATAAGGTCACGCGGCAACAGGTGGAAGAAGCACAAACTTTGTTGGATCAATTGGTGGATTTGACGAAATCTTGTTTTAATATTCGACAGCTGTCTCCTATGAAACGATGTGTTTGCAAAATCTATGTCTCCTCTATTCCTATGTGTTCGCAAAAAGCTTAAAAATATGGATAATTCTTCAGTCGTTCTATAAAAAATTAACCACCCGTGCTGTGCGTCACGCAGCAGAAATACTCCTGCGTCAAAATGGCTCGACTTCTACCTTAGAAGTTAAAATGCTGCTTCGGACGCAATTATATATGGCATTTCAAAATGATGTGTCAAGCAAAATGAATACGCTTGCAACACAATGTGGTTGGAATCATGCCTTTAATGGCACGTTTAAAGAGTACCGCTTATTTCCATTAACCTATCTTCCTACTGATGGAGATAGCGCGGATAGTCAAACAGATGATACGCCGTTGCTAAATGTCTAAAATTTTTTTTATTTAATTTTAATGGTAGTGCTTTCAAAAAAGGTGCAAAAAAATTTTTTTTTTCTTTTTTTGCACCTTTTTTTTTATCAAAAATAAACCTAAAAATGCCTTTTTGGGACTTTTTAAGTTTATTTTTGATAAAAAAAGGCATTTCTAAATGCTTTACATGAAAAATAAAGGGCTTAATTCACCTTACGAAATCATTATTTTACTTCTTTACGCTGTTAAAAAACAGCATACCTTTGTATCAACAAATAAACGCAGCGATTGCAATCTGTCAAAAGGGTGCAATCAAAAGCTAAATTTATCCTTTAATTTAAACGCAAAACTATTTTGAACCTTTACTAATTTTAATTACACCAGTAAGAAAAAAGTCGCAGCCGTAAAAAGCTGCGACTTTCTCGTTTGCAAACACATCGGTAGATAGAGAACATAGAACGGATACTGAACGAAAACGGTCTGTCCTATGTTTTCTATATCCCTATGTGTTTGCAAATTAAGTATCCGCCCGATGTCTCCTACGTCCCTATATGTTTCCAAAAAGATAAAAATATTTTTCCGTTAGCGGAAATTCCGCTAAACACGAAACATTTGATAATCAATTATTTATAAAAAAGACACTTCGTTTGAACCTCCAAAATTATTTTTATTTTGTCATTTTTTCAAAAAAAAAGCCTAAAAAATATGCTGGTTTTGAAAAAACGCTTATTTTTACTTCGCCGAAGTTGCGAATAGGCTATTTTGAACCCTTCGGCACGCTATGTATGTCGCATGTTAAACATCCGAAAAAGAAAAAAATCTTATTGGTTGATGATGAACCCAATATTCTTGTTGCCCTTGAATACTTATTTGAGGAAGAAGGTTTTATTGTGCAAAAGGCTTTTGATGGACATCAAGCCTTAATGAAATTGCAATCTTTTCATCCACATGTCGTTGTATTGGATGTGATGATGCCAAGTATGGACGGTTTTGAGGTAGCGCGACGGATTCGACATATTGAAAAATTTGATAATATTCAAATTATTTTTTTAACTGCCAAAGGAACTGCCGAAGACCGTCGCACAGGCTATAGCAGTGGTGGAGAGATTTACCTCACAAAGCCTTTTGACAATGAAGAATTAGTCAATATCGTCAATGAGATGCTTGAATTTGGTTAATGATGAATGACCTATGATGCGTTTTTGCATAAAAAGCATCATAATTTGTTGCATAAAAAGAATTTGGCAATGCTTTGTCAAATTTTTTTGAACGATTAAATATAAACATATAGATATTTACATATTTGGTTTAAAAATTAATCATTTTTTTATAAATTTATAAAGTATTAATAATCAATAGATTCGGTTTTGGATTTTATCAATATTATTAACGTCATATTCCGAAATCCAAAATCCGAAATCGCATATTGTTTAACATTCAACATTTATAAGCTATGTCATCGTTAGTTATCAAATCGTTTGCTCAGTACAAAAAAGAATACGCTCGAAGTGTCGAAAATCCAGAAGGTTTCTGGGCAGAGCGCGCCGATGATTTTGTCTGGCATCGGAAATGGGATCACGTTTTGGATTACAATTTTGTGGATTATCAAACGCAATGGTTTGTAAATGGCAAATTGAATATCACTGAAAATTGCTTAGACCGTCATCTGGCAAGCATGGGCGATAAAAAAGCGATTGTTTGGGAGCCGAACGACCCAAATGATGCGGGACAAACCCTCACTTACCGCGAATTGCATGCAAAAGTATGTCAATTTTCCAATGTTTTGAAAAGCGTAGGCGTTGTCAAGGGCGATAGAGTCTGTTTGTATATGCCGATGGTGCCTGAATTGGCAATTGCAGTGTTGGCATGTGCGCGATTAGGCGCGGTGCATTCCGTGGTTTTCGGCGGTTTTTCGGCGCAATCTATTTCGGATAGAATCAATGATTCCGCTTGTAAAATTTTGGTCACGTCTGATGGTGCGTTTCGCGGCAACAAAGAAATTAAATTGAAAGATATTGCGGATGAAGCAATGGCTTCCACGCCGAGTGTCGAAAAATGTATCGTTTTCAAGCGGACAGGTAGTTTTGTACATTGGACAACGGGACGTGACCTTTGGTGGCACGAGGAAATGGCAAAAGCGTCTTCGGATTGCCCTGCGGTTTCGGTAGATAGTGAAGATCCGTTGTTTATTTTATATACGTCGGGCAGCACGGGCAAGCCAAAAGGCGTTTTGCACACGACGGCGGGGTATATGGTTTATACCCATTATACGTTTGCGAATGTTTTCCGACCTGGAAAGAATGATGTTTATTGGTGCACGGCGGATATTGGTTGGATTACGGGACATTCTTATATTGTCTATGGACCGCTTTTGGCAGGCGCGACGAGTGTAATGTTTGAAGGCATTCCGACTTGGCCCGATGCAGGACGTTTTTGGCAAGTGATTGATAAATTGAAAGTCAATCAATTTTATACAGCTCCAACGGCTTTGCGTTCTTTGATGGGCGCGGGTTTACAACATGTTGCGCCGTATTCGTTGAGTACGTTGAAAGTTTTGGGTTCGGTTGGCGAGCCGATTAATGAAGAAGCTTGGATTTGGTATCATAAATATATTGGTAAGAGTCGTTGCCCGATTGTGGATACGTGGTGGCAAACCGAAACAGGTGGTATTTTAATTTCGCCGCTTCCGAATGTGACGAAATTGAAACCGACGATGGCAACTTTGCCTTTGCCAGGCGTTCAACCTGTTTTATTGACTCCCGAAGGCAAAGAAATTACTGAAAATAATGTAGAAGGATTGTTATGTATCAAATATCCATGGCCGTCCATTATTCGGACGACTTATGGCGATCATGAACGTTGTCGGGCGACTTATTTTGGGATGTTCCCTGGATATTACTTCACGGGCGATGGTGCGAAACGCGACGAAGATGGTTATTATCGAATTATCGGACGTGTGGATGATGTTATCAACGTTTCGGGACACCGAATTGGCACGGCTGAGGTGGAAGATGCCATTAATAAACATCCTTTTGTGGTTGAATCGGCGGTTGTTGGCTGCCCGCATCCCATAAAAGGACAAGGAATTTACGCATTTGTGATATGTGACCGAACGATTGTAAGCGAAAAAGCGTTTAAAGATGAAGTACTCATTGAAGTGACGAAACAAATTGGAGCGATTGCCAAACCTGATATTATCCAAGTGGTTTCTGGTTTGCCAAAAACGCGGTCTGGAAAAATTATGCGCCGCATTTTGCGCAAAATCGCAGAAGGTGATGTTTCCAATTTAGGCGATACGAGTACGTTGCTTGACCCGTCTGTAGTAGATTTGATTAAAGCGGGCGCAACAACATTGAAAAATAAATAATCTCAAAAATATTGGGGGCGATGCAGCATTTAGCATTCTAATTATAAAAAATCACCCGACTGTACGCTGGTCGTCCCCTTTTTTGTGCTACTCCTAATCTATAACCGATACTTATGATAAAAACAATTGACATACACAATTTTAAATCAATTCACCAGCTAACCTTAGAATTAGGTTTTTTCAGCCCGCCTCTACGGAAGTCGAAGCCACAAGAATTACGCCTTTCAGAGCATTTTATGAATGGCGCGATTGGAGGTTTACCTAAAAAATTTTAAACATGCTATCAATTGGTTTAATAGCAGAAGGAATAACTGATTTTGTTGTATTGGAAAATATTTTATTTGGATTTTTCAAAGGCACTGAACCAGAAATTCGACACTTGCAGCCTATCCGTGATGCAACAGATAATGAGGTTCGTTTCCAAGTTTAAAGCTTTTTGTTGAAAACTTATTTTTACTCAAAATCAACGCATAAAACCTTAAAGTCAATCGTTATTTCAACCAAAAAGAAAAAGAATTGTTTACATACAATTATCCATTATTTGAAACGTCGAATGAGGCGTTATGATTATTCTCTGAACCACAAGTTATTAAAAAAAAGTATGAAAGCATTGGTTTTGGTCGCTAAAGATCAACCGTTATCTTATCAATCCGTTGAAAAACCAGTCGCAGGCGCGGGTGAAGTGATTGTAAAACTCCATGCAGCAGCCTTGAATCATAGAGATGTTTGGATTTCCAAAGGGCAATATGCAGGCTTGAAATATCCAACGATTTTGGGTTCGGATGGCGCAGGTGCGACCGAAGATGGCAGAGATGTCCTTGTGCATCCCAACATGAATTGGGGAAATGACCCGCGTTTTCAAGGCAAAACCCACCAAATTCTCGGTTTACCAACGGATGGAACGTTTGCAGAATACGTCAAAGTCGGTGCAGAATATGTCAGCCCGAAACCAGCACATCTTACTTTTGAACAGGCTGCGGCGTTACCTTTGGCGGGTTTGACGGCGTATCGTGCTTTGTTCAGCCGTTGTCAAGCGCAAGTAGGGGAACGGGTGTTGATTTCTGGGATTGGCGGCGGTGTTGCGTTGTATGCGATGCAATTTGCGTTGGCACAAGGTTGTGAAGTTTGGGTAACGTCTTCTTCGGAAACTAAAATTCAAAAAGCGGTCGAAATGGGCGCGAAAGGCGGCGTGAATTACAAAACCGAAAACTGGAGTAAAGCGTTTATGGCAAAAACAGGTGGTTTTGATGTAATTATTGATTCGGCGGCGGGCAGTGGTTTTGGCGAATTGGTTAAAGTTTGTAATTCAGGAGCGCGGATTTGCTTTTTTGGCGGCACGGCGGGACCCATTTCGGGCGTGAGTCCACAAATTGTTTTTTTTAAACAATTAACGATTATGGGTTCAACGATGGGTTCGCCTATAGAATTTGAAGCAATGGTTCGTTTTGTTGAAAAACATAAAATAGTGCCAGTGATAGATGCGGTTTATCCGTTATCGGAAGGCAATGCGGCTTGTGAGCGCATGGATAAAGGACAACAATTTGGGAAAATTGTATTGAAAATCAATTAGTTCTGTTTTTTGTCATTCCGCAGGAAGCTCCAAACCTAACAAAAGATTTCTACGGAATGACAAAAATGCAATAAAAATTTGCATGACCATTTCTATAACGAATCAGATGGATTTTCAGTCACCGAATTTTTAGTATTACCAAAAGATGTAACCTTTAAAAACTTGACAATTTGGTAGTTAAAAGCAAATCAATACCTTTACACCGCTTTTATAACCGCATTAACAGTCACATTACTTGCTTTTTTCCACGTATTTCCAGCAAAATAATCTTGCTTTTTTGAAACATCAAAAGCAAAGATGCTTTGAAACAATCCAACAAATTTTTAATAAAACTTTTCTCAATCATTTTAAAACAATCCGATGAAACTAAACGAAATTAAAAAAATCGAGGCGATCAAAAAAGAAGCCTTAACAATTATCAAAGGTGGTGCACGCGATACGCGTAATACCTCTGGAACGATAATTATAAAACCTTAATACTGCGTCGAATTTTGGCTAAAAGCAATGTTATTGGGATAATAGGTGATTCATCTGTTATCCCAAATCTTTTGTTAAAAGGAGCCTATTTAAATAATTAGCCGTTTCCGCTTTGGAAAATTCTTGAAATAGGATGCGTATGATTTCAAGGATTTTAAGGAACTTTTCAGTTGAAAAGCACCCATTTTAACTGAGAAGTTCCTTTTTATCTTTCCAATCAGACACATCCTATTTCAAAAATTTCCAAAGCGGAAATTACTGTTAAATAATTATAGATGTTACAAAATATTGATAATCAATGTTTTATATTATTTATTTATGAACCGTTTCAATTCATTGAATATAACAATACAAAGTTGGAAAACATTTTGTTAATAGTATCCATTGCAATATGGTGCAAGAGTGGATTGAGTCAAGCACTTATCTAAAATTTTAGTCTGGTAGGAATGAGTAAAAAATTACTTTTTTTATGGTGTGTTTGGTGGGGTTTTCAAATGATTGATTTGAAGGCTCAAGATATCGTGCAGCCTAAACTTAAACCTGCTGAGTGGTGGACCGCTTCTTATGACGATGTGTTTAACGATGCGAACGCTAAATATTATTTTAATGCAAAAGAGGCTTATGAGGTTTTAGACACCCTAATTGAACGCGCTACTCAGGAAAAATTACCGAAATGGGCTTATAAAGCCTATCGTCAAAAAGGGCTTTATCAAGAGCAGCAATTGGCATTTCAAGCCGCACTTAATAATTACTTACTGGCAGCCAAAGTAATCGAAAATATTGACCGTCAATTTTTTGCAGATGTTCAAATTTATATTGCGATTACCTATCGCAGTCTTTATCGGTATCCTGAAGCGCGAAATGTTTATTTATCGCTCATTGAACATTGTTTAAAACACAGAGATAGTAGCAATTTAGTTCATGCACAAGGTGGATTAGGATTGCTGTTTTTTACGGTGAATGATACCGAGAATGCGATTCGGTATTACAATAAAGCGTTGAAAGGGACTCGTGAACGGCATGATCACATCAATGAATGCATCTATTTAGATAACCTTGCAGAGGCTTATGGCACTCAAAAAAAATTTAAAACCGCTTTTGAACACATCGAATTAGCCTGTCAACTCGCTGTTAAACAAAAAGATATAGAATCCGAAATTCCGTTATATGAGCGTTATGCGCGTTTGCATGCAGAATGTGATGATTTGGATAAGGCGTTTGAAAAAATCAATACAGGATTGCAACTTTGTAATGCGGGGAATTTCATCCGCGACCGCAATAATTTAATGATTGTTAAAGCTGAACTTTATCTTAAACAACAACAAATTGATTCCGCATTAGCTACGTTTAAATCAATTAATGAAAAATCAATTCATGTAAATGCTTTAACCAAAGTTTATTATGAATTAGGTAAAATTTATGAGCAAAAAAATAACCTTGAATTAGCTCAAAATTTTTTTACAAAAAGCCTTCAACTCGCGGATAAAAATCAATCCTTGCGTTATAATGAGTGGAGTCATCGGGCATTGTACCGCATTTATCGGCTTAAAAATCAATCCAAAGAAGCGCTTACCCATCTCGAATCCGCTAATACATTGCGCGATTCGTTGTTCAATTACGAAAAATCGGGGCAAGTTACTGAATTGCAATTTCGGTATGACCTCGCACAAAGTGAACAACAATTACAAGAAGTTCAATTGAAAGTCAATCGCAATAAAATGTTGGTAGGCGCATTGATAGGTTTGTTGATTATTACGTTTTTGGTATTTGGCTATTATTGGCAACGGAAGCAAAATGAGATGTTGACGCTCAAAAATGAAGCCATTCGACTTCAAAAAGAGCAATTAGAATCGTTTAATCAAGAGATTTTAACAAAAAACCAAGCGATTGAGGCGCAAAAACAACTTTTGGAAACGTCTAATTCGATGTTGCAACAATCCAAAGAGCAATTGGAAACGTTCAACCATGAAATTTTAACCAAAAATCAAGCGATTGAAGCGCAAAAACAATTGTTAGAAACGTCTAATGGCATGTTGCAACAATCGAATGGCATGTTACAACAATTTAATTACGCGGTTGCGCATGATTTGCGGGAGCCTTTGCGGAATATTTCCAGTTTTGTAACGCTGATTCAACGCAGGTATTTAAAAGATTTGCCGCCTGTGGCAACCTCTTATTTCGAGTTTGTGACCACAGGTGCGACGCGGATGAGTAAAATGTTGGAAGGCTTGTTAAAATATTCGATGCTGACGATGAATCAAGTGACCGACCTTGAAATATTGAATGTTCGGGAGGTGGTGCAGGAAGTGAAAGATAGTTTACGGCTTATCAGCAAAGAGAAAAAAGCAAAAATTTTATTTTCAGACGAAATGCCAAAATTATATATCAATAAAATCCATTTGACGCAATTAATTCAAAATTTGGTGAGCAATGCGCTCAAATTTGTAACACGAGAACCCATTATTGAAATCGGTAGTCAGGAGTTGGATGATAAAATATTACTTTTCATCAAGGATAATGGTATCGGAATCCATCCCGAAAGTGGTAAAAAATTATTTAATTTGTTTCATCGGCTGCATCGAGATTCGAGTCAATTTGAAGGAACGGGCGTTGGTTTAGCCCTTTGTAAAAATATTGTAGAAAAATATGGTGGGATGATTTGGTTTGAATCGGTTGAAAATGAAGGGACTACGTTTTGGATACAGTTTCCGAAATAAGACACGAATTACACGAATTTTCACGAAAGCCTGTATCCCATTCGTGAAAATTCGTAAAATTCGTGTCCCTTAAAAAATATATTTTTTATCATAAAAATTTCTCCTTTTTAGGGTATCAATTGCTTGTCTAAATAATAAATATTTATTCAATTGCAATTGAAACTTTTAGGATGATGAAAAGTATGAAAATCGTTTTAGTAACGTTCCTGCTTCTATGGAGTATCAGCGCATCTGCCCGTGCTTTGGACTCGATAGATGTGATGGTGTATTGGGCAAGCAGTATCCACCCCGATACCATTCAAAAAAAATTAGATACCTTGCATAGTCGCCAACTTGCACTTTCCTTGCCCTCCAATATCCGATTGATTCGCATGCCTGATACGCTTGCAGGTAGTTTAAATGGATATAATTTCTCCTATAATACCAAAGATTCTGCAGTAGGTGTGATTCGCAATGGTACCGATGCCGCAGGTTCTTCTGAAAATTATACGATTGAAGTAGATATTTCTCCTCTTGCGGATGGTAGCAACCTTTTTTTGGCTTGCCACTCAGAACCTGCAACCGCCCATTTGTTTATCACTCGCAATCCGACTTCGGTAAAAGTAGCTATTTTAGATGCAGGCGTTTTATCAGGCAATATGCCGCCCAATTTTCCATCACACACAACTCCAATAGCAGCAATAGGTTATGATTTCGTAAATAAACTATCAATACCTGTTGACAGTACGCCCAATGCTCATGGGCATTTTGTAACCAGTATTATCAGTCGTTTTCTGGCAGCCAGTGACCAAGTATATATTTTCAAGGTACTTGATGGTAATGGAAAAGGGCATATATTCGATGCCATTCGAGCGATAGATAGTTCTACCTTATTGAATGTCAATGTTTTAAATATGAGTTTTGTTAGCAGAGTAGATACTGTTGCACAACGGGGAGTAAGTCCATTTCAGATTGCAATGGATACGGCACGAGTTTGGGCGGGGACACTTTGTATTGCGGCGGCGGGTAATCACGGTTTGAATATAGATACAATTGTCAATCATTGCGAACCTGCGGGGCTGATACAAACGGCTTCCAATTTGATAAGTGTTTTATCAATAGGTTGTGAAAATCGGTTATCTACCTTCTCCAATAGAGGCAAAAAGCGAGTCACACTTGGTGCATACGGAGAGCATGTGATAGGTTATGGCATTAATAATATGCTTAAAAGTGGCTCAGGGACTTCCTTTGCCGCGCCTATTGTAACAGGAGCAGCCGTACAATTATTTTCAAAAATTACGGTTATTCAAAATTTTAATCATGTAAAACAAGCTATTATCCAAAGTGTTATCCGTTTATCCTCTATACAAGATTCTTGTCAAACAGGCGGTGCAATCAATACACGAGCCGCTGATTCTCTTTTATCTACAGTTACAGTATTAGCCATAAAAGGAATTGATTTCAAAGCCCGTGTATCGGACGGAACGGTATTGTTAGGATGGAAATTTATGGCAAAACCTCAAAAATATCAAATTGCGTTAGAGAAATCAAAAAATAATCGTATATTTGAGCGCATCTTTACTTCAACGAACGATGGGCAAATCAATGAGGAATATTTAGATACAGAACCGTTCACACCTGCAACTTATTATCGCTTAGTCACACACGGCGCGGATGGGCAGCGTGATACGCAATATGTAAATGTTTTGTTAGAAGATAAGCGACCTTTAATCGTTTTTCCGAATCCTGTATTACAGGGGCAAGAGTTGGTCATTCAATATCGAATCGAGACCCATGAAACGCCTCAATTATGGTTACAGGACATGCTTGGGCGCAAATATGAATTGCCAACAGCAGAAAATTTGGGAGAAGGTACGTATCAAAAAAGGATTTCGACCTACGAAATGGCGGCTGGAGTATATGATGTGTTATTGGTTATAGGACATCAAATATTCAGACATCGCATCGTAATTGCACCATGAAACCATTCTTAAATTGTAAAGTATTGATTATCAATAGTAAACTCATGCTCAGTTTACTCCTTATCTGTTTTATGACAATCAACGGTCGGCAACACTGCTCTGCGGTG
The DNA here is from genome assembly GCA_041192405.1 of Bacteroidota bacterium. Classification (GTDB taxonomy): domain Bacteria; phylum Bacteroidota; class Bacteroidia; order Chitinophagales; family Saprospiraceae; genus JAAFJT01. Next base: position 862 of record JBEEMZ010000129.1, on the reverse strand, counting down.
CTTGCCGATTGTGGTTTATATCTGGATCAATTAGACGTTTTATATGAGCGTGAATCCCTTGCTGCACTTCAAAAAGTCGAAGCGGACGTGAAGCAATTAGAGGATTGTCCAATAGACACAACGCTTGCAAATGCCTACCAAGATATTGGTTTTTGGTATGATGCAAAAAGTGAAAATGCAAAAGCACTTTTTATGCTTGAAAAAGCGATTGTTATCGGCAAACAAAAGTTTGGCAAAACTCATAAAAATACCATCAGATTTTACATCAATGCAGCGCGAATGGCAATTCGATTAATGCGTTTTGAACAAGGTTTGCATTGGATTCAGCAAGCGGCAACTGCTTTTGAACAAAGTGGATTACAAGATGAGCGTTTACAGCAACTGATCTATGTGAATTATGGGACGGCATTAGAAGGTTTGGGCGATTATGAAAATGCTTTAATTTGGCTTAGAAAAGGACAAAACTATACTAAACTGTCTAAAACTTATGCAGAATCTTTTAACGAATCTGGTATTTCGTTTATGCGTATAGGTAAGCAAGTGGAATCCTTTCAACAATATCAAAAAGCAATTGACACGTATGAAAAGTTAGGTCAATTGGATAAGGTGGCAACCTGTTGGAACAATCAAGCAATTGGTTTGCGCATGGCGGATAAACCCGATGCAGCACTTGCATTATTGCAAAAAGCAATCGCTGTAGTGGACACGATTAGAAACAAAAATAAAAATATTGTTTTAAATCAAGGTAATATGCAATTGGAAATGGGGCATTGTTTGTTTCAAAAAAATCAATTAGATAAAGCTAAAATCCAATATCAAAAAGCTATTGACTTTTTCAATAAAAACAATTTATTGGATAATA
>JBEEMZ010000128.1:0-13365 GCA_041192405.1 Bacteroidota bacterium | reverse complement strand
CATATTAAATCTTTAACAACTCAGTAGTGTAACCTCTGTTAATCGTTTGAATTGACTATATGACATAATTCCAATAGTTTTAAAAATGATTTAAAAATCAGACAACGTTCTTTTAACCCAAAAAGACCACAAAAGTTTTCCCTTTGTAGTCTTTTGCAATGAATTATTTGTTAAAATGGTGAAAAACCATCTTCTGGTCGCGCATTTGGGTTCAACCCAATCTCAAAATCCAATGGCGAACGCGGCATCGGAGCCGTGCCATAAGGATACTCCGTTTTCGCAGGCGCGTCAACACCCACTAATGGTTTTGAAAGGTCAAAATCAGAATCCATTGTATTCATACGCGAAGAAATCGTAATAACATTCGGGTCGCCATCGGTAAAATTACCTGCATCATGATTTGGGTCGGCAAATCGAGAATACTGCCCCTCAAACTTTAATCGAACCTCGCCTACATTCCCATTTCGATGTTTTGCAATGATAATATCTGCCATTCCCTTCGTTGGTGCGCCATCTTCATATTCTGTTAATTGATAATATTCTGGTCTATATATAAAAGAAACTATATCTGAGTCCTGTTCAATCGCGCCAGATTCACGCAAATCCGACAATTGCGGTTTCTTAGAACCGCCCCGCGTTTCCACCGCACGACTTAATTGCGATAATGCCAAAACAGGCACATTCAACTCTTTCGCCAACCCTTTCAACGACCGCGAAATCATACTAATTTCTTGTTCACGATTCCCACCACGCGTCGCTTCGCCCCCCGTCATCAATTGCAAATAGTCAATAATCACCATTTCAATTTTATGTTGCGCTTTGAGTCGGCGGCACTTGGCGCGGAGTTCAAAAATATTAATGCCTGGCGTATCATCTATATAGATAGGTAGCCTCGAAAGTCGGTCAATGGCAGTCGGCAATTTATCCCAATCTTCCGAACTCAATTTGCCGTCGCGCATCCGTCCACCTTCGATGTTGCCTTCCAACGACAAAAGGCGTTGTACTAATTGCAAATTCGCCATTTCTAACGAGAAAATCGCTACTGGAAATCCCGCTTTCGCCGCATTATGCGCCAAACTCAATGTAAAAGCGGTCTTGCCCATTGCAGGACGCGCCGCAATGATAATCAAATCCGAGCGTTGCCAACCCGAAGTCACCGCATCCAAAGCCGCCATGCCAGAAGTAATCCCTGTCATGCCCCCCTGTTCGCGCAATTGTTCAAGATGTTTCAAAAGTTTACCCGCCAACGTATTCAATCCCTCAAAACTCCGTGATAAACTCGCTTGATTAATATTAAATAAATTTTGTTGAGCTTTGTCCAACAAATTCAAAGGGTCGGTCGTGCCAGCATACGCATCTGTAATCACCTCCGTCGAGATGCCAATCATCTCTCGCAACACGTATTTTTGCAAAATCAACCGCGCATGACTCTCAATATGCGCCGATGATGAAACCCCTTCGGTCAATTGCACCAAATAATACGGGTTTCCGCCGATTCGGTCGAGCGTCCCCATGCGTTGCATCTGTTCAAACACCGTCAGACGGTCAATCGGTTGCGTCGCTTGGAAAAGGGCTTTCGCCGCCGAAAAAATCACTTGATGCGCTTCTTTATAAAAACATTCCGCCTTCAACACTTCCACAATTTTGGGAAATGCTTCGTGGTCAATGAGGATACCGCCCAAGACTGCTTCTTCAAGCTCCAAGGATTGCGGCGGCAATTTGCCGAATACCACACTTGATAGGTCATTACTATTATTGCGGCTGCTTTTGCCCTTATTGTACGACCCGTTTTTATTTACATAGCCAACTTGATTATTTTGCTCTTCCATGCGGATATTTTGGATGTATCAGGTACTTTTTTCGCAAAGGTAAGTCGTCTTTTGCATATCCGATGGAAAAGTTATGAACGTTGGTATGTGGATAACTTGCCTCAAAATGTGGATAACTTTATTTGATTTTCTCAAAAATTCATTTTTAAGGCTTTTGCCAAACATTTATTTTAGGTTCACGGCGTTTAAAAACAAAAATTTGTTGAAAATGCGGTTTAACAAACATCTCTTTTTAAACAAAAATTTATGTCAGAATCGTATATGTAAAAAAAAATTTTAAGTTACCTTAAAAGCCTTGACAAGAGTTCATCAGAGCACCGTTTGTTTTAATAAGACTGTTTTTTTTTCACTATTTTATTTTTCTTGCCAAAATACCAATACAAGATCCGAAATGGACGCAACATAAAATAAAGAAAAAATAGGTTTTTATGAAATTTTATTTCTATAAAATCACTATTATTGGGCATAAATAATTGGTAAAAACACATTTTTAAACGAACACGCATATTATCTCGGCTTTTAAGGTTGAAAATGCCTTTTTTAAACTGCGTTTTAAAAGTAACCTTTTCATGCTCATTTAAACAAATCACGCGCTCTACAATTTGTTGTTGAATAGAGGGCTTCCTCATGAATTCAGTTAAAAAAATAGGTAGCGGCGTTTGAAACACGTTTTGAATGACTCCAAATCCGATTAACATATTATTGTAAATACTCATTCGTTTTGCTTCCTGAATAATGAAATTCCAATCCAAAGCAGCAGCATTATCCTTAATTAAAAGGTGCATATCAAACAAATATTTTAAAGTTGTCCAACCTTCGCTCACACCATGATTGGGTAATAGCAATATTAACGAAGCCGTTGGCGAAAAAAATGGAATATTATGATTATTTATTGAATGTATAAAAATATGATTTTCAATATGTTTCAACTTTAAATCAATGGAATAAGTAGGATGTGCCGCTTGATAATGCGGTTCTACGCGATAGTGAGTACCCAGATTATCTATTAAAGAAAAATTATATTCGCTGTTCACTCGTAACATCATCACTTCTTCGTCATCCGTCCAATCAAATTCATTTTTGTAACCCAAATTTGCCATTGTTTTTTTCATCATCGGAATATCGCTTGCGTACATCAGTAAATCCATATCACCAAATTCTCTTAATCCTACTGCTTTATAAACGGTATGAATAAGCGCAATGCCTTTATAGGGAACAATTGTAATATGATTATTTTTCATAGCATCCATAATTGAAAACAACTCTTTTGAAAACAAGGTATTATGAATATTTATTTTTTCACATATTTCACTTAAAGTTGCCTTAAAATCGGCTGGAATCTTGTTGGTTTGCAGATCTAAAAGTCCCTTCAATAATAATGGGCGAACCGAATGAATCGCGCTTAATTGCAATAAATCATTCCAATCAACCGTTTGCTTTTCAATAAAATTATAAACAAATTGCTTGTAATCATTATCAAAAGCTGCCTTACAACACGCTATCAATAATTGTAATTCCGTTTTAAAATTATTTATTAACATACTATTTTTTCAAAAAATTAAAAATCAATGATTGAGTTATTTATTTTATTTTTTATATGCAAATGATTCGTATTCAGTAACAATCCATTGAATACTTCCATTATTTTTTGGAAAGGTCTTCGATAATATAATTGAAAAGGGTATTTTAGTTGATGTTCATTCCAGATCGCTTTGTATGCTTGCGTAATCTGCCAATATGTTTTGAGACCATTATTACTACGACCACCTGCCTGCATTTTAACCAACAGTTTGTTTAAAAAAAAGGCTTTATAAGCGTTGATTTTCAACGTTCTAAACATAAATTCATAATCAGCTGCGACCCCATATTTAATTTTATAAAATCCTTCTTTATCATATACAGATTTTCGAATAAATAAAGCCGTATGTGGTATCATAAGTCCTTTTTCAAAAAAATCGGTTGAAAAGGCTTCTGTCTGCCAGTAACGAACATACCAATCGGGATTTGACGGCGCGTGATAAAGGACATGACCATAAACCATATCTATTAAAGGATTATTTTTAAAAACAAGATGTATCTCATTTAAAATCAATGAATTATAATACACATCATCCGCATTCAAGATGCCAATAATCGTTCCTGTGGCTTGTTGAATCCCTTTATTCATGGCATCAAAAATCCCATTATCAGGTTCAACAATTAATTTAGCGATGTACGGATAGGTTTGAATAATAGATACCGTGTCATCCGCCGACATGCCGTCCACTATAATATGCTCCAAATCAAAAGAACCCATTTGATTTTTAGCACTTTCCAACGCCCTTCGAATCGTTGCACCCGCATTGAGCGTAACGGTGATAATAGAAATTTTCATCAACTCACTTGTTGTTTATTAAACATATTGTAGTAATGTCCTTTCGCAGCCATAAGCGTTTCATGGCAACCTGATTCAACCATCTGCCCTGCGGATAAAACTAAAATATGGTCAACCATTTTTAAATTATAAAGTTTGTGTGTAATGAGGATTAAAATTTTATTTTGATTAACATCTTTTAAACAATTAAAAATATCGAATTCTGTCAACGGGTCAATAGAACTGGTTGGTTCATCCAAAATAATCAAATCTGCCGTTTCATAAAAAGCGCGTGCTAATGCTATTTTTTGTCGCTGTCCACCACTGAGTGTTGCACCATTACCAAGTTCTTTATCTAACAAATTGTTATATTTTTGAGGTAATTTTTCAATAAATGAAGCCGCCGCCGCTTGACGCGCTGCATTTTGTACCTGTTCTAAATTTGTGTTTTCATCAAAATCTTTCAAAGCAATATTATCTCGAACCGTGAAATGATAGGTTTTAAAATCTTGAAAAAGAACATTCAGGCGCGATTGCCACAATTTCAAATCAAATTGTTTAATATTATCCGAACCGACAAAAATACCTTGTCCTGTCTTTGAATCCGCCACATCGTATAATCGGCATAATAATTTGGCTAAGGTCGTCTTACCTGAACCATTTTCACCGACTAAAGCCACGATTTGCCCGCGTTGAAAACAAGTATTAATATTTTTCAAAACAGGTTGTGTTGAATTTGGATACCAAAAAGAGACATTACGCAAATGAATCGCCTCTATTTGAGGCGGCATGAGCGCGAAAGGGGTCATTCGTTTTTGAATCGGTTCCAATTGTAGAAAATCATAAATGTATTTTATAAACAGTTGATTATGATACAGTTGCGCCATGCTTTTTAAAAAAGCGCGCAACGAAACTTGCCCCCGTTGAAACACTTGATACGACATAACCAATGCCCCAATGCTCGCATGCCCCGTATAGGCTTCATGCAGCATCACCGCTAAAATGCTCACAAAACCAAGCGATTCTAAACTATGAACAGCGATTGAAGCAATCGTCTGATGTTTGTAAATGTGTAAAAATAAGGTAAACAATTGTTTACGCAATGTTAAAAAACGCTTTTGTAATGGAAGCCCTATTTGAAAAAGGCGTACTTCTTTCGCAAAGGATGATTGTGTCAAAATTGAGTGCAGGTAAGTCGCTTGACGATGCAATAAAGTGTTTTCTGTTTTAGTTTTATATAATTTTTTAGCATATTTAATCTTCACGAATACAACAGGTATCGCCGTCGCTACTAACACAACCGCGCTGATCGGATGCTGATAAAAAAGTACCGCTCCAACGGCTAAAACGGCTAAACCATGTTGCAAAACAGACAAAGTATGTTCAAGCAAGAGGGCAGGACGCTGATGCGCTTCTTCTTGTGCACGATGCAGCGTGTTGTGAAAATCGGCATTATCATAATAAGTCATGTCCAAAACCATGGATTGCACCTGTATCAAAGCCGCAAAATGATCTTGAATGCGATTCGATTGAAACGCTCGAAGGAAAGAAGACGCTTTTTGAAATACATGTTGTATTATCAAAAGGAGCGTCAAAAGGAGTAATTCACGCCTAAAAAACACAAAATCACCTTGATTTGGGGTCGAAAGCCGGTCAATGAGCCCTTTAATAACCCAAAAAGAAAAAATTGGCATGACTGATAAGATCAATAATAATATAATTTGAATCATCGCCCACTGTTTGCCCGTTTGCCAAATGTGGTGCAACACGAATTGATAGGGTTTAAACATTTTAAAATTTAAAATACTGCTTTAAAAATTGTTTCAAAACAAGGGTATGAGAAGACAGATTCAAAAAAGCAGTTATATTACGTCGAAATAGATAAGGCAAAGCGCGTATTTGCCCCCAAAAATTCCAATGCAGTAAAATGGCTAATGCGGTTATTGTTTTTTTATTTTCGAGTCCGATTTGCGCCTGCGCCCAGCTGATTTGTGCAATGGCTTCAAACGGTTCGCAAAAGAAAAAAGGATATTGTTGCCGCACCGCCTCATACCTAAATGAAGCTAATTTTTCAAGATTTGCCTGCCGATATTGCTCATTGATATACGGTTTTTTAGTGTAATTGCGAGCAGTTTTCTCAAAAAAGGGTTGAATTGCAGATACTTTTGCCCCAGAATATGCCGCATACAAGACATGAGAACCCCAATTGTTAGTGGTGACGGATTCAAACATATTAAAAAGTTGATACATTCGAGCTAATGAATTGGCATCATTTGCATGGCTCCCTATCACATAATCAAAACCAAAATGTTCTAAATTTTTCAACCAATACCCTTTTTGGATGCATTGCTGATGAATACAAAAAACAATGGTCTCAAAATGAGGTTTTAAAGCATGGATTCGATGCAACAATTGCGCCTCGTCCCAATTCTCAGACGTATCCGATAAGGAATGTGGCGGCACGACCAATAGGGAATTTGGCAAACGCGCCTTTTTAGGAACCCCCAAATCTGCCATATACAGGTACGGGTAGCCTACCGCAACGACGTTTTGATAGCCAAAAGCGGTCAAACCAGCTTGATGTTCTTTTTGAGCAACCAAATGAAACGAATATCGGTGTGCCATTTGAGTCCCGAAAATGCGTTCAGGCGTTGTCAAAGCACCATCCACCCAAGCATGTTGCCAGCTCACGGGCGTAGCAAGTCGAAAAGGCAATCCTAATTTTTGAGCAAACCAATAAGTGAACCCACTAACGTCAGGTTCATAATAGGCAAAACGGAAAAGTTGTGGTAACAATCCTAATTTTTCAGTAACATTCATCTTTTTTAAGTCAGTTGAATCGCCGAATCTTGGCAATAAATGGTTTCTAAAAAAGTTTGATGCCACTGTTCCGCGTAATCAGAAGTGGAATACGCTTTAAAATAAGGACCGCCCAACGTAAAATGTAGGTTTTTAAAATCGGCATTGGGCTCATATTCGCCCACAAGATAATTCCAAGTAATGGGCAAATTTCCAATAGAGGCTTCGGATTCAATCCATTTAAATTGATGCAACATTAATCCTGTTGCGGATTGTAAGTAATTCAAATTCAATGCTTTACACTTACTACAATTTAAAAGCATTAGACTTGACCAATTTTTTTTAGGGTAATTAGTTTGTGGATTCCCTAAAAATTTGAGTCCATTTTTAGGCGTGTAATCGTGTTTAACAACCATAACCGTCTTCGTTTCATCTCGCAGTTGCCATAATTCTGCAATATCGGCATCAAAAAGCATGTCGCTATCTAAAAAAAGAGCCCAACCTGTATAATTGCACAGGTAAGGAATGTAAAATCGAGAAAAAGTAAAATCGGTACTCCGTTTTTCATTCAAAGGACGATTATAAATCTCTTTGAGCGTGTGCAATGCGAGTGGCGTAATGGCAATCGGTTGAGAAGCATTTTTTAAAATGCTTTGAACCAGCACATGATACGCAACCGTTTCTTTTGGGTCATAACCAATGAAAACTCTAATCATTTATTCTTTTTAAATTTGAGCAGTGCAAAATTAAAAATTAATTTAATATTTCACTCAAATTTTCAACGAATCGTCTAAAATGTTATATGAAGTTACCATTATCATATTCCATTGATTAGAATGCCCATACAAAAAAACAAAGGCACAACAAAAAGTATAAAATTTTATACTTCTGTTGTGCCTGTTGCTATTTCATGCCAAACACGTTTTTTAAAAAGCACCAAGATTTTTTGCATTTTTATTTGGTTTGGACTTCGGAGGCATTTTTACCTGATTGCAACAATGATTCATTTGAGGATGATGGCTTATAGAAGCTAATTTGAGAGTTTTAACAAATAACTTTTAACTTTTAATCAATAACTTATATAGTTGGTTTTCAGTAAAACATAAACCACCATCATCAAATGAAGATGTAATATTAACAGGCTGCGTCCTCATTAATATGCGATTTGGCAAGGGTTGTCAACAATTCATCCGCCTCTTTTTCTTGTATCAATATTTGATGTAGCAGATTTGCCGCCGTTTCTTCTTTCAGCGTCTTTGCAAAACAGGTTAATGTTCCATACGCTGCAATTTCGTAATGCTCCACTTTTTGCGCAGCACCAATGATAGCAGCATCCCGAACAACGCCTTTCTCAATCTTTTTCATCAGCATTTCCGCTTCTTTGAGCAAGCCCGTCACGCCTTCGCATTTTTTCACTGCGGGCGTTTCGCTCATTGCCTCAAACACTTGCTCCAATTGCACCACTTGTTGTTTCGTTTCTTCAAGGTGCGTTGTGAGCAATTTGACTAATTCGGGAGAAGCCGCATTTTTAATCATTTCAGGCATGGCACTGACCAATAGTTTTTCCGCGCCATAAAGGTCTTTCAACTCATTTAACAATAAGCCGCGCAAACCTTCTTTAACTGTCAATCTAATTTTGACAGGCGTAACTGTAGGATTCATTTTAATTAATTTTTGTTTGTGATGCAATTATTATAGTGCAAAATTACAAGTGTCTTATAAAAGAATTGTTATATGATTTTTAGGAAAAATTGCATAAATCACACTTTTACAGCTATTTTGACGTTAACCACATGATTTTATTTTAAAAATCTATGGCTTTTAGCTATGTTTGCCTTCATTTTCAATCCAAAATCTAAATCCAATGTCAAAAAAATTTAATGTTACAGGCAACTGCTTTCCCAATCAACATTATATAGCCGATGTCTCTCAAAAGATGACAGCTATCTTTAAATTGATTCAAGAGGGTGAATATTTTATCATCAATCGCCCGCGTCAATACGGGAAAACGACTACTTTATTCGCCATTGCTCATTCCTTGCGTCAAAAGGAGGCTTATCTACCGTTTAATATTAGTTTTGAAGGCATTGGAAATAGCCCCTTTGAATCCGAAGTGAGTTTTACCAAAACTTTTACGCGTCTTTTGGCGAGATATGCCCGTCATTCCGCACCGACCTTAGTAGAGTGGCTGAAAAAGAAAAGTCTTGAAGTGCAAACGTTTGATGACTTGGGAGACTGCATTACCGATTTAACCGAATTAACGTCTCAAAAAATAGTGCTTTTAATTGACGAAGTGGATCAAAGTAGTAACAACGATATTTTTATTAAATTTTTAGGGTTATTACGAAATAAATATTTATCAAGAGGCGATGAAACTACTTTTTATTCGGTTATTTTGGCGGGGGTGCATGATGTCAAATCGTTGAAAATGAAAATTAGAGCCGATTCCGACCAAAAATATAACTCACCTTGGAACATTGCTGCCGATTTCAAAGTGGATATGAATCTGTATCCGCATGAAATTCAACCCATGTTGGACGATTATGTGCGGGAAAGAGGCGTTCCAATGGACACTGCTGAGATGAGTTATGGCTTATTTTACTATACGTCTGGCTATCCGTTTTTGGTCAGTCGTTTGTGCAAAATCATCGATGAAGATATTTTACCCACTAAAAAAACATCAAATTGGACGCTCGAAGACCTTGAAATTGCTGTCAAACGATTGGTAAAAGAAAATAATACGAATTTTGAGACTCAGGTTAAAAATCTTGAAAATAATCCTGATTTGTATGACGCAGTATATGAAATTGCTATTGAAAATGAGAGTCACCCGTTCAATATTCATAATCCGATAACGAATTTAGCAATGATGTATGGTTTATTTGTTGAGCGAAATGGACGTATTGCGATTCATAACCGCATTTACAATGAAGTTTTGTCTAATTACATGATTGATAAGTTATATAGGACTAAACTCCCTAAGAGGCGCGATTTCGGAAATCACTATCATAACGATGATAAAACCTTGAATATGGAAGCGGTTTTGCTCGGTTTTCAATCGTTGATGAAACGCGAATATAATCGAAAAGACCGTGATTTTTTAGAAAAACATGCTCGTTTAGTGTTTTTAGCGTTTTTGAAACCTATTATTAATGGTGCAGGTTATGATTTTAAAGAACCCCAAATTTCAGAGGAAAAACGGTTAGATGTGGTCATTACGTATTACGAACATAAATATATTGCCGAATTAAAACTTTGGCGCGGGCGCAAAGCGCATGAAAAAGGATTGATTCAATTAAATGATTATTTGGATTCACAACAATTAAACGAAGGTTATTTGTTAATTTTTGACCATAACGAAATTAAAAACTGGGCAACTGAGTGGATTACGGTTCATGGAAAGCGGATTTTTATGATTTGGGTTTAAAAATGGGTGCTACAAATTGCGTCCATCCAGCGAAACGACGCAATTTGTCCTAAACGATTATTGCGCTTTTCAAGTATTGGAGTAGTCCATTTCGGTTTCATCCCTATCCACTTGTTCATTTGACGGTTGCTCCATCCTATTGAGGAGTTCCAAAGCAAAAGCTCGAATCGTTGCTTGATGTTGCACCACCAAAGTCGTAATGCCAAACATCAAGGCTTTACTTATTATTTTTTTAAAGGGACTTTTTGACTTTTCTTCAAAGAAAAAACTTAAAACCGTACTCGTGCCAATCTCTAATGCAGCAGTTAAAACACTGTCTTTCAATACTTTAGATTGAATCGCCGTTCGAGCCACCTCTTGTAAAGTACTCGTAAGTAAATGTTTCGGCTTTGCGCGCTCATATAAGTTGAGCCATTGAGTTTTCATCAATGCACCTTCCTGCGCGTGCTTTGCTTCTAATTGAAGGATGGCTTTTTTAAGGCTCATAGCTGAATTTATTCTTTGCATGAATCTGTTTCTTGAAAGATTTGATTAATAACGAAATGACTGACCTTTTTTTTCAACCAATGATGCAATAAAAAATGCAAAAACAAGGATATGGCAAAATAAAATGCCGCCAAAATCAGAAAACCATAATAAATTTTACCATACTGCACACCCAGCCACAAGGCAATCCCTATATTAAAGACCACTAAAAACAAGGCAAAAGTGACTAAAACGCACAATCGCACGACTAAGGTAGTGGCTACATTTGTAGTCGTTTCCAAAGCTCTTAATTTGGAGAGGTTATAATAGGTTTTAGAATACGTTGATGCCTGTTTAAACAACGATTCCAATAAATTTGGGGGTGATTCCATAAGTTTATTTTTATTTGCTCAATCCGTTTGCCGTCACAACGCTCAAAAAGAGACAGAGCAAACAAAAAGTCTGCTCTGTTCTTTCATAATATCTGTTCTAACCAAAACTTACGAAATTTTCGATTTCGAATTATTAACAGCCGTCGTAACACCAGATTTCAACTCATCTACTTTTGATTTGACCGTAGAACTAACGTTTTCCGCCATTTCTTCTACTCTTTCTTTGCCGTTTTCAACCATTCGAGAGCCGTCTGACTTCAATTTGTCAAATTTCTTTGCAACGGTGTCCATCATGCTACCACCTTTGCGGTTGCCGTCACCTGACATCTGGTCATCTGCATCGTCTCCTTTTTCTCTGTTATAGCTATATTCCGCAGGGCGAGCCGATTTTTCGCCTCTCTTAGCACCGCTATCGGAGTAACTATTCATTTTCCGATTGCCGTCAGTTGACAGATTGTCATCGCTATCATCTCCTTTGTCCTTGCCATAGTCTGATGTGCTGCGATTTGATTTTTCACCTTTTTTATGACCGCTATCAGACGTATTACTATTTTTTCGGTTGCCGTCACCTGACATATTGTCATCATTATCATCGCCTTTGTCTCTGCCATAATCCCCTGTATTCCGAGCCGATTTTTCTGTATTTTTGTGGCTACTGCTGTCAGATGACTTTTGACTGTTTCGATTGCCACCACTTGACATGTTGTCATCATTATCATCGCCTCTTTCTTTACCATAGTCGCCCGTATTCCGAGTAGATTTTTCGGATTTTTTGTTGTTGCTATCCGAGGCATTACTGGTTCGTCTGTTGGGGTCGCCTGACATGTTGTCATCATTTTCATCACTTCTTTCTCTGCGGTTGTCCGTCGTGCGGGAAGATTTGTCACTTTTCTTCGCACTGTTGTCGCTGTTTCTTTGATACTTTTGACTTTCATCATCTGAATCGTCGTCACTTCTTTTACCAATTCTCTTACGAGTCACCGTCCCTTTTTCTGGAGCGAACAAGACACCGATCGTTGCGCCGACGGCAACTCCTACTAAGGCACCTAATAGAACTTTTGCTGATTGCATTTCCAATTTTTTTTAGTGGTTAAATAAATGATTAAATTTTTTTGTTGACAATGCAAAGGTGCAGCCCTTTTGAATCAGAACTGTTACAGATATTTGCAAAAAATTTGTATTTTTCACACATTGTAATCTTAATACATTGCAACTAATTAAGAATCAATACATTAACACGTTGAAAGAACATTGAATGATACAACATTACTTTTGATTTTGAATCGTATCCTTGTAGGCAGACGGCGGTAATCCTGTCACTTTTTTGAATTGATTCGATAGGTGAGCGACGCTACTGTAATTCAATTTGTAAGATATTTCACTGATATTCAATTCATTATGAAACATCAATTCTTTTACTTTTTCGATTTTGTGGCGGATAATAAATTGTTGAATCGTACAACCGCACGCTTCCGAAAAAATATTGGCGAGATACGTATAATCATAACCCAATTTTCGACTTAAATACTCAGAATAGTTAATTTTCGGTAATTCGTCGCCCCGATGAATCATTTCGAGGACAACTTTTTTAATTTTCTCAACTAAAATAGCTTTGGGCGTTTCCATCAATGCCAATTCTAAAAAGTGTAATTTCTCATTTAATTGTTCGCGCTGTTCAGATGTAATGCTTTGAGCCAATTCTATCATGCCGATTTCAACGGCAACATAAGGAAGTCCAAGCGTTTTTAAAATTTCTTGAACCATAAGTTTGCAGCGCAAACTAATCATGTTTTTGACGTAAAGTTTCATAGTTTTCTTTTTTTTGTTTGATTTTAATATTATCACATATTAATATCTTTTCTCTTGCTTCTAACAAAAAATGTCAACAAAATATAAAGCAACAATAACAGAGGAATGCTATTTTATTACAATAACGTTGTGAAACTCTACAATATAAAAATCAGAAACAGTGTTTGCTTCATTTTTTTTCCAATAATCAACAGTATTATGATATGCCATCACAGGTTGTATAGCATCGCATACTAACACATAAAAACAGGGATCAGAACCCTTATACCAAAACATTGCAAATCCATCAGA
>JBEEMZ010000127.1:0-13695 GCA_041192405.1 Bacteroidota bacterium | reverse complement strand
ATTCATCATTCATCATTCATCATTACTTATAATCGTGAAATCATATTGGTTACAATCAGGCTTCTTCACCTTATTGGACAAATTGACCCAAATGGCGTTCAATTTGGGGGGCATTTTGATATTATTGCGACTTTTGGATAAACAAACGAGTAGTGCATGGGCATTATTCCTCACGATAACGGCGTTTATCGAAATCGGTCGCACAGGTTTGTTGCAAAACGGAATGGTCACTTTTTTAACCACTTCCGAAAAAAGTGAACACCCTAAAATATTAAGTGCATCCTTATTTTTGAACTTGTCACTGTCCACTTTGTGCGTCATCGGACTGATTATAGGCAGTTTTTTGATACGAAATGTTTTTGATTATGCCGAATTGCCCCATTTATTGCGCATTTACGCGGCTACAACTTTCGTATTTTCTGCCCTGTACCAATTTAATTTTGTGCAACAAGCGAATTTAGATTATAAAGGACTTTTTATAGCGGGTTTTGTGAAAAATGGAATTTTATTTGCCTATATCGCGTATTTGGCGGTGCTGAAACAGGAAATTTCATTAACTAATTTAGCGGTTTGCCAATTAATTTCAGCCTTTCCGAGCGCGTTTGTCGCATACATAATGGCGCGTAAATATTTGAATTTCAGCAAGTTAGATTGGAATTGGGTGCGTAAATTATTCGATTATGGCAAATTCACTTTTGGAACGAACATTGCAACGATGACTTACAAAAGCGTTGATAAATTGATGCTCGGCGGCTTGCTCAAAGACATGGTTTCAACGTATGATGTAGCGATTCGCGTCAATAACATCGCAGAAGTGCCGACAACGACGCTCGCAACCATTCTTTTTCCGCAAAGTGCGAAGCGAAATCATGCAGAAGGTGCATCCTCCTCAAAATACTTATATGAAAAATCTGTCGGTATTTTATTGGGATTAATCTTGCCGATGGTTGTTTTTATTTTGATTTTTGCGGATTGGATTGTTAAAATCATTGGCGGAGCAAAATTTGCTGAATCCGCACCCACATTACGCTTGACGATTTTTTATGGTGTGTTTATGGCATTTGCGATACAATTCGGGACGATGTTAGATGCGATTGGAAAACCCAAAGTGAACTTTCTGATTACAACCTTAGGAGCAAGTGTAAATTTAATATGTAACTATTTGTTTATCAAGCAATTTGGATTTTATGGAGCCTGTTATGGCACCTTGACGGCGATGACAATTATGTTTATCATCATGCAAATCACGTTAAACCGAATGATTGGTGTGCAAATATTACAATGTTTTGCATACATACTGCCTTTTTACAAGGACATTTTGAATAAAATAAGCGGATTTTTCGCTAAAAAGCAAAATACGAACGGGATTATACGGACTGAATCCGCACCCAAAACGGTAGAAACCAATGATAAAAAAGAATCAACCGTTATGAACAAAGCTACGGAAATTGAACCAATAAAGCCGACCAAACGACGATTATATGTCGAAGATTTGTAAGGTATAAAAAATTGATTTCCAAATACATGACCGCAAAAGAAAATAATTGTTAACCATCTCATACTTCGAGAAACTTATGGCTTTGAACAGACATCGTTATGACATTATCATTTTCACCCTGTTTCGGGATGACAATGCGTATTCGTCCGTATCCCTTAGTATCGGTAAAGAATTTGCCAAACAACATCGGGTTTTTTACATCAATCACCCGTATTCATTGAAAGACATTGCCCAAAATCGAGATAATCAAAAAGTACAAGAGCGTTTGGGCGATATGCTGCGATTGAAGGTTCGTTATGAGACGATTCCTGAAATTCCGAATTTAACCGTCGTCGTTACGCCACCAACTTTGCCCATTAATTGGATGTCGCCTGGTTTGATGTACGATTCGTTTTACAAAATGAATAATCGGGTTGTTTCGACCGCTTTCAAGCAAGTGATTCAAGATTATGATATTAAAAATTACATTTATTACAATTGTTTTAATCCATTTTTCTTGAATTCGATGCCCCTTTCGTTGCCCGTGCAACCTGAAGTCAATGTCTATCAATGCATTGATGACCTTGACCATGATGCATACACGGCGCGACACGGTGTACGTTTAGAACGATTATCGGTTAAAAATTCGGATTTAACGCTTGTGACTGCAACACAATTGCAGCAAAAATACATTGGTATCAAGCCCGAAACCTATATTATGAACAATGCGGTAGATATTACGATTTTCAAAGAAGTGATGTTTAAAACCTTTGAAAAACCTATTGAAATCGCGCATTTGAATACTAAAATCATTGGTTTCACGGGAAATTTAGACCATTTGCGTATCAATTATGGACTTTTTAAGAAAATCGCGTTGCAACATACCGATAAAACATTAGTAATTGTTGGACCCATTAATTGTAAAGAATTTTATGATATTGGTTTGGACAAGTTACCAAATGTGATTACAACAGGTGCGAAAAAAATATATGAATTGCCACAATATTTGCAATATTTCGATGTAGCAATTATCCCATTTGCGATAAATGATGTAACCAAAAGTATATATCCGTTAAAAATTAATGAGTATTTAGCAGCAGGACGCGCAGTGGTGGCAACCAATTTTTCAGAAGATATTAGAAGTTTTAAAGATTCCATTTACATTGGGAAAGATGAATCTGAATTTATTCAATTAATTGACGTAGCAATTGCAGAAAACAATGATGAATTAAAACAAAAAAGATATAAAGTCGGCGCAAACAACACTTGGGCAGACCGCGTAGAAGAGTTTTGGACAATCATTGACAAACATTTGATGGCGAGAAAACGAACCACTGAATTGACCTATTAATAATTTACAACCTATGAAATATGATACAACTGCAATTTCGCAAGATTCACACGTGCAAGAAAAGGTTTCAATTGAAATGGCTTCATCATCATCTTTGAAAGATCGTATTAAAAAAAGTCCAGTTTTGACGGCAATCGCTCGTTGGATGCTGATGCCGCCGAATGAATATCGTCCGCGCTGGTGGGTGAGCGTGTTTTGGAACCGTTTGAAACACAAACGCGGCGTAGGTTCTGTGATTCGTCCGAGCAATCGGATGGATGTTTTTCCGTACAATCGGTTTGAAATTGGCGAAAAAACGATTATTGAAGATTTTTGTACTATAAATAATGCCGTTGGCGATGTGCTGATTGGCAATCGGACATTGATTGGGATGAGCAATGTGATTATTGGACCTGTGACATTAGGAAACCATATTTTATTTGCTCAAAACGTTGTTTTGTCTGCATTAAACCACAATTTTGAGGATGTAACCAAACCTATTTCGGATCAAGGTTTTACAACGAAAGCAATTACCGTAGATGATGGTGTGTGGATTGGCGCAAATGCAGTCGTGGTTCCAGGTGTGCATATTGGTCGGAATGCAGTGGTTGCGGCAGGGAGCGTGGTGACGAAAGATGTTGCGCCTTATACGGTGGTGGTTGGAAATCCTGCGCGCCCGATGAAGCAATATAATTTTGATACGCAGCAATGGGATAAAATATAATTTTAAAAAAATCAATTTAACAGCATGTTTTTTTCAAAAAATCCATGGGGTTTGACCACAAAGGAGCAATTTATTGAAATGCTTGGCAATGTCATTATTGGCGGGTTACTGGTTGGTTACTTTTTGAAAGTATTATTTTTATGAGTTAGTTGGTTGGTTAATTAAATCATTGATAATCAATAATTTAACTAACCAACTAACCAACTACACTACTGAGTTGTTAAAGTTGTAATATGTTTTTTTTCCGCAGATTTTCGCAGAAAAAGAGTCCAAAAGAAAATCTGCGAGAATCTGCGGGAAAGATAAATTGATAATCAATTATTTACATATTAAATCTTTAACAACTCAGTAGCGTGCTAACCAACTAACTAAAACTTTATAATTAATCTGCCGTAAATGTTGGGCTTTGCCTAAACTTGCGGTAATTTGCGC
Source organism: Bacteroidota bacterium (assembly GCA_041192405.1). GTDB lineage: Bacteria > Bacteroidota > Bacteroidia > Chitinophagales > Saprospiraceae > JAAFJT01. The sequence continues at coordinate 9,732 of JBEEMZ010000127.1, read as the reverse complement.
ATATATACTATGCTGAAAGACATACAAGTAGCGGGCGGATGGAAAGCTTGGCTCTATCGCCAAATCTTCGGCGAAAAATTAGATAACCCATTAGGTTATATGATATTGACAGCGTTTGGGTTGTCATATGGCGTGATGGTTCCGATGTTAGGGATACAAGGGAGTATGATGATTATTGCAGGTTTGATAGGCGTTCCGATGTTGCTCCTTTGCATGTTTAACCAACAATTTGGTGTTTGTTTCACCTTATTGATAGCCTTTTTCGTTAATTTTTTCTCCAAAATCAATAATGCGCCACTTGGAACGAGCCTTGATGGGCTTTTATTACTCATGTGTTTTGGGATTTTCATCGGGCAAGTGATGCGTCGAGATTGGGGTTTCATTCGAGACCCGATTAGCAGTTGGCTGATGATATGGATGTATTATTGTTTTGTGCAAGGTTTGAACCCGTCGGCAGAGTCAAAAGTCGCTTGGGCATTGTCGGTTCGAGCCGTCGCAGTATTAAATTTGGTTTATTTTATCGCAGCCTACGCCATGAACACTTATGCAAAAGTCAAATTTATGATGAAATGGCTATTATTTTTGGCACTCATCGCGTGTTTATATGCGTTTAAACAAGAATATATTGGTTTTTCCGATGCAGAAATGGCTTGGTTATCTGCTGACCCTGAACGATTTCAACTCTTTTTTCAGTGGGGGCGCATGCGGGTCTTCTCGATTTTCAGCGACCCGATGACTTTTGGGATTATGATGACGTATATGGGCATTTTTTGTTTCGTCATGGCATCGGTCGAAAAATACACGAAAGAACGTAAAATTTTATTATGTATTATTGGTGCAATGATGATTTGGACAACAGCATATACAGGAACGCGCACCTGTTATGCATTGATTCCCATAGGTTTAGCGTTTTATGCAGCTATGACACTTTCGCCGCGCATCATTATTGGAGGAGTGGCGGTAATGGCAGTTTTGACGGTTTTGGTCATCAAAGGTTCTTCTAATCCAATGATTTTCAGGATTCAATCGGCGTTCAAACCGAGTGAAGATGCGTCTGTGCAGATTCGGTATTACAATCAGCAACGGATTCGCCCTCATATATATACGCACCCGATTGGTTTCGGGTTGGGGAGTACAGGTTTATGGGCGCGGCGATTTACGCCCGATTCGTTTTTGGCGAAATTTGCGCATGATAGTTATTATGTTCGGATTGCGGTAGAAGGTGGATGGATTGGTTTAATCGTATATATGATTTTTATGTTTGTATGTGTTCGGAGGACTTTATATTTCTACCTTCGAGTCCGCGACCCTGAGATAAAAGCGATATTATTGAGTTTATTGGTGGCAATTTTTTTGTTGGCGGTGGCGAATTACCCGCAAGAAGCGATTGTGCAATTGCCGACGAGTATGGTTTTTCATGTCATGTTGGCGATAGTGGTTCGGATTAAGGATTTTGATGAACATTATCAAGAAATGGAAAGACTTTTGAGGGCGAAACGCGAAATATAATTTCAAATAAGGTTCCTTTTTGGCAACAAAAATGCGTCAGTTTACCAAAAATTGACGCATTTTTGTTGTCAAAATCATCCAAAAATATGAATTTATCTTTTAAAATTTTTTTTTACAATTGTTGAGTCTTAATTCAAACCTTTCAAAAAACGCCCATTCACTATTTTTTCGCCACTGTTCAGTTTGAAAAAATACATGCCCAAAGGCAATCCTACCGTCGAAATCGCACTTTTCCCTGCTTCAAAACCTAACATTTGACTTATCATTAACTGTCCCTTTACATTAAAAATCCAAATTTGCGCTTCTAAATGAGCATCATTCCACTGCAAATTCAGTGTTTCTGAAACAGGATTTGGATACGTTTGCACCGAAATTGGGCGTAAATGTTCTGTTATGCCCGAAGTTCTGTATAATAATCCTCGTTTCACGGCTTGAAATGCATTAATTCGACCAAATCCATACGTATTATTCGGAATCAAACTGCCAGAAACATTGCCACAATTTTGTTCACTTTGCATGGGTTTAGCCGTTAGGCGAATGATTTTTTCAATCGTATCCACTTGCCCCGCCAAACGCGGATTCGCCGAAATCATCAGCGCAATCACGCCTGCAACATGTGGGCCCGCCATGCTCGTACCCGATGACAAACCGTAACGGTCATTTGGAAATGAGGAAATAATGCTCACACCTGGCGCAGAAACGTCGGGTTTCATGGCGCGATTGACCGTTAAAGTGTCGGGCCCGCGACTGCTAAAACGCGCAATCGTATCATCTTGCCGCGTCGCGCCGACCGAAAAACTGCCTTTGAAGAACCCTGGCGGGCCAGGCATAGATGTACAATTCGGACCAGAATTGCCCACCGAAACCACTGGAACAATCCCCGCTAACCGACAATTTTGAATCGCCTGCTCCATCAAACCCCAATTTGACGCGTTGCAACCCTCCATCGGCGAGCAATACCATGAATTATTGATGACATGCGGTGCTTTTCGAGTGTCGGGCAACTGATTATTCAAATTCGTTGGCGCGATGAACCATTCAAAACATTCTATATAGGATTGCAAAGTGCCATCGCCTTGATTCATATTCCGCGCCGCAATCCAACGCGCTTGAGGCGCAACCCCGATTTTTAAGGTATCGTTGCCAACGCCCGCCGCCGTTCCTATCGTATGCGTACCGTGACCGTTATCATCACATGGAAATAAAAGATTATATCCACAACTATTTGTACGGGTTGTATCGGGATGAATTGCGTCATGCCAGTTGTAATTATGGTCTGCAACCGCATTATTCCAACCGCGATACGACTTTTTGAGTCCAGGATGCACCCAATCATGCCCCGTATCCGCACCGCCAACGACTGCGCCCGCGCCTTGAATGCCCATCGCCCAAACGCTATCCGCTTGAATTTGCGTCAAACCCCATGAATATTGCGTCACGGGCATCAACAACGCATCCGCAGGATTTTGTGGCATCACATCCAATCGGCTATGCGGATTATGGACGATTTGAGCCACCGCAGGGTCTTGAGCAAGTGCCGTAATTAGCTTCAAATCGCCCCGCGTGTAAATCATGTTGACAATCCAAAATGATTGATAATTAACTTGTTGTGTTTGAAGAAAAAATTGAATATCGGTTTGCGATTTTTGAGCAAACTGCTTTAAAGTTTGAAAAACATATTCACCTTTTTCCTCTTTTGAATGCAAATGTTGCGCTGCCGAAACGCTTGCTTGCTCGCGGAAAAGGATGAAAAAATCAGGTTTTTCGCCTTTTTGAGCCGCATTTAAAACGGTTGGCTCAATTTTAGAAAAGAATTCCGATTGTGCTTTCGCAACGATGAGGAAACAGCATTGTAAGAATATACAAATTTTTTTTTTATACATATAAAGAATGATGAATGATGAATGATGAATGATGAATTTGTTGAATTTTTACAAAAAATCTAACAAATTCATCATTCATCATTTAATATTTTAATGATTGTAAGGTTGAACTGATTTTGGAACATGCGTCAAATTGCGATTTTTACGAATATCTAAACGCTTCAATTGTTTCAATTGCGCGAGTGCGTCGGGTAATTTTTTAAAATCATTGTTAGATAAATTTAAGATTTGTAACTGTTTCAATTAACCTATTTCGACAGGCAATTCGGTTAAAAGATTATCGTATAAGTCCCAAAATTGCAAATTTTCCCATTTTTTAGTGGTTTTCGGGAGCAAAATAAGCCGATTTCGACCTAAATTCAAAATTTCTAACGATTTTAAATCACATAACATGTCAGGAAATTGGGCGAATTGATTGCCATAACCAAAAAAAGATTTCAATCGCGGCAATTTTCCTAAACGATTTGGCACTTTTTTGAGGATTATGCACAAGTAACCACTGCTGAAACCACCAAAAAAGAAAAAAGAGAACATTTTTTTTTAGCATTTAAAATGATTTATATTTTTTAAAAAAAAAAATACATTTTGGGGAACTTTTTTGGTTATTAAAATGTTAGTTTATTATTAAAACTAAGTTATAAAATCACATTATATGGATGCAGTTGCTACTTTAATTAAAATTCTTGCCGCCAGCACCGCAACCGATTTATTCACGCGGGGCGATTATAAGAAGGAATATTTGAAATATTTGAAAACGGTTCACCCCGACGTGTGCGCACATCCGTTAGCGACGAAGGCAGCACAGCAGCTTCTTGATTTCAAAAAAAAGATGGAATCTTTTGAAATTATGGAAGATGATGCAGGCACATACACACAGACAGACGCACAAACCTTTGCTTTTCAAGGAGATATAGATTTTTTAAAACAATCTTTGAATAATTATCAACGCTTAATGCGATTGAATGATGCGGCTTCAAATCATTTTAAAAAATATTTGCCCGTGTCCATGACCCTTGAAAACGATGTTTTAACGGTCAAAAGTCGTGAAAAAGCTGTTGCCTTTTCGGGCTTGACGCTCGAACAACATCATGTAACATGGATTGCAAGTCGAATATTTGAATTAACGGCTTGGCTGCATCAAGTTGGTTTTGCGCATTTGGGTTTTAATCCTGAATCTTTTGCAGTTTTGCCTGAAAATCATGGCATTATACTTTTGTCTTTTTATCATTTAACTCCTTTGCATCAAAAAATTCAAACGATTAGCGGTAGATATTTGCATTGGTATCCGCCTATAACATTGGATGAAAAACGCGCTTTGCCCTATATTGATTTGTGTTTGGCGCAAAGAACCGCTATTTATTTGTTGGGCGATGCTTCGGGCAATGGAGTCAAATTGAAAAAAACGCATTCAGAAGCATTGATTGATTTCTGGATTGCGCCACATGAGGATGCTTTTCAAACGTTTGATGATTATCGAAAATTGTTATATGAGCTTTTTGGGAAACCAAAATTCTTTGTTTTAAACATTTAAAATATGATAAAATTTTAATTCATAAATATTTAAATTTCAATTAATTATGGGTCATAGTAAATGGTCAGACGACGCTTACAATCATTTGAGCAGCAGTCGCAAAGGCGCGAAAGTAAACGACATTTTTACCAATAATTCTAAAGGCAAGGCTTCGGATGTGATGATGCCGACAGGTATTAAATTCCGCGAAAGTCGGGATTCGGATGCACATCCTGACTCCTTAGCGATAGCGGTTTTTTTAGATGTGACGGGCAGTATGGGGCGAATTCCAGAAATTTTGGTGCGCGAAAAATTGGGTTCATTGATGAATACGCTGATTGAACAAGGGATTTTGCATCCCCAAATTTTATTTGGCGCGATTGGCGACCATGTTTCTGACCGTTTTCCGTTGCAAACGGGTCAATTTGAAAGCGGTACTGCCGAATTGGATAAATCATTGACCGAAATTTACATCGAAGGCGGCGGCGGCGGTCAACACATGGAATCTTATACGCTTGCATGGTTGTTTTGTGGTCGGCATACGTCCATAGATTGTTTTGAAAAACGCGGTCAAAAAGGTTTTTTGTTTACAATTGGCGATGAAGCGGCTTGGGATACGTTGCAAAGTGCGGCGTTGAAAAAAATTATGGGCTATTCTGAAGCGTCGGATGTGTCGGATACGCAGTTGCTCGCCGAAGCGCAACGCATGTATCATGTATATCATATCCACATTAATGAGGCTTCGTATCGGGATAATCCAACAATTTTGGGCTACTGGCGCAAACTTTTGGGCGAAAAATTGATTATTTTGAACAATTATAAAGCGTTGGCTGAAACGATTGCCGCAACTGTTGCCGTGATGAATGGCGTAGATGTGAAAAATTTGTTATCTACATTTGATTCATCCACAGCCGATTCGGTGAAAAAAGCGTTGGTAGATGTGACTAAAAATGCGGCAGCCATTGCGTCTGCGGATAAGAAAGGTTTTATTTCTAAAATCTTTAAATTGTAATGATGAATGATGAATGATGAATTTTATAATTAATTGATAATCAATTAATTATAAAATTCATCATTCATCATTCAACTACGTTGCAAAGCACGAATTTGTTCCGTACGCCATTCCATTTGAGGATGGAAATCAGCCGAATTCATATATAACAAAACACTATGAAATAATTGTCGTGCAACAGGGCGTTTTTCAAAATCAGTCAATAAATCCATGCTTGAAAATAATAATTTGCCTTTGCCCACTTTCACCTCAATCATCGTTGCCAAAGACCGATTTTTAAAACAATTGTCTATGATGCGAATCAACGGTTCTAAAGTCACATCGGACGGTTCGTTCAAACGCAAATCGTCCAAAACCAGCGTCCGAGACCGATGACATAAATCCCACCAATGCCAATCGGCATGTGCTTCTGTCGGAAATGCTGCAAAAACAGGATGTTTTGGGTCGCAAAGCAGCCCTAAATTGCCGTCTTGGTCTGGAAAATGTAACGGATTGCTCATCATCGGCACAAATTTATTCTCCAAACCCCGAATCGTTTCAGGCAGCGGACTCAATAAAACATTTTTGCCCTCAGAAAGCCCTTTCAAAGCATCCTCAAACGAAGCGGTTATCAAAATATCCGCCCCATTCAAAGGAACCATTGTCGGATAAACCCAAATTTGCCAACGATTCCGATACACCGTATTTTCAATTTCAACATCCACATTCACCAAAGTAGCTACCTTGATATTGGACAAATCGGCTTCAATTCGACCTAAAATCTCTTGATTATCTACCTCAATTTTATCCGCTTTGATGATGCCTGCGGCTAATTTTTCACCTGTAACCGTTTCATGGATAGACCATAAAATCCGTTTTTTCTCTAAAGTATTGCCCGAAAAATTGGCAATTTGAACCACTCCATTAAACTTTTCATTGTTTTCATATACCGCTTTATCATAACGCAATAATGGTACAATCGGCGCACAAAATTGTCTCCATTGCTCAGGTAGTGCAATGCCCTTACTTTCCCAAAACGCGTCCAATATGCCGACCATCCCCGCAGTATGCCCAGGCACGTCGTGTAAGCCGCCCAATTGAAAACCACTTAAACGATTGGTTCTCAATGCTCTTTCAATTTCTTCTTTGTATAATGTGAATGCAAACTTGCCACTCGCTTGCGCAAATGATTCCGCAAAACCATTTAATTTTTGATGATTTAATGCCGTTTCAATCGCCTTGAGGTGAATGGGGTCATACCCATTTTGGTACTTTTCAATCTCTTTGAAATCGGGAAAAATAGCGTATTGTCCTACTTCATGCGTCAAAAAAGGAATCGGCAAATCGTCTGAAAAAAAAGTATAATCATTTTTAAATTCAGGCACTTTGTTTTCAAACAATTCCCGCGCCCGCAACCAACCTTTTTGCGTGTATTGCGAAACGAAAAAATCATCCGCAGGTTCTGGAAATTGCCCTTTGCCCGCGCTGAGTGAAAAAGAAGTGGTCGTATAAAAATGTCGTTTATCCGTTTCTTTCATCGCCTTGACCCAATTATTCAAAATATTAAAATTGCCTTCTAACTCGTTCCCCAACGAAAAAAAACAAAAAGATGGATGATTTCCGTACTCCGTTAAGATTCTCTCAGCTTCTTCCCGCAAAAAACGAGCTGATTTATTGTTTTTCGCCACATCCAAACACGAAACAGGCAATTCCACTTGTAAATAAAAGCCCATTTCATCTGCCACTTCAAAAGCCATTTTCGGCGGACACCATGCCCGAAATCGAATATGATTCAAACCATAACTCCGTGCAATTTTGAATTTTTCCTGCCAAGCCGCCTTGTCCAACGGCGCACAAATACCGCCATTGCGCTGTGGTGTAGCCGCATCTTCGACGGTTCCGCGTAATAAAATGCGTCGTCCATTGAGTTGCAATTGCGCATTATCCCGCGTCCAATGCCGAATACCAAAGTGAACCATTGCATCATCCGTCCGTTTTTGAGACCGAAACCCAACATTTAACGTGTATAAGTAAGGCGAAAACTCATCCCATAAAATTGGTTTTTTATCGGTTGGGCAGCGCATCGTGATAGGATTATCACCTTCTTTTAAATTGATTTTCAATGTTTTATCAGAAAAACGTTGTTGTTTACTGCCAATCGAAAACAATACTTCACCTGCGACTTTGGAACCACTCCCATTTTTAACATTCGCTGTAATGCGCACCCATTGACTATCTGGTTCTGGAAAAACTTGAATATTTTCAATATAAACTTTATCTTTCACCACAATTTCAGGTTTCGCCACTAAACCATTCCAACCTTGATACATGGAGCCAAAACCTGCATCGTTCAAAGAACCCAAATCGTAAGGCATCGCATTACTGATGCGTAAAGTTATAATATGTTTGCCGCCCGTTACAAAAGGCGACAATTCGTAAACATGCGGCGTACTCAAACTTTCGGATGTACCCACCAATTTGCCATCAATCCAAAGGTGCGTGGTACAAAAAACGCGTTCAAATTGTAACAAAATACTCCGAAATCGCCAATAAGAAGGAATTTCAACCTCTTTTCGATACCAAACAGTTCCTGTATAACCATTCGGAATCGCCCAAGTTGGCGGAATCGAACTGGGTTCACCTGATTTTGATGCTAATAATTCCTTCATCGGCTCTTGTCGAATACGCAAAAAGCCAGGCAAATTTGTTTTATAAGGGTACGAATAATTTTGCCAATTATAAGTTAAACCAACATTTGCGCTGTCCAATTGATATTCCCAAGCACCCGATAAAGAGAGGTTTTGGCTATGGAGCGCAGTCACCAGAAGTAAAAAAAGCGTGGCTAAATAATTTTTTATTGTCATAACAAACTACTTTCGAGTTTTGGATAGAACATCCCTACGCATTTGTAGATAAAAGGTTACTTTTGCGCGTTTTTGTAACATTTCAATAACAAATCAAGGAATGATGAATATATTCATTATTCATCATTATTTAATTATCAAACAAAATTTTTCTAAAAATCATGAATGAACAACATCATCAATGGTATTCACCACACTTAGGCGGTGATTTTCAAATGCTTACGTATGGAGATAAAGGTTATCCAATTATCATTTTCCCGACCACAATGGGTAGTTTTCACGAAGCGCGTGATAAAGGTTTGATTGAATCGGCGCGTTGGTTTGTCGAGCAGGGACTGATTCGATTGTATTGTGTGGACAGCATTGACCGCCAAAGTTGGTATAATCGGAGCGTTTCGCCGTCGAAACGGGCTGAAAATCATACTTGGTATGACAAATTAATTCGATGGGAACTCATTGAACGGATTCGGAAAACTACAGGTTTTACGAAAGTTGGGGTTGCGGGATGCAGTTTTGGCGGGTATCATGCGGCTAATATTGCGTTTCGGTATCCCGATGCGGTAAGCCATTTGATGTCTATGAGTGGCGCGTTTGATATTCGGGATTTTGTAGGCGCGCATTATGATGACAATGTTTATTTCAATAATCCATTAGATTACATACCAAATTTGGATAAACCCGAACTTTGGCAAATGAAAATTTGTTTGGGCACGTCGGATAGAGATATTTGCTTGGCAGCGAATTTGCAGATGTCAGAAATTTTGAACGCTAAAAAGGTGAATCATTGGTTGGATTGTCGCCCCAACGCGACGCATGATTGGCCCGTTTGGAAGGAAATGTTTCCACATTATTTGTCGTTTGTGTATTGATTTTTTGATACACTACTGAGTTGTTAAAGATTTAATATGTAAATAATTGATTATCAATCTATTTTTCCCCGCAGATTTCGCAGATTTTCCCGCAGATTCTCGCCGA
>JBEEMZ010000126.1:0-13924 GCA_041192405.1 Bacteroidota bacterium | reverse complement strand
GAAGTAAAAGTTACTCGGTTTCATGATTTTGATTTGTAATGAATATAGTATGTTTGTATGTGTAATGATGACTTTCCTATGGAATGACAACTGATGAATTTTAGGTGATTTTTCATTCGTCATTTAGGATTTCATCATAGTGTTTTATGAATGGTTTTGTTATTTTATCGAAATGTCATGCCAAAAAATAGATTTTGCCCCGAATCGCACAAATTTTAACGAATTTAGTTAGTTGGTTAGTTGGTTAAGATACAACTAACCAACCAACTAACTAACTAACCAACCAACTAAAAGTAACGAGGTGTCACTGTTTTACGCGTTTGGTAATCGAACTCATAGCCAATCATGATTTCAAAAGAACCACCTGCTGCAGTTTGCAATTTCGTCAATGTGTAATCATACGCCGCGCCTAATCGCATGCCATTCGACAAATAGTATGCAAACCATAAGTCCACAGAGTCATATGTACTCGTTTTATTGAACGCTTCAACCGCAGACCGAAATGAAGTGCCAACCCATAAAGTCTCCTGAAAAAATAAAGATAAATCAATATTAAATTCAGTCGGTGCACCAATATTTCCAAAAGCGGGATCTTTTTTAAGTTTGCTGTCCAACCCAACCGATTTAACCAAAGCCGAAGGTTTGAAAATCAAAGCATTCCCATTCAATGGAATCGCTGCGCCAATGGTGTAAAAATAGTGCCGATATTGTTTGGCGTAAATGGCAGAATTATCCGTTCTGTCTTTTGTCAAATCGTACTCAATAATGCGCGGACAACCAATGCCTGTGTAAAAATTGTTGTTGTAATAATAAATGCCCGTTCCCAAATTCGGTCTCCATACATTTACATTCAATTGATACGCAGGATCACCTGGATCCACTCTTTGTAATTTGCTCCAATCCGCATTCCAATTGTAACCGCCGCCTTGCACGCCGATACACAATTTGCCTTTACCGACTGGAATCCGATACGAATACGCGATGTTACCCGAAATCGTCTTTGTGGGCCCGATTTGGTCATAAACGAGGCTTCCCCCAAGACCAACGCGCTCATTTTTCATAGGCGTATGAATCGTCAAAGATTGCGTTTGCGGCGCGCCATCAATGCCCCACCATTGTGTCCGATGGAGCAAATTGACTATCATGTGATCTTTAGAACCCGCATACGCTGGGTTGAATATCAAACTGTTGAACATATACTTGGTAAACATCGGATCTTGTTGAGCCGACACCCGTATTCCGACAAGCAGCAGAGTGAAAAGTGTGATAGTTTTCTTCATTGATTAAAGAATTTTTTATAAATTATTTGAGTCTTTTTGGGGGGAGCTCACATAGTATGGGTGCAGAATTACAAGTCTTTTCTTAAAAAGGCACAAAAATCGTGCTGATTCGTTATTTTTGATTTAATTGTAAGAGATTTAATATTTTCTTATATCTTGCATAGTCTTTCTAAGGTACAATGATTTTAAGAGGAACTTTCTTAGCGCAGCTGAGAAAGTTCCTCTTAAAACTATCTCATTAATTGTATATATCCCGTTTTTACAACTTCGCCTTTGTCATCATCGCGCAAAAAGTAGAAATAAGTGCCATCTGGTAATAATTGTCCATTCCAGTTACCTGTCCAATCTTGTTGATAATTCTTAACTCGTAGTACTTCATTACCCCAACGATTGAAGATACATAAGGTATGATTTGGATAATTTTGTAACCCATCAATGATTAAAACGTCATTTTTACCATCGTTATTAGGCGAAAGCGCATTCCAAAAGGTTAAATCTTGTGGACAATCCACATAAATGTAAACCCATGCGGTATCACATATCGTACCTGTACAAACTTCATATTGAAAACTATCTAATCCACAAGCGGCGGCGGCAAAACCACTTGTGTATCGAACAATTCCCCTACTAATCGTATCTAACAGTCCCTTAACAGGTGGAATCAAGATATTAAATCGAGTCACCGTAGCCCGAATTGTATCATTTGCAAAAATGTTTAACACACGGAAACCTCTAAATTTAACGGTATCTCTATCATCATTTGCAATCAAAATAATACTTGGATTCGGTCTGCCAACATTGATATAGATCGTTGTCGTGTCACAAACGCCATTCGCATTACAAACCACAATACACGCTGTGTCGCGTCCAACGGATACGCCTCTAATGCGCACACATTTTGTAATTGAATCTATTGTGAGCGTTGTATGCCTTGAACTTTGAGGGCATGCGTTGAAAATACGCACCACTCGACCTCCTATTTGGCTTGTATCTACTCTACAAAAGACCGAATCTATACCCACATTTAACCGAATACTATCGAATGAAGGCGTAGGGCGTATTATATCTGGTGTGACCCGAATAAATAAGCGGGTCGTATCACAAATTCCAAAAGCATTGCAAATTCGCACACAAACGGAATCTAAACCTGCGGCAGCACCTGTTACTCTAACACATTTCGTTACAGAATCCAAAATCGCTGTTGAATGCGTTAAATTCAACGGGCTACACCATTCGATTCGCGTGATGGGCGCACCTGCTAATTCATTTTGGTCAGGGCAATACGTTCTATTACCTAAAACGGGCATTCTAACGGTATCCACACTTGGCGTAACCAATGAAACTGGTTTTACTTGAATTTTTACGTAAGTCGTATCACAACGACCCGTTGAATCACAAATAATCACACAAGTTGAATCCGTTCCTATCGCAGTGCCTGTATAACGAATACAACGCGTCGCTGTATCCAATGCAAATCTAACATTTGTGCCTGTGGGCGGTGTGCAATATTGAATGCTGCGGAACAGTCCCGAAGGTCGTTTTAAATTACAAAAAGTTCTATTCAAGCCAACTGTAATGGTATCCGTATAATATAAAGGTGCGTTTCCTAACGGAATCGCTCTAATGCGCACTTTTATCGTATCACAACGCCCTGTCACAGAATTACATAATACAAAACAAGTCGAATCCGTCCCTTGACGAACACCTGTATATGTGATACATCTTGTTACTGTATCAACCGTAATCGTTGCAAATCCGCCATTGCTCGGTGTACAACCGCTACGCATGACACGCGTATCGCTCACTGGAACACAATAAATTCGATTCAAACCAACTGTTATCGTATCATTAATATCCTGATTCGTCACCACAGGAATCGTTGTAATAGTTACATATGTTGTATCACAAGCACCATTTGTATTACAAACCCGTATGCAGGCTGAATCATTTCCCAAAGTCATGCCTTTGTAACGAAGACAATTCCGAACTGTGTCTATTGAAAAATCAACCCTCGTCCCAGATGCGCCTGCGCAAAAATTACTAAATGTGCTAATGGTTCCACCTGGACTTACTAAATTACAAATGACTCTATCCATACCAATTGTAATCGTATCCGTTCTTCTGTGAATCCGACTGCTATCTCTGGGTCTCACGTTAACTCTAACAATTGTCGTATCACAAAATCCTTGTGCATTACAAACTTCAATACAAACGGAATCACGACCGACCGCCAAACCTGTATAAGTAATGCAACGCCGCACTGAATCAATTGTAAAACTCATAAATGGACTCGCATGAGCACATACATTTCGAATGGTTGTCAACGTACCGCCTGGATTCGTCAAATTACATTGCGTACTTGTTGAGCCGACTAAAACACTATCTGTCAAAACATGTCTTCGAGGCGTTGTATCAATAACGGTAATATAGGTAAAAGTCGTGTCACATTGTCCCGAAATATTACAAACTGCAATACAAACAGTATCAATTCCTGGTGCAAGACCAGTATAAGTTACACAACGAGACCCCCCATTTACATCAAAAAATACGTTTGAACCAATTTGGTTACAAAAATCAAAAAATCCTGCGCCGACACCTGCGGGTGCGATGAAATTACATTTGCTTCGAGTTTGCGCAACAAAAACGGTATCGCGGAAAATATGTCTTGTATTAGAAACCGTTATATTGGTAGGCGTATATGCCCCAACTGAAATATAAATCGTATCGCAAACATTATTCGTATAACAAATTTGCAAACACGCGCTATCCGCACCTGGCGCAATACCTGTCAAAGTAACACAACCCGTTACTGGATTCAGATTTGTAAAGGTAACGTGATTGCCACTATTACCTGGACAAATATTTGTCATTCCTGAAACCGTCAAACCTGTGCGCAAAGGAATACAAGTGGGTTTATTCGTGCCAACTGCAATACTATCAGACAACCGTACATTATTTCCACCACCATTTGAAAAATTAGGTCGCGTATAAGCACCTACCGTCAAAATCACCGTATCACAAGTGCCATTCTGATAACAAATGCGGAAACAAGCACTATCCATGCCTGGACGCATCCCTACTAATGTCACACAACCATTTGTACTATTTAAATTACCAAATAATACCCGATTGCCACCATTTTGAGGACAGTAATTGACAAATGATGTGACAGTCTGCCCTGTCCGCAAAGTGAAACATCTATCTTTCTGAGTGCCAACCAAAACCGTATCGGTCAATCGAGTAATATTACTTGGCGCATTAACAGGTACAGATGGATACGCTGTCATGATCACATTGAAAGTATCACAGATATTATTATTGTAACAAATTTGGATACACGCGCTGTCCGTGCCTGTTGTAAGCCCTCCAATTGTCATGCAACCTGTTACAGGGTCAATATTTGTAAAGCTAACCCGTGCACCCGAAGCTGCTGGGCAGGTATTTGTAACGCCTGTAACAAATAAGCCGCCACTACGTGTAGGGACACAATAGGTTTTAGTCGCTCCGATGGCTACGCTATCCGTGACACGGTTACGCGTCCCATTTGATTGAGGCGGGTACACCGTCATCACCATATATAAGGTGTCACAAACACCATTGCTATAACAAACCTTCCAACAAGCACTATCTGTACCGACTGAAATACTGGTTACTTGTGAACAACCATTTGCTGTATTTAAATTTCTAAAAGTTGCCCGTGTGCCCGAACCACCTGCACAAAGATTCGTTATGCCTGCAATGGTTAGTCCACCACCACGTAACGTACCACAAATTGGTTTTGAAGTGCCAAGTGCTAAGGTATCTGTTACACGCATGCGCACGCCTGTGGGCAGCAATGAGACCCGTGTACCAATATAAAAATAATTAGTATCGCAAATACCACTCGTATTACAAATCACCACGCAAGCAGAATCGGTACCTTCTGTTAAACCTGTATAAGTTACACAACGGTTTATAGGGTCTAACGTAAAACGAACATTATTGCCACTATTTGATGGACAAGCATTCGACATAGACGCAATCGTACCAGAAGGAATATTCAAAGCACAACGCGTGCGGCTCAAGCCTGATGTAATCGTATCTTGAATCACATGCCCTCTCCCATTTGGCGTTGCAGTCACGTTGACAACGACATATGTAGTATCGCAAATTCCAAACTGGTCGCAATACCGCAAACAAGCCGTATCAGAACCAACTGTTGCACCATTAAAAGTAATACAATTATTTGAAGGTGCTTGAAAAACAGCATGTGTCGTAGCACGAGCGCAAAAATTAGTCGTGCCTTGCAACGCACCCAGTAATTCACCACTACTTACGCAGTAATTATCACTGGTTCCAACTTGAATATTGCGAACCACCGTATCCGGTCGAATACAAGCGGCGGTAATTTTAACCGTGTCGCGTACATTGTTCACTAAATCTTCTACAATAAATTGGTGCCGTCCAACAGGCAAGTTAAAACGCAAGCCTGTGTAGCGCAATCCTTGATTGTAGCAAATAACATTTTGACTACCTCTGGTCAAACCAAGAATTCTTTGGCACGAATAATTGCTACCATTCGCAAACCCAAAGATAATATTAGAAATCGGGTCTAATTGCCATTGTCCAGAAGGGTTCCATGCAACCATTGAATCTTTCAATTGCCGCAAATTGGCAAACCGCAATCTGAATGTATCGCCATTGACCAACCACTCTTCTAAAGAGAATGGTCCTAATTCTCCTTCTCCGAAGATGACCAAATAAGAATAAGCATGCATGGTATCCACTTTACAAGTGGCGAAATTGGCATTAAAAGGTTGACCGTCAAGCGTAAATCTGTAATTACTCAAATCATCGTAAGTAAAACTATCGATGCAAACCGCCACGCCGAGTTGACAATCGGCTGTTCGGGCGACGACTGAATCTTGATGAATAAAATTGGTCTGTGCATGCAGACAACTAATCCAAAGACTCAGGCTAAAGAGTAAAAGTTTTTTCATGAAGATGAATAAGTTTTAGAACGCGGTGTAGTTTTAGAATAAAATAGTATAGAGATTTCGGATGGTGGATTTCAGATGGTGGAATCCGAAGAGTATTCTGCTATCTAAAATCCTGCATAGATTCCGAAATCCGAAACCCACAATCCGAAATCCATAAATCGTGCCAAGCACTAACCTAATTTTAGTAATAAGTGAGTGACAACCAACGATTTAAATTTTTTTACTTACGTTTCTTATTGGAAACATGTTCCTTATGTTCGAGATTTTTCTTTTAATTATAAATAAAAAAAACATTTATAATTTTTGCTGGTTGACTTTTTTTAAGTTAAACAATATCAAAATACACAAAAATCTATAAAAAAATAGGTTTTAGGCTTTAAACGTTCAAAAATTCCGTTTCTTTGCGCCCAAATTAATTTTTACAAAAATGAACAACCGGTTTTCTTGGATAGGTTTGGGAGTCATGCTGATTGCGACAAGTTGTGACTATTCTAAAGTAGATAAGGCAAATGTTATTCAATTAACAGAAAAATATGATGAAACATTTTGGTTTCAAGAGGGACTTGCCCCTGTGCGTCGCAATAAAAAATGGGGTTTCGTAGATACAAATGGCGTTGAAGTGATTCCCGTTCAATACGAATATGCATGGCCATTTACGGAAGGTTTAGCAACAGTCACACTCAATAATAAACATGGTTTCATTGATAAAACGGGCAAAATGGTGATTCAACCCGTTTATGATGATGCAGAACCGTTTTCGGAAGGTTTAGCCTTTGTTGAATCCAACAAAAAAATGGGGTTTGTCGATCATAATGGGGATACAATAGTACCTTTAAAGTATGATGATTGTGAATCTCAATTTGCCAATGGTTGTGCGGCGGTTAAACGAGGCAGTATGTGGGGGTTTGTCAATCGGCAGGGCGTTGAACGCATTCCGTTGCGTTATAGCTCGACTCAAAACTTTACAGATGGGTTAGCGGCGGTGGAAGATGGACGCAAAGTCTATTATATTGATACGACAGGGCGTAATATATTGGAAGTCAAATCTGAAAGACGGGATAAATTTTCAGAAGGTTTATGTCGAGTGTCTATGAATGATCGGTTTGGATTCATTACCAAAAAGGGTACGGTCGCTGTGGAACCGCAATATGATATGGCAGAAGATTTTGCGGAAGGTTTGGCAGTTGTTCGAATCAATGGCAAGTATGGTGCGATTGATAAACAAGGGCTATTAGTCGTTCCATTGAAATATGATAAAATGGAAGTCCATTTTTCAGGCGGTCACATGCCTGTGCAATTAAATGGAAAATCTGGGATTATCAATCTAAAAGGGGAGGAAGTGATTCCCCCTAATAAATATGAATGGTGTGGTGCGCATTCAGAAGGCTTATTTCCAGTTCAGTTGCATGGAAAAAGGGGGTTTGTGAATGCAAAAGGTGAAATTAAAATTCCGTTTCAATATGAAACGGTTAATAAGTTTTCGGGCGGCTTTGCTTGGGCGCGTCGGGATAGTACGTGGCATCTTTTGAGAAAACCAAAATGAAATGAATGCATCCTCTATCTGAATGTGTATTTTAGGGTGGAAACACATATAAACAGAAAATACATAGATTTGATTTTAAAATACATAAATCTTTTAAAATCAAATCTATGTATTTTCTGTTTATATGCGTTTCTACCGTAAAGTTACTATAAAAGTCGTTCCGATATTCACTTCGCTTTCGCATTCAATCGTACCTTTCAGTAAATCAACCATTTCTTTCACAATAGACAAACCTAAACCTGTAGAAGGTTCACCCGCCGTCGGCAGCGCGGAAAGTCGTTGAAATCGGTGATATAACAAATTCATTTCATTCGAATGAATCCCTTGACCTTCATCTTGAACCCGAATTTGCATCCCTTCCACCGTTTTTAATATTTTAACGCCTATTTTTTTGTCAAAATAAGAAAACTTAATAGCATTCGACAATAGATTTTCAACAATTTGTGAAACCGCTCCCCTATCGGTCTTCATTTTCCAGTTTCCTTTCGGCACGTCCAAACTCAAAATAATCCGTTTCGCCAATGCAAACACTTCATGCCGACTGATTATGTCCCAAACCAATGTTTTTAAATCCACATCTATGATTTCAAGTTGATACGAACCTCGTTCGATTCGATTGATATTCAACACATCCGAAATCAAAGAAGACATTCGCGCCGCCGAACGCCGAATATTTTTAACTAATTTTTTCTGTAACTCACTGAATCCTGCACCTGTTTTTTCCAATAATTCCCCACACATGCTAATTGCTGCCAACGGATTTTGCAAATCGTGCGAAGCCATGCCGATAAAACGGTCTTTATCTTGGTTCAAATTATACAATTGTTCATTCAATCGCCGCATCTCGCGCACTCGTTGATAATGCCCACTGACATCAAACATCGTGGAACGAGACATTTTATATTGCCCATTTGCATCATAAATTGCCGTCGCACTCAACAAAATAGGGCGCAAAGAACCATCTTTTGACCTTAAATCAAACCTTAATTCTTTAACAAAACCTGTTTTTTTAAAATTTTCAAAAACAGTTCGTTGTTGCGCAACTGTTACGCCTACTGGAACCGCAAACTCCCAGAAAGACTTTTTACCAACGACTTCCGCCCGCGTGAAACCTAACCAACTCAACTCTGTATCATTGATGCGCAAAATGATTCCATTTTCGTCCACCGAATGATAGCCACAGGGTGCATTATTGTAAAAATCAGCAATTTCGCTGAGCGTAGATTCAAGATAACGGTTTTTGGTTTCCAAATCAAGATTCGATTGGCGAAAAAAATCTAATTTTTCTTCAAAATCCATTCGTAGGAATTGAAGATGCTCTTCTGTAACAATGTTACCGTGCGCTTGTTGATGAGTCATATTGGCAATTGTCAAAAATGGATAATTTCGTTGCTATGTAAGTAAGTGAGCAGTGAAAAAGTAGGTTGATTTTCGCGCCGCGAGAGCATCGCTCTCTAAAAAATCAAAAATCAAAATCATCTCTCTCTCCAGCCCCCTCCTCTTCTGGCGTAGATTTTAAATACTTTTTCACTGCTCACCTACTTAATAAGGCTTAAGGAAAAGAAAAACTTACAGCGAGATGAAAATTTAAAAAAAAATCCTTTTTTAAATTTTCATCTCGCTGCCCCTCCCCTCTATAGCGGCGCAACCTTTTCCACAAACCTTATTTGTGGGAACAGTAGTTAGTTGGTGCGTTATTGCAATTAGAACTTTAACGCACCCGCTAACTATAAACAATTCTATCATTCAATCTGTTCAATTCGAATTTCAAAAACTTTTATAATGCAAATTTGCAATTCACGATGCAAGATTGGCTTTTTTTCTTTATTTTTGTTTTTTTATTTTAAAATCAAGACCTTATTACAACCTGCATGATGTATTTAAAATATTTTTGTTTAATTTTTTTATTACAAAATATTGTATTGTTGCCCGCCCAACCGATTGAAACCTTGCGCGACGGTGCTGCAAAAGGCAATTTAGAAGCGATGAATGAGTTAGCATTGGCGTATGAAAAAGGCAATGGTGTTGCGCAAAATCTATCAGAATCTGTTAAATGGTATAAAAAAGCAGCTCAAAGCGGGTATGCGGCTGCCCAAACAAATCTTGCAAATGGCTATCTCGCAGGACGCGGCTTGCCCAAAGATACTGCCGAAGCCGTTAAATGGTATCTCAAAGCCGCTAAACAAGATTACGCAAAAGCGCAATATAATCTCGGCGCACTTTACAGCAATGGCTGGTCAAAACAGCCGCAAGATTTGCAAAAATCAGTGGAATGGTATCGAAAAGCCGCAGATAATAACGATTTTAAAGCTATGTACAACCTTGCAGTTGCCTATATGGAAGGGGAAGGCATTGGAAAAAACTTGCAAAAAGCTGCTTTTTGGAGTGAAAAATCGGCAAAAAGTGGTTTTGCATTCGCTCAACTGCTTATTGGACAATTGTATTTGAATGGCAATGGCGTTCAACAAAATCGGGTTAAAGCGCGTTATTGGCTAAAGCGGGCGGTTCTGCAAGAAGTCCCAACTGCGACAACCTTTTTAGCGCAAGCCGAACCCGAAAATAAAGTAGAAATGATGGGCAAAATCTCAGACGATTTGTGTCAAAAATTTACGGGACCCACTTCGATTGAACCTGCTCAACGAAATTTTGTGCGCTTTCATTTTTTTGCGAAACAGATTTTTGAGCCCGTCTATCTTGATTATAAACAACTCATCGCTTACGCACCGCGTGATAAGGAGCAAGATTTACAAAAAAATATTTTAATTCAAACCTTTCAAAATTGTCCTGCGTTTGGAGAAAAGTATGGGTATGAAGGTGATGAATCACCCTTTTATAATAAATTAAACATACCTTTATGTGATTGTGTTACAAAGCATTACGAAAAATCTAATGCTAAAAAAACACCTTTTAAAGATGCTACTTGGCGCAAAATGTATGAGCAATGTATGCATGATTTAGTTCAAAAAGATAGCGTTTTTAACAATGATTTAGGTCGAGCGGTTTTAGATTTTGCTCAACGCAAAAATATTACAAATAAGCAAGCTGCCGAAAGTTTTGCACATCAATTGAGTGGTTATTTTTATACAGCATGTCCATTTATTCAAAATCAATATGCCCAAATTGTAGTGGATGTGCACAATGACTCCTATTATGAAACATTGTTATTTGCCCCCGAACGATTAAAAAATGTATATGAAATGGTGAGTGCCTTGAAAAACAATCAAAAAGAAGTTTTGAAAACAAAGTTTAAAACAGAAGACCATTTTAAAAACAATCAAAAAGCAATCAACGTTTTAATAAAAATATTTGAAAAACAACCAAACCTTAAGCCATTGCTCGCACAACAAATCATGATGGAAACAGGTATGGTAGAAGCGTTTGGATTGGTGAATCCCAAAGATAAAAGTATTCAGTATTTACTCAAATTGACTTTTGACAAAAAAGGCGATATGAATACATTGATTTCAATCGAATCTATTGTTAAAAAAGATATTCCCAAACAAGATTTGGTTAAATGGCAACAAATGATGACTTCAATGAGTCTTCCAACAGAAAAATTTTAAAATCTTAAAATGTTTTTTAGCCAATTTCAAGAAAAAGACTAATTTCGTACCATGATACGAATTGGAACACAATCATAACATAAATTTGAGTAGATTTTTACTATTTTTTTATTTTATTTCTATTTTAATTTTTATTTCTAAATGGAATCGAATTTTGATTTAATAAAACTAAAAAATTAGTAAAAAGGTATCAAAAGTGGTGGTTATTCGTATGCCAATTCGTATCATATAGGAAGTAATGCACTCAATTACAACGAATTACATAGTAATCAAAATCAAAACCTTATGAGGAAAATTACCTTATTGGCAATCTCGTTTTTTTGCCTTTTGCGCACAGCGACGGCTCAATATTTTATCCAATATGACCCGTCTTGCATGGATAAATTGGAGTATCGCTTAGATGACAATGCAGATGGCAAAATTTTTATCACCTTTCGATTGAATAAAAGTGCGACAGAGAAATATTTTTTTCAAATCGGCTTAGACAATCCACTCAAACCGACCAAAACGGTGCATCCGATTCCTTGCAAAGATGCTTTTTTGGATGAAGACGCAATGTCGGCAGTGAACGAAGGCAAAAAAAATGCTTATATTGTGATCAATACGCCGAATGGAACGCGATTATATGCAATCGGGTCTATTTCGTATGTGGTGACGGGTGAAAATTTGTTGTCATTTGTGGGAAATCAATACACATTTGCGTCTGATTTGTTAACGCCTTATGAAAATTTGGCGGCACAGGATAGTCATTCGCAAGTCTATTTTATTGGCACTGAAACGTTGCATGGCAAAACGGTTTATCATTTTAGAGTGGAACCCCTTGCAGGAAGTACGAATGTGATTAGCCGTACTTTTCGGTACGCGCCACATATTGGTATCATTTCGGAAACCGTTCCTGAAAATGGTGCAGAACGTCAAATTGATTTAAAATCGGTTAATGGCAAATCACTTGAAGATTATTTTGCAAGTGTAGAAGATAAATTGCCTATTGTGATTTTGCAAGACGGGCCTGAAACCGTTACAGAAACGTCAACTTCAAAGTCAACAAATGCTACAACAGCCACTGCTTCAACTAAAATTAAAGCACGTCAAGCCAGTGAAGATGGCACCTACGAAATCAAATCTGGTGATAATTTATATTCTGTAAGTCGTTCATTTGGAATCACTTTGGGACAATTGCGGGCTTGGAATAATTTGGTTTCGGATGATATTTTGCCTGGTAGCAAGTTGCTTGTTGAAGCTCCGCCTAAAATTAAGCCTTCAGAGGCTTTGAATATGAAAGGGAGCTTTTACGAAATTGACCCAGGTACAGCCCAAGCGATTCCTGATGACTATGAGGCAAAAATGAAACAAAAAAAGGCAGCCGCAACGCGTTTGAAAAACAAAGGCGGCGAAACCATGACTCAAAAATCGGACGAAGCAAAAGCAAGAGCCATTCTCGCCAAAGGCGGTGCCGAAGCACAAGTACCCTTATTTGTTAAACGCGAGAAAGACAGTGGTTTACATATTGTACAAAAAGGTGAAACGATTGCATCTATGGCAAAAAAATATAAAGTCACAGAAGCAAAATTTCGGCGTTTGAATGGTATGAGCGCGGACGAAGCAATTCGTACAGGTCAAGTTGTTAAAATTTCGGAATGTGTCTGTGAGGATGATAAACCTGCGGCAGCAACTACGCCTGCTCCTTATTCGAATCATTCTAAAAAAATGAGTTCCAAAGGTGGCGCAGAAGAAGGTGTTACAATGGTTAATGGTAAAAAATGTCATATTGCCAAAGATGGTGAGACCTTATATAGCATTGCTAAAAAACATGGTTTGAGTGTTGAAAAATTGCGTCTGTATAATGGAATGGCAAATTCAGATTTGGTGGCTCCTAAACAAAAGTTGTTTTTAGAATAGTTCGTTAACGAACGAATACACTACTGAGTTGTTAAAGTTGTAATATGGTTTTTTCCCGCAGAAAAAGAGTCCAAAAGAAAATCTGCGAAATCTGCGAGAAAAATAGATTGATAATTCATTATTTACATCTTAAATCTTTAACAACTCAGTAGTGTAACGAACGAACTACTTAACAGTTTGTTTTAATTTAAAAAATAAAGTAAAAATAATTGCGTTTTTAAATCCCTTTTCCTAACTTTGGAAGGGATTTTTTTGTTTGAATGGTGAAGCAAATGTCAAATGTGTAAAATATGAATTACAACGCTTTTATACATTACCATTCCTAATTCATTATTCCATATTATCAGTTCATTATTCAATTTTTTTATGCTTGAAGAAAAAAAAGCGATTCAAAAACCATTTCGGTTTAAACAATTTACGATAGAGCAAGACCGCTGTGCGATGAAAGTCGGCACCGATGGCGTATTGCTTGGTGCTTGGGCGAATGTGGCACAAGCGGAAACGATTTTAGATATAGGTACGGGTACGGGCGTTATTGCAATTATGGCAGCACAACGAACCGTCGCTACTCAAACGCAAGTGGATGGCGTTGAGATTGACGAAAGTGCCTACCTGCAAGCGAAAGAAAATATGGCAAAATCGCCTTTTACAACTCGTTTG
>JBEEMZ010000125.1:0-13950 GCA_041192405.1 Bacteroidota bacterium | reverse complement strand
ACAAGCCGCTTAAACAGCCTGACAACATCATGGAAAGCTATAATTTGCCAACGACGGTCGCTTCAACTCTATCTTCTGTCCATATTCCAGTTCGTTGGAGCCAGTCGGACATCGAACAAATGTTAAATAATCAAATAACAGGCGTTCTTTACGAAGATACGAGCCTTGACTCAGACGGTTTGAAAATGAAGGCAACCAAAAGTCGAAGTATTAAAATTCGATTGGAAGGGATGTCTATGACGTACAGAGTGCCTGTACACCTCTGGATTTTTAAAAAATTGTTGGAAACAAAAGTAACAGGTGTGCGCGGCATCGAAGCAGAAGGCGAAATCGCTTTAACGTTCAAAACGGTGTTGCAGCTTAATTCTGATTGGTCGTTACAATCAAAAACGGAATTGACAGGCTATGAATGGCTTAAAAATATGGCAGTCAAAACAGGCTTGGGCAATTTAGATGTGAAATACATTGCTAATTTGATTGTGGATAGAACCCAAACGGAATTAACTAAAGGTATTGACACGTCCATTAAACAAAGTGTTGATTTGCCTTCCCGCATGAATGATGTGTGGAAAATGTTGCAAAATCCCATAAAATTAGATGAAACCTATCCTTTTTGGTTGAAATTAACACCTCAAACCATTTCGGTTACGGCGTTGAGCGCGGTGGGAGATGAATTGACTGCGATGGTTGCTACTTCTGGCGTGACCGAAGCCGTGATGAGTGAAACGCAACCTTCGTTTGATGGAAATATCAATTTACCAAATTTTGAATTATCAAAAGACATTTTGACCAAAGATGATTTTGAAATCAATCTTACTACGAAAATTCCGATGCATGAAGCGGAAGCGATGGCGCAAAAAATGGTTATTGGTGAAAGTATTCAATTAGGGGGGCAAACTGTTAAAATTACGAGTTTAAAATTGTTTGGTCAAAACAATCAATTGATTGTAAATGCTGGATTTTCAGGCAATTATAGTGGCAATATTTCTCTAATAGGTACGCCTGTATTCGACCCGACGACAAACACGCTGAAACTCGAAAATGTGAATTATGAACTAAATGATATAAATTTTTTATTAAGAAGTGCTTTATGGTTGTTTGAAGGTGTGATTGCTAAAAAAATTAAGGAAAAAACGATTTTTCCGATTGGCAGCAAATTGAGTGAAATAAAAGTTACGGTTAATGAGAAATTACAAAATTATGTTTTGAATAATTTTACTACCATTAATGGATTGGTAGAACATTTAAATATTAATCAATTGGATGTCATGCCCGAAGGTATTAAAATTTATGCTAACGCAACGGGCAAAATTGGAGTCCAAATTTCTGGATTAGGCGGCTATTAATGCTAATTTGCAATCAAAAACATAACTATTTTAAAAATGAATTGGAATCATTTCTTATATGTCGAATTTCCACCTTTGTTGGAAAAATTAAACGAAGGTACGCAGCCGCAATGGGGACAAATGACTGCGCAACATGTCGCAGAACATTTAGCATTTGCACTCAGTTTTTCTAATGGAAAACGCCCTATGCAAGTGGTCGGCGAACAATCACCTGAAAAATTGGCGTATCGTAAAATGCGTTTTTTTGAAAAATTTGTGCCAATGCCCAAAGGTTTTCAGCTTATATTTAAAGAATTGCCCCGTTTGAGAGAAGCGGATTTGGCAACAGCAAAAGCACAAGTTGTCATCGAATTGGAGCGTTTGCAAGATTATTTGGATGAACATCCTGCTATTTTGCCGATTCATCCTTATTTTGGCGCGTTGAATGTGGCAGAATGGGAAGAATTCCATGCAAGACATTTGTTACATCATTGCGTTCAATTTGGTTTGACGACTGCACAAGGTTATTAATTAATGATGAATTATGAATGATAAATGATGAATTTTACTAATATCAACATTTGATATAATATCAATTCAATATTCATCATTTATAATTCATCATTCATCATTCTTGAAAATGGCAAAACAATTCATTGAATTTCAGCATTTAGGCAATATTTCGTATCGCGCTGCGTGGGATTATCAAACCCTTTTGCAACAAGAGTTAATTACAAACAAATTGTTGCATCGCTTACCCGATGGCAAATATCCGTTAAATTATCCACAAAAACATTATTTGTTGTTTTGTGAGCATCCGCCTGTATATACATTAGGTAAAAGTGGTTCTATCCAGCATTTGTTATTGAATGAGGCGCAATTAGCAGAACAATTGATTGATTTTTTTAAAATCAATCGCGGCGGCGATATAACTTTTCATGGGTTGGGGCAAATTGTTGGCTATCCCATTTTTGATTTGGATTTATTTTTTAACGATGTTCATAAATACGTGCGTCTTTTGGAAGAAACTGTCATTTTAACACTTAAAGAATACCATATCAATGGGATACGCATTGCAAAATTTACAGGTGTATGGCTTGAACCGACCGTTCAAAAACCTGTTTTTCGCAAAATTTGCGCCATTGGCGTACATATTAGTCGTTGGGTAACGTTACATGGTTTTGCTTTCAATATCAATACCGATTTGAATTATTTTAAAAATATTATCCCTTGCGGCATTGACGACATAGATAAATCCGTAACGAGTTTATCAGCAGAATTGGGTTTTAAAGTAGATTATTTGGAGGTTCAAACCAAATTGAAAAAACATTTTGCTGATTTATTTGAATTTGAATATTTATAATTAATTGGTTTTAAAAAGATTATATAACTATTAAAAGTTAAATATTTTTACATGAAAAAAGATATACCTAATTTAAGAGTAGAAGATTTGGCAATCGCCATTGTTCCGCAAGAAGACGCAACACCCGAAGATGAATTGTGGGAAGTGTATATCCTCAATTTGAAGGAAGAGCCGATTCGGAATGTTTTGATTGCGTCGCGCGGTTATGGCGAAGTGAACGGTCAAACCGTGAAAACCAGCACTTTACGCCATTTTTTTGAGGCGATTGGCGGTTTACAAATTCTTAAAATAGAACCCATTCAAACTAAATTGTTTGAAATTGCGAATGAATATTGGGTTAGTTTTACGTTTGACGGCAATATGTATGATAAAAAATATGTTTTTGTCGCGGGCAGTATTGATGCGGCTCATTTTACAAGAATTCCTTTTTTGAATCGAAAAGGCGTTATGATTCGGTAAACTCATTTTTTTTGCTACGACTTGCACGAATTTTTCACGAAAAAGATGATTTTATGAAAAATTTGTGTAATTCGTAGCGCGTTCATTTTAATAATATTGATGAAAAATAATTCCAAAAATGCTTTGAAAGCCGTCGAAAAAGAGGCAATTGTGCTTCCTGCCAAAAAAACATCCGATAGTAAAACAATTATGACTGAAATGATTATGCCAAATGATACCAATCCGATGGGCAATCTAATGGGCGGTAATTTATTGCGATGGATGGATATTGCGGCGGCGGTGTGCGCGGGGAAACATTGCGCGTCACACGTTGTGACCGCATCGGTTGACCACGTTTCTTTTACGAAAGCCATTCAGAATGGCGATGTGATTACCATTGAATCCGTTGTTACCCGAGCTTTCAACACTTCAGTAGAAGTTTTTGTTGAAGTGTCGGCAGCAAATGTTAAAGGAGGAAATTTACGCAGATGTAATCATGCTTATTTCACTTTTGTCGGGTTAGATGATAAAACTTTATTGCCACAACCTGTTCCACAAGTCATTCCATTATCTGCGGAAGAAGAAAATCAATTTGAAGATGCTTTAAAAAGGAGAGAATTACGGTTGATACTGAGCGGACGCATGAAACCACAAGATTCGGTTTCTTTGAAAAACTTATTAAGTATCAATTCGTAATCATTCCGAATCTTTTGAAATTAGGAGGCTGATGATATGAAAAAATTTAAGGATATTTTCAGTTCAAAAGTGCAATTTTTTACTAAAAACATCCTTAAAATCTTTCATATTATCAGCATCCCAATTCAAAAGTATTAACGATACAACGTGAAAAAATCTTTTTTCTGAATCAATTCTCCCGTCGGCGTGATATACATCAACTCATATAGGTAAACGCCTTCTGGCGCGGACGCACCTGCATTATGTTTAGAGCCATCCCAACCTTCTAACGGGTCAGCCGATTCAAACTGCTTCTCCCCCCAACGATTCCAAACCACAAAACGATAACTTTTTAGACCATACAAAAAACCAACCCCTTTAAATTCATCATTCCGCGTATCATTATTGGGCGTAAACGCATTCGGAAAATGAAGTGTAATCACAGGTTTAATATAAATTTGTTTAGACATGGAGTCTTTACAACCATATTGATTCGCCACAAATAATCTAATTTGTTGAAAACCAGTATCTTGTTGACGATACGTGTGCATCGGATTTGGTTCCGTTGTCAAACCGCGCCCTCCAAAATACCACCGATTACTAATCACATCTGCCGATGATTTATTCTGAAAATGAACACTCGGTGCTAAATTCGTAATTTCTGTTTCCTGCCAATCAAAATTCGCGGTTGGCAAAGGACGAACTTTTATCCAATTCGTAAATTCCGCCTCTTTATAACAATTGAAAGGAGAAGTCACCTGTAAGGTAACTGTGTAAATGCCTGGTTTGTCATAAAAATGCTGAGGACTGATTTTAGAACCTTTCGTACCATCTCCAAAATCCCATACAATTTTATAAGTCGTATCTAAGGGCGTAGAACGATTGTTGAAAAACACTTTTGCGGGCGCACAACCCACAAATGCATCAGGTTCCACTATCAAAATCGGTGGCGCAGGCAGCCAATCAAATGCAATTGTTGTATCTTTGCGACAGCCATAGCGGTCTCGTAACAATAAATTTACAGGTTTACGCCCCGCCGTCACATATTGATGCCCCGGACGGAGGCGATAGGTGGAATCAATCTCCCCATCTCCAAAATTCCAAATTAATTTTTGAATCGCATTATAAGTAGTGGTTGCCTTGCTTTCAAACAAAACGGGCCCCGCATCACAAGTATCATATTTAATCAAAAAATCAGAGCGCATCCCCGACCCTATTGCAATTTCAATATTCGCCGTATCGCCACAAGTCGTACCTGGATTTAACAACAATCTACCCCGATAATAGCCCGTGTCCCGAAAGAAAATAGATGGATTCCAGTCTGTAAATCGTTGAATATCGCCTTTCATATTAAATTCCCAATAAAAATTGCTCACATTGGCACGTCCGAGACTCGTATTAACAAAATTCCATGTGAACGTATCGCAAGCATGGATAATAAATTTTTTATCAGGTGCAAAAACGGAATCGGCTATTACATTCGCAGTAAGATTGCGCGTACAACTCCGAATATTAAACTGAAAATCTCTGAAAATCTTCCCGATTAATATGCCATTTCGATATTCTTCAACACAAACACTCACAACTAATTGAATATTAACCGTTGGTGCCCTTCCTATAATCATTCCTGTATTGGGATCTATTCGCAATGTCGTACCTAATGGCAACGAAGTTGAATACGGAGCTATAAAAGCTACATTATTATAAGGCGGCGCAACCACACCCGATTGACCACTCGTCAAGGGCGAGCAAAAACTATATACTAATTGGTCTCCTTCATCATCCAAAGCAGAGTGATCATAATTAAATGCCTCGCCACCACAAATAATCGTCGGCGGCAAACCCGTAAAATAGGGGCTGCTATTTTCTGAAGCCTGTGATTCTGGTGTAATTTCAACGGTGTAAGTCGAACCTGCCTGCCCAGGAGTGTTAATGTTACCAATCGTAGAGTTACGGCAACAACGCTGATAAGTAACAAAATAGCTTTGATTCGATTGCCGAACGATGGATTCCCATTCATAAATACCTTCTTCTGCACATACGTCAGGCGGCGGTGTCAAACAAGGATAATTAGGTTGTGCCACATTCCGCAAGGTGTCTTTGGCGATTTTAAGCAATACACGAGAACTATCATCACCATAATTAATGTATGTCGTGAGAGTCCCTGTCACTTTGCGCAAAAAAACGCCAACTGACGCAACAGAATCTAATTGAGTGGTGACTGCAGCACGACAATCTCGATAGACGCGCAAGCGGAATTTATACCGAATCTTATTATTCGGCAATCGTTCTACGAAACGATACGTAATCTCTCCGCCCACAATATGACTGGCGAAAAGTTCTAACGGGCAACTCAATATTGTTGCCCATACACAAATTAATTTTAATATATTTTTCAAGATGCTCCGTTTTTCCGATAAAGTTATAAAAATCTTTCGCAAACTGGAAAATGTGGGTATATGGTTTAATGTCGCAGTTGTTTCTTTAAAAATCTTATTGTATTGAAAATCAATCTTTTATAAAAAATATTATTTTTTATAAAGACAAATTATTTTTTATTTCAACCTTAAATAAACCAAAAAAGGTAACACAAGCCTGTCATCATAATCCCTTTTGCCATTTTACTGAGGGTCGAAAATTCAATTTTAGTGGTTGCTTTTTGTAAAAAATATAATGCGTAAAGCATCGGTATAAAAACCGCAATCATCAAATAAACTTGACATCCAAAACGCTCTATGTGCCAAATCATTGCCAAAACAGCGATTAATAATGCCATTCCAATCATAAAAGCTCCTTTTTTTGCCTTGTCCATGCCATAAACAATGGGCAAAGTCGTACAACCGCCATTCCTATCGCCTTCCATATCTTCAATATCTTTGACGATTTCTCGAAATAAAGTCGTCAAAAACGCCATGCAAATATAAGTGAGAAACACAAAATTTAATAACTTATAAGACTGAAAATTTTCAAATTGTAATTGTCGAATATTATCTATTTCTATCCAATACAAAACGGTAGGCGTAAATGCACATAAAAAAGCAACTGCTAAATTACCAAACAAAACGGTTTGTTTTAAATTACAGGCATATAACC
Source organism: Bacteroidota bacterium (assembly GCA_041192405.1). Taxonomy (GTDB): domain Bacteria; phylum Bacteroidota; class Bacteroidia; order Chitinophagales; family Saprospiraceae; genus JAAFJT01. Next base: position 7,056 of record JBEEMZ010000125.1, on the reverse strand, counting down.
ATAATAATCCGTTTGAAATAAAAGCGATAATCAGCGATTTTATAAAGAGCGTCGCAAGATTTAAAGCAATTAAAGTGCTGAAAATCAATACTATAAAGTAGGCTTTTTGGGCAAGTAAAACAGGTATTTTTTTTCCAACAATAAGTTTTGTTGGTTTGTTGATGCTATCTATAAATCTATCTTTGATGTCATTAATGATGTAACCGCCCGCGCCCGCTAAGACGGTTAGCAAGATTAATTGCACAAAAACAATGGGTTTTAATACAGGATTTAAATGATTTTGATTCAAAATGGGTTGCAATAACAAATATTGCATTAAACATTGCGTTAATGCAATTATGATTAAATTCGGAAAACGAATCAATTGTAACCAATTCTTTATCATAAACTTAGCTATTTTAACGCGGTTCCCATTTCTTTTGGAGGCGCATCACTTTTTCAATCACATCGCGTACGCAACCTGCGCCACCTTTCAAAGGTGAAATGTATCGCGCTACTTCTGTGACTTTTGGCACTGCATCGGCAGGACAACAAGGTAAACCAACTAAACGCATGACAGGATAATCCGGTTCATCATCGCCCATATACAAAACAGTCTCATGGTTAAGGTCGTGCGACTCCATATAACGGCGATATGAAGGCAATTTATCTTCAATACCTGCAAAAATTTCGGTAATGCCCAATAATTCCAATCGTTTAATCACGCCTTGCGAACGTCCGCCCGTAATGATGCAAATGTTATAACCTTCGGATACAGCGCGGCGTAACGCGTAGCCATCTCGACAATTCATCGTGCGCAAAAGCTCGCCTGCTTCCGTAACCAATAAGGTATTATCAGTCAAAACGCCATCTACATCGAAAATGAACGTTTTGATAGTTCTAAAATATTCTAAAATATTCATACGATTTCGCGGATTTCGGAAGGTAGATTTTGGAATTTACAATGAATTGATTTTCAAATTGTTATACATTCCGAAATCCGAAATCTACCTTCCGAAATCCACTTGATGATTTTAAAGTTTTCTAAATATTCATTTACAACTTCAATTGATTATAAATTCCGAAATCCGAAATCCACCTTCCGAAATCGTCCTTATGAATTGTTACCACGCCATTCGTAAATCCATTTAGCTTGAATTTGTTCCAAATGACTCTCATTGCAGTCCTCGCGTTTGCCCTCAAACGTCGAAATTGCCAAAACCCACTCCAATAAGTCTGTGAAACGAATGCGATAAATTTTACCTTCATTAAAAGATGCGCCAAAACGCTCATATAATTTCATTGCAATATCTTCGTGATCGCTCCACGCAATTGGCATATCATCAAAATCTTCAAAAGGCATTTTTATTGTAATTTTAAATTAGTTAGTTAATTAGCTGGTTAGTTAATTGGTTAGTTAATTGGTTAGTTGGTTAGTTAGTTGGTTGGTTAAATTGTGAAGTATTTTATTTACTAAGGCATTGACTATCAATATTTTAACTAATTTTAACTAACAAATGAACCAACTGACTAACGAACCAACTAACTATTTATCGGCGGAAACCGCCTTTATTGGACATACCAGGAAATTTACCTGTACTTAATTGATGCATCAATTTCCGCATGTCCTCAAATTGTTTTATAAACTGATTGACTTCGTCCAACGTGCGCCCGCAACCTTTTGAAATCCGCTTTTTGCGACTCAAATTCATTAAATCTGGATTTTCGCGTTCTTGCGGAGTCATGGATTGAATGATACATTCCACTTTTGTAAAAGCACTGTTATCAATATCAACGCCTTTCATCATTTTGCTCATACCAGGAATCATATTCATCAAACTTTTGATGTCACCCATCTTTTTAATTTGCTGCATCTGCCCGATGAAATCGTTAAAATCAAACTTATTCTTCTTAATTTTTTTCTCAATTCGCTTTGCTTCTGCTTCGTCAAATTGATCTTGAGCGCGCTCTACTAACGACACAATATCGCCCATGCCAAGAATCCGTTGCGCCATCCTGTCGGGGTGGAATACGTCCAACGTGTCCAGCTTCTCTCCCATCGAAACAAATTTTATGGGCTTTCCAACGGTATATTTGATACTTAATGCGGCTCCACCGCGTGTATCCCCATCTAATTTGGTCAAAACCGCCCCATCAAAATTCAAACGGTCGTTAAATGCTTTAGCAGTATTCACCGCATCTTGCCCTGTCATCGCATCCACGACGAACAACGTTTCAGAAGGCATCACCGCCGCTTTGATGCGCGTGATTTCGTTCATCATGTCCTCATCCACCGCCAAACGACCCGCTGTATCTATAATCACGACATCACAACGCAATTCTTTTGCCTTCGCAATCGCGTTTAATGCAATTTGAACAGGATTTTTATTGTCAACCTCCTTATAAATCGGAACGCCGACTTGTTCAGCCAACACGGTCAACTGGTCAATCGCCGCAGGACGATACACGTCGCACGCAACTACTAAAGGACGTTGCGGTTGCGATTTTTTATTTTTCAGGTAATAGGCTAATTTGCCCGTAAAAGTCGTTTTACCCGAACCTTGCAAACCCGCAATAAGGATGACTGCAGGGCTTCCCTTGCTATTAATGCCCACACTTTGACCGCCCATCAACGCCACGAGTTCATCCATGACGATTTTGACCATCAATTCACCAGGTTTAATGGATTTGAGGACGTTTTCGGTGCCGAGTGCTTTGTCTTTTACACGGTCGGTAAAATTTTTAGCAATCGCGTAATTCACATCCGCTTCTACCAAAGCACGGCGAATATCTTTAATCGCTTGTGCGATATTCAGTTCAGTTAACTTATTGTCGCCCCTCAATATCTTGAAGGCATCGTCTAAACGCTTATTTAAACTATCAAACATGATTTTAGTTAAAATTAAAATACGGAGTTATTGAGGTTTGATTTGAACCTTCAATCTCTTGGATTGTTGCCCGCAAAGGTAGTATAAATTGATTCATTTTCTAAAATTAACGCTTTTTTTTTTAAACAGATGTCTAAATTCGACCAATTTCCAAATAATAAGGACGGTAATCTACATAAGATGGCGGTATAATGCTATCGTTGACCGCATAAACTTTGCCTTGAACGGTACGTTTAGACTTAATTTTAGTAAAAATATTCAATAAATCATCACCTTCGCACAAGCCGACCATGAAATAATCATACCGTTTTTGCTGATGTTCCGATTGAATTTGGTGTAATAAGGTTTCAAAAATATTGGTCAAATTATTGGTTATTAAAACATTATGAATATAAAAATAATTTGATATTGAACCCGCAGGTGGTAATTGAAAACCACCAATTATTTTTGAAACCATATTAATAATCGGACGCGCCAACGAAAAAAACTTCGAATAAGACACAATTCGAGTTTGTTTAATGTTTTTTTGATTCCAAACCGCACAGAATCCAACCAATTTGCCCATTTCAAAAGCAAGATAATAATTATTAAAATCCAAATTTTGATAATACGAATGGCTCATTTGGGTATAATCGTAATAGGGATAACCTTGTTTTTTCGGCGCATTTTCTAATAAAAAAGATTGCATTAAATGGGCATCAGCCATGGTTGCTTTTCGGACAATGTATTTAGGATAGTTATAAAATGGATTTCTATGGCTCGAAAGCGGCATAATTTGCGTAAAATAGTTACAAACATAATGATAACAAGGCGTTCGTATATCTCCGTTTCGCTTTTTTATCATATTTTGCATAATAAGATTATCCGTAAAAACAACCGTTAAAGCAGCATTTCCATCCGTAGGAGTCAAGTGATGCGTTTTTAAATATTGCACTATTTGATAGAATAAGCGCGTTTTTTGAAAAGCAGGGTCAATCCGCAAATCCGCAAAATAACGTTGCTTTTGAAGTTGACCACCCATAAAAATACGGCGATAACCAATACTAAACAAACCGCACACACCTCCTGTATGCGGCGCGTGACAGACATAAATTTCAGGATTTTCATATTGTAACAATGCTCCTGCATAGTAATTGGGTTCGCGCTCCAATGCTAAAACGATATTGCCCGAAACAGGAATTTTGCAAAGCGTTCTCGCACCTGCGTCATCCGCAGGCGTGTATGGCGCAATTAAAAATTGATTCATAACAATTAAAAATTAAAAATATACAATATATTGAAAATCAATTACTTATATATTTACTGGTGTGCAAAATATCATTTAATGAAAACGGTGGAAATAATAATGGCAATTTCACATCACCATCTCGAATTTGCTTTTGCTTTTTGTAATGATTCAATAAAGTCGCCCCAAAATCGGCAGGCAGTTTAATGGCTTCCAGAGGAAGCAATTGACCTAACTGACGCGCTTGCTCGTAATAAGGATTTTGGCAAAAACTTTTCTCCAAATATTTTAAAAAATCATTTACATAATAATCGTTCTCACAAGCAATTAACACTTGATAACGCGCTTGATAATCCGCTTTGATGCCATATAAAAAAATGCCTTTGTGTTGCAATGGATATTTTTTTAACGCATCTATAATTACTTGATATACATGCGTTTCATGTAATTTTTCACCGACCATATCCACACTCACGCTACTACGACCTTGAAATTTCAAACGCGGACAAGCTCCAATTTTTCCCGTCATTTGAACAACATCTTTGGTTCCATACCGATACAAACCGCCACCTGTCGTTAAAATCACTTCATAATTTTCTCCCATTTGAAGGTTTTCTAACAATAAAATTTCGCTTGTAAGCAGGTTTCTAAACTCAAAAAAGTGGCTCGTATAGGCTAAAACAGGGTCACCATGCCCAAAAGGAATCGTCATAACGCCCTCCGTTGCCAATAATCCCTTACCTTGAATAGCCACATTGCCCAAACGCTGTTTCACTTCGGGTATCCAAAGCCCCGCTTGCGCATCCGTCCAACAACTGACTAATGCCAATTTTGGAAATAAATCATACCATTGAAAACCGTTTTTGCACCAATAAATCAATTTATCTCTACGTGTATGATTTGTTATAATATTTTTCAAGATAGAATCAAAATTACTTTTTAAAAATTGGTCAAGTTGCAAAAAGAAAACAGGACTCCAAACCGATATAAAACTTAACTCATCTTTAGCTAATAATTGTTGTAAAGTTGCTGTATAAAATGCAGTCGCATCTTCGATTTTAAGTAAGGTAGATGATGAAACAGCCATTATTTGTTTCAATAAAATGGCAGAAATCGGATTAAAATAAGCAGTATCATCTTGAATACCAACAGAAATTCCGCCATCTGTGTAATAACTTTTTTTAAGTGCAGGCGACAAAGACCAATAAGATTGACCTGAAAAACAAGCCGCATTTTGAAAATTCAAATCACACATCCAAGCACCCACTGCTTTTTGAAATTCATTTTTAAGCGTTTGCGTGTAAGGTATTAACTTTGATTCCGCCGTATTTCCAGATGTTGATTCAAAAAAAAGCGTCTTTTCTTGCGTTAAAATATTGAGTTTTCCTGCTGCAATATCGTTCATAAAAGGGCGCAAAACCTCATAATCTTCAATAATTGGAACATATTTAGCGAAATCTTTATAATTTTTGATATTTCCAAAATGATGCTGTTGACCAAATTCAGTCGTTTTATTGCGCTGAATGTAATCTGTTAAGCATCGCTGTTGTATTGAAGTAGCATCATAAATGTGCTTACCATAAAATTGATGATGCGCACGTTGACTCCACAACCATATTTTATTGCAAATTTTACTTATTCGCATAATAATGAATTTAATTTCATAGCATTAACAATAATTTCTTTGGCAAAACCTTTTGCATTGTTAGGATTTAAATCGGTTATACAAACCAATTCTTCCCCTTCATAAAATTGAGGATTCTTTTTTAAAAAGAAAGCAACATGTTGTTTTTTAGCTTTTTGGAAAGTTGCTTCTGCTAATTTAGGTGTCAATTGCCCAATTTTTGTGTCAAATTTCAAAATGCCCAACTCTTTTTGCCAATATTTGGGATAGAGACATTGCGAAACTGCGTCTGCAATCGCTGCCAAAAGGTTATCACTCGACGAAGGCGCAACCGACGGATAATATGCCTCGAAAAAAAGGGGCAAATACATATAGGTGCGATGCCCTTTTGATAACAAATACCAATACCATTTTTTGTGAATGTCCCAAGCCATGAATTGACCAACAGATTTACAGAAACCACGTGTCAATTCAAGGCTGCCCCAATGTTCAGGCGCGATGATGGTATCCCCTGAAAACAAAATATTGTATTCCGACGTGCCACAATTTTGAGGATTTATAGCGTATGTTGTAAATCCTTGCACTGTTTGTTCTTTATCATACAATAAACCAACATATTGTTTTTGATTTAAGTCTGCAAGAAAATTATCTTTTGTCATAAAATCGTAATTGCTGCGCATTAACTCAAACATTCGTTGTTGAGTGGTTGCAGCAATCGCATTTTTGGGCGTAAGTTCATAATGTAGTTCGCTCATGAATGATTGTTATAGTGATAAATAAAACAATACTAACATTTTTTAATCATTAAAAACGGTTAATCAATATTTTAAATAGAATATAAAATTATAATATAAAAAGTGAGTGTATAAAAAAAGCAATTCAAATATTTGGTAATCCTATTAATCCGCCTAAATTGCGGGTCTTCATCTGAGGCATACCAAATCGCTTGCGCACCCATCGTTTCGCGCCCGACAATTTTAAAAAAGGAATACGCATAATACGTATCTGTTACCAAAGTCAATAAAATACCTATTATGTAAAACAGTAATTTTACAGAATGATCAACAATTATTTCTATGGAATTGGTTTTAAAAATCTTCATTATAAATAAACTTAAAACACTGATACACAATAAGTTATAAGCCATACCCATAGGTGGTTGCCATTTTTTTAACCAAAACATTAAGATTGCCTGCACCACAAATCGCCCATAAAAGAATCCTAATAAAACCATAAAAAGGGGTCGAAATACGTGACTTATTGGTAATTGAACATATTGCCAAATCGAAAATATAAAATAATTAAATATCGCGTACCCTAACCATAAAATTTTAGGTTTT
>JBEEMZ010000124.1:0-14092 GCA_041192405.1 Bacteroidota bacterium | reverse complement strand
TAGCCAAAGCTACGGAGTCATTACCGCCTGTGGTGGAATCGGCAAAAAAATAAAATGGCGGCAGCGCAAGGTCGTCGGCAAACGCATGCCAGCTGGAACGGGCTTTGTGGGTGATGAGCATGACTTATTACAAACTAAAAGTACGCTCCTTTCAAAAGGGGCGCACTTTTATCATTATAAGTCATTGAAAATCAAACACCTATGTTTTCTCTGTCCATATATGTTTTAAAAATCTATGTTCCCTCTGACCAGATGTGTTTTAAAAAAAAAGCGAATACAGATGTATCCGCTTCAGCTATCCTTAAAAATTATTCCACAATCAAAAAATTATCTTTGCACTGCCACAGGCATATTTTCGTCATGTTTGCCACTCAACATCGGCGTTTGCGCGCCCGCCGTATAACGCATCACATTCTTAGTAACATAATCCGCAAGTTCCTTGACTGTGACGATTTTATTTTTATCAGCATCTGCTTCGCCTTTCAAGCCTTTAATCAAGAAATGACTGAACACGCCTGACCGCAAACCTTGGTCTTCCAACGAAAATTCCTCGCTTTTAGAGGACATAAACAATGCCAAACCACCTGTAGATTCGTTAAAAGCACTATAATAATTTTGCAAAATGTTCTGAACACCCTGTTGTTGCCCCTTAAACGCCAACAACGAACCCGAATGACACGCATCTGCAAAACAGATTTTATGTTTTGCTTTGCTTTCCTCCATAATCGCCCGCACTTCGGAATGCAACACTTTGTTGTTAAAACCATCGTAATCAATCGGCAAAAACGAACCTTCCAAGCCATGTCCAGAAAAATAAAACACAATCACATCATTATCATCCGCCCGCAACAACGTTTGACGCATCGCATTCAAAATATTCAACCGCGTCGCATCCTCATCAATCAACACTTTGACTTGATTATCAGGCAACGCGCCCCCTTCAGGACTTTTCAAAAAAGCATAATATTGATACGCATCATCATCCGAATATTTCAACATCTGCATCGAAGTATAGCGGCTTACACCAACCACAATTGCCCAAATTTTCACCGCAGGATCTTTATCCACCTTCACAACCGCCGTTGAAACGCCTTTATCTTTGGAAGCCAATGCACCTTTTGGTTGTCCGTACTCCCAAGTCGCACCCAACACGCGCCCTGTCGTGTAATACATGACCCCTTCGCCATGCGGCGCGTGTTTCGACCACTTGCCTTCGTAACGGTCACCATTAATATAGTGACAAACGCCTTCGCCATCAGGCTGCCCTTCCGAGAACGCACCCACATAACGACTGCCATCGGAATACATAAATTGACCACGACCCGATTTACAATACTCTGAATTACAATCTTTTATCTTCAAATTATTAACCGCAGGATTCATCAATTGAACGCCATTTTCCCACAAAGTCATTTCAACAGAGCCATCTGCTTGTGTGATGCGTACCTCACCATTCAACAAATTGTTTGTCCAAACGCCACTCCGCGACTCGCCCAAAGGATAATACATCGTCCCTTGTCCGTCGAATTTGCCCGCTTTGAACAAACCTTCATAACGTTCCCCATTTTTGAAAAAATATTTCCCTTGACCATGCGGCATATCCGCCTCCCAAGCACCGATATACCGATGACCCGTTGCGAAAAGCATCGTACCTTCCCCTGCAATCCGATTTTTTTTGAACGTGCCAATGTACGTATTACCATTCGCATATATATAAGTGCCATTACCTTCGCGTGTATTAGCGAGCCAATCGCCGTCATACACGTTTCCGTTAGGCAACGTTACTTTCCCTTTTCCATTCATCATATTGTTCGTAAAGGAGCCGACATATTTACTGCCGCCGTCGAACAAAAAAGTACCTTTTCCATTTTGGCAATCGCCTTCAAGACATTGCGCATAAAGATTCGTAACAAAAAGACTTCCTACAAGGAGACTATTAAAACAGTTCCGCATCATGGCTATTGTGGATTTTAAGGGTGAACCAGAAAGATTGTGTCCGAAATAATGTATTGTTTTAATAAAAATAAGCCGAATTAATTTCTGCAAGATTCGTTACAGTTTGCGTCAAAATGTTTTCGGAACTGATTTTTACCGCTTTAAATATTGAACTCAAATATACATCTATTGTTGTATTATTTGGACTTAATGAGATGTTAAAGGACACTTTTTTAACAAAAAATTATTAATGTCGTTAATTATTTTTTTTTTAAATGGCAACGTTTTATGCTTGAATGATTTGTTATATAAATGATTATTTTTTATTAAAAAATTATATATCAATATTTTATGAGAGTGTTTATTTGCATATATATTTTAAACATGATTCAAATGGAAAAGTTGCACGCACAATGCTACCCACCGTTAGAAAAACGCAAAATGGTGATTGTCAAAGAGCAATCTCCGTATTTATCGGCGTTCCAATTTGAGAATCATCCATTTTCTTGGCAAAAACCCCTCACACAAAGGAAATATTGATTTTAAAAACCTACACTACTGAGTCGTTAAAGATTTAAGGTGTAAATAATGGATGATCAATCTATTTTTCCCCGCAGATTCTCGCCGATTTTCTTTTGGAGTCTTTTTCGGCGAAAATCTGCGGAAAAATCTGCGAAATTTGCGGGGAAAAAATATATTATAACTTTAACAACTCAGTACTGTATTAAAAAACCATCAAAACACCGTTTTTAAGATACAAAACATTGAGAACCAACACTATGTTTACTATATATATGTTTAAAAAACACTATATTCCCTCTATCCCTATGTGTTTCCATCAAAAATCCATCCGCAATCTAAAATTCACACGCCGCGAAGTCAAATAATTTGGCACGGCATATTGTTGTCCATAAATAGATTTCAACCAAGTTTTCGACGCTTCATTGCTGACTTCCATCAAGTTAAATATTTCCAAACTTACCCATGTGTTCCGCGTAAAGCGCAACGGATGACGCGGTTTTCGTTCCAACCAACTTTTATCCCACATCAAATACGAAAAACCAATATCTACGCGATGATACGGTTGAAATCTAAAATTATTGCGATACACGACATTATTACCAGGAAACCCAAACGGCAATCCCGTACCGACGGTCGTATTCAAATTCATTTTAAAATTCTTATTTTTAGGCAAATAATCTTGAAAAAAGATAGAAAGGGTCATAAAACGGTCTGTCGGACGCGGCACATCATCCAATTTCGTTGGAATCGAATCGCCCGATAAACGACTCAAATGTTGAATTCCATTCAAGTGTTCACGCGCCCGCAGGAAGGAAATATTCACCCAAGACTCAGCCCCTGGCACAAACTCGCCATTAATCCGCGTGTCCCAACCCATCACATAACCCGTCGCATCATTTTTTCCAGAATATCTAACGCGCACATTATCAACATCATACGAAACTAAATCCCACATTTGTTTGTAATAAATTTCGCTCATCAATCGAAATGGAATGCGTCGTTTTGCACCCATAAAAAAATCATAAGTCATCCCTGCAACAAAATGAGTGGATTTTTGCGCCAATACAGTTGGATTCACAACACCATCCGTCCCGCGCAATTCCCGATAAAACGCAGGTTGCGCATACATGCCGCCCGCCAATCGAAACGAAATATCTTTATTCCAATTCAACGGTTTATAGGCAAGTTGCAGGCGCGGCGAAAGAACCAACTCTTTGTTTAAATCCCAAAACGTAGCGCGAACACCACCTGTAATTTGCAATTCTCCAATACTATCTTTGCGGAATGTGTAAGTATCTTGAAAATAGCCACTTATGCGATTTGAAACCAATGAATTTTGCGTTTTCAAAACATTTTTGAGCAAAAGCACCGAATCTTTAAACGGCAACGAATACAATGCAGAATCTAAACGTTCCCACTCATTGATTTTATCATATATATCTTCATGTTGAAATTTGGCACTCCATTGAAAAAAATGTGTTTTTTTATCCGAAATTTGGAGTTCATAACCGCCTTTATGTTCGATATTCGAGACTTGCGAATGCAAATAATTTCTAACATATTGATGTTGCGTCCCTTCTCCGAGTTTCGCCACCACTTGCCCCGAACGGTCGCTTCCAAGATTTATTTCAATTTGGTCTAATCTATAATCTCCAATAATATCAATGCCTTCGGTTTCCGCACTTTGAAAATGAGACGCTAAAAATTTTAAAAAATAAGGATTTTTTTGTCGGTCAGGCAGATACGTCAACGAAACGCCACCCATGCCATTTGTGAAACCGTCGCGTTCCTGCCCACGAAAAGCAGTGGTTGCTTGATACGCATAATTGATTAGACCCGCCGCCGTCGAGCGCGAAACAGGCACAAAACCATAAATGCTGCTATTGAAATTGCCAAGCACCCCGATTTGCCAATCTTTATTCAAATCATAAGTCAAATACGCTTGAATGTCGCCAAAATTCGGAACATATTCCCCTTTTGTATCCAACGAACCCAATAAATATCGGGTCGTCTTATACCGCGCCCCAATTAAATATCGAAACCTCCGATAACCAACCGTATCTAATTGGGTGCTACCTTCCAAATGCGCCGAACCGCCCAAAAAACTGCCTGCAATAGACCAACGTGTAGAATCAGGTCGTTTATACTTAATGTCCAAAACAGATGACAATTTATCACCATATCGCGCTTCAAAACCGCCTGATGAAAACGATAAATCGCGCATCAAATCAGGATTCGCAAAAGTCAAACCTTCTTGTTGTCCAGCCCTAATCAATTGAGGGCGATAGATTTCAAAATCATTTACATATACCAAATTTTCATCATAATTGCCGCCGCGCACTTGATATTGCGAACTCAACTCGCCGCCTGTACCCGCATTCGTACCAAGCGCGATGTGGGGCAGCACGCTTTCCAAATTGGCAGTAGTGGTCGGCAGCATTTTAAAATTTTTCACATCTTCACGCACCATGCCACTATTTTTCAACTTTTGGTCTCGAATCGTGACGGTCTGAATCGAAGCAGTGGACGCTAATTCGACATCAATTTGTCGTTGCGCACCTACTTTGAGTGGTTCAAGGACGGTTTCTGCCGTTTTGTAACCCGTTTTAAAAAAAACGAGCGTCCATTTTTTTCCCGTCGGCACCGCGATGCCATATTCGCCTGCTGCATTTGTTTCGATCGATTGATTATTTTCTTTAATACCAACCACCACTTTGTCCAATGGTTGATGGGTGCCAATTTCGGTAACAACGCCAAAAACTTGAGCCGTAGTTTGCGCAAAAGGGCTTTGGAGGCTTAACAAGCATCCTACAATTACAATAATTTGTTTCATTTGTAAAATTTAATCTGCAAAACTACATGTTTTTTTGGAGAATTAATATTGAGTGTATATTTGGGAGGATAACAAATTTGCAACACACCTAGTAATGGTGTCACAAAGAAGGTTTGTGGAAAAGGCATTTTTCATCTCTCTGCCTATAGCGGCGCAATCTTTTCCAAAAGCCTTTCAAAAATAAAATTTAACAATGATTTTATGTTAAAATGGGTGTGAAAAATTTTGCCAACTCGAAAAGTAATTTACTTTTGCAGGGCGAATTGGGAAACATTGGTTGTTAATTATATGGATTTTTTTGTTTTAAATCAAATTAAAATTTGTTTTTTACTTAAATGTAATATTTTATTTTGTTTAAATAGAAAATCCGTTTAAATCCGTCAATCCGTACAATCCGTTTTACCCTCGAGCCAATATCTTAATCATTTACCAATCTTATAACTATGAGTAAACCATTTATCATTTGTCTATTTCATTTATTATCAGCCCATTACATATTTTCGCAATCAAATATTCAAAATGATTTTTCTACTGAAGTAGTTGAAAGTCAAGTAGTTGGTCGTGATGAAACCAATTTTGAATACGACGCGGAATATGAACATTTGTCCCATTTTAAACAACATCCAATCCACCTCAATCAAGCAGATTACAATGATTTAAAAGAATTGCGTTTGTTATCAGATGCTCAAATCAATGAATTATTGAATTATCGTCAAAAAAATGGTGCATTTTTGAACCTTTACGAATTGCAATCCTTTTGGAAAATGGATGTTATCAACAAATTGTTGCCTTATGTGTACGTAGATAGCGCGAAAGATGCGCCCACTTTGTCCCTTGCGGAACGTTTGCAGCGCGGTTCGCATCAAATGTATGTGCGTTTGGCGCGGCGCGTGGAGCCTTCTGCTGGTTTTTTGAAATCTGAAACGAATGGCGGCTATCGCGGCGATGCTAACAGTACGTACACGCGTTATGGTTATCGTTTTTCCAACGATATGGCGTATGGATTCACTTTTGAAAAAGATGCAGGTGAAAAAAATTATTTTGATTTTAAAAGTGTCCATTTTCAGATGAAATACCCAATTTCTAAGGTTAAAAAATTACATTTGGGCGATTTTTCGATTCGATTAGGTCAAGGATTAATTCATAACAATGGTTTTACGATTGGAAAATCGGCTGCTGCGTTAACGCTTGAAAACACTGCGCCGACTTTGCAAGCCTATCGTTCGGTCAATGAAAATGATTTTTTGCGCGGCGCGGCAGTGACAATTAAATTGGCAAATAAAATGGATGGAACCCTTTTTACATCTTATCGCCAATTAGATGGGACGCTTAAACAATTGAAAATCAAGACATTATACTACACAGGTTTACACCGAACCAATAGTGAAATGGCTCGAAAGGATGCACTTAGTGTTTGGACGACAGGCAGCAGATGGGAAAATAGATTGCAACAAATAACAATTGGTTATAATGCGATTTTTCATCAATTTCAATATTTGTTGAATCCAGAACCAACAGAACAGCGTCCATTTCCATTCAAAGGAAAATGGATGTTAAATATAAGTCTTGATTATAATGCGACCTATCAAAATAAACATTTTTTTGGGGAAACTGCATTGAATCAAAATGGTGCTATTGCAACAACTAATAGCATATCTTTTACGATTGCTAAACCATTGACAATCATTGTGTTACATCGTTATTTTGACAAAAAGTATCATGCGTTTTCTGCAACTACTTTTGGAGAAAATAGTCGAGTAAATGATGAAAATGGTTTATATATTGGATTTCAATACATACCTCAAAAGCGTTGGACATTTACAGGTTATGCAGATGTGTGGCGCACGAGTACGCGCACAGGCAATGAAATTTTGTTAAATACTGTTTTTCGGCGCAAAAATTTAGACATTTTGTTTCAAATAAAACACAAATCGTTGTATCAACCCGACGAAGATACCACTTTTTTTACAAGAAGACAACATTTTCGTTTCAATATTCGGTATCCTTTGGCGGCACATTGGGTTGGGGCAAATCGCATCGAATGGGTTGAAACTAAAACAAAAAGTGGTTTAATGATTTACCAAGATGTGTTCTGGAAACCATCTCATTCGCCTTTTCATTTGAATGGCAGATATGCGTATTTTGATACAGACAATTTTGAATCAGTGATTTACGCTTATGAAAATGATTTACTATCAAATTACACAGTGTCGAGATTATATTTCAAAGGCAGCCGTTTGTACCTCAATTTTGGTTATGAACCGAATTCAAAATGGCTTATAGAGGCGCGTTTGGCACGCACGATTTGGGAAAATCAACGGTCTATCGGCTCCAGTTTGGATAAAACATTGGGCAATTTGCGGACGGATTGGAAAATACAAATGAGGGTTCGTTTGTAAAAAAGAAAATAAACTTTTATTTTTTTGGGCAATTTTGTTACTTTTGTTGTGGAAAAAAATATTGAAGACATTGTTGTTTTTGTTCTGAAAAATCGCTTATGAAAAAATATTATTTGGTAATAACCTTATTTTCTGTTTATACTCAACTTTGTTTAGCGCAGACTCCTGCTGTTTTGGATGATGACGAACCTGTTCAATCGGTCGAATCGTATGAAACGCCTGTACCTAAAAAAAACAAAACGAAGGAAGCGGATCCTTATTATTTTGAAAAAACTGCGCCACGCCGAGATTTAGATGCTAAACAATGGCAAGAAATTACCAAAAATATGGATTATTCGGAGCGCGCCCAAAAAGAAAAAGAAGCAAAATCTGCAAAATCTGCCAAAACAAGTCCAAGTGGAGATACAAATGCGCGTCCTCGTATGAGTTTTGACCCAAATAAGTTTGGTATTTGGGCGCAAATTGCAAAATGGCTTTTTATTTCGTTGGCAGTAGGGCTATTAGTCTTTTTGATTTTTAAAATGATTAAGGCAGGCAATTTGTTTGCGCCAAAATCGCGCAAAATTGTTTTAAATACAGACGCATTGAATTTAGAGGAGTTGGAAGCAAATTTAGAAACGGCTGATATTGACCCACATCTTCAAAAAGCAATTGATAGTAAGAACTTTACGCTTGCAATAAGATTATACTATTTGTCTATTTTGAAAGAATTGACCTTATCGAATTTGATTCGTTGGAAAAAAGATAAAACCAATCAACATTATTTGTTTGAATTGTGCGAGCAAACTCATTTTGACCCTTTCAAACAAGCCACTTTAATTTTTGAACGGGTTTGGTATGGAAATACTACTTTTGATGAATCGGCATTTAATTCGGTACAACCTATTTTTAAAGATTTTTTATTTCGTTTAAAAAAATAATCATTTAAAGCGTCGAAGGTTTTAGCAATCTTCGACGTTTCCATTTATGAATAGAACCTTTTCCCTCAATTTGTTTTTTTTAATCGGTGTCAATCTGTTGATAAAACCATTTTTTATTTTTGGAATTGATAGAACTGTACAGAATCAAGTCGGTGCGGAAGCGTATGGCATGTACGCTGTTTTGACTGATTTAGCATTTTTATCCATGATTGTCAACGACTTCGGTATTCAAAGTTTTAATAATAGATTGATTTCGCAATCGCCTAAATTACTCCATAAATATTTTCCAATTATTTTTATTTTAAAACTATGTTTATGTGGGCTTTACGCGCTCATCACATTTGGATTATTTTTCGCCTTAAATTACGAAACAAAATATTTTAAATTGCTTTTTTTGCTTACCTTGAATGGCGTTTTAAGCTCGCTGCTACTCTATTTTCGTTCCTGTATTGCGGGGCTTGGCTGGTATCGAATGGATAGTTGGTTTTCGGTTTTAGACAAATTTTGTTTGGTTTTGTTTGCAAGTGCATTGTTATGGATACCCTTTTTCGCGCCTCATTTTGAAATAAATTACTTTGTTTACGCACAAACTTTGAGTTTATTGATTGCCGTAATCATTGGTTTTCAATGGATTATAAAAGAAATTGGTGCGTTCAAATTAGGTTTCAACCCTAAAATCTTATGGGTTATCTTGCGGCACAGTTACCCTTACGCATTAACGGTTTTGCTAATGACACTTGCCACTAAAACCGACAAAATGTTGATAGAACGCTTATTGCCCGACGGAAAAGCGCAAGCGGGCATGTACACTGCCGCTTACCGATTGTATGATGCAGCGAATATTATCGGATTTTTATTTGCAGGACTTTTATTGCCAATGTTCGCAAAACGGTTGAAGGCAAATGAAAACGTGCAAGATTTGTTAGAATTGAGCAGTGATTGGATTTGGGCAGGAGCAATCGCAGGTGCAATGGCGATTTTGCCTTTTCGACAAGAAATGATGGTCATGCTTTATCCGAATTGTAGTGCGTCGGCAGGTGACATTTTAGGATTATTGATGTTTGCATTTGTGGCAACGGCTTTGGGGGCGTACATATATGGCGCGTTGTTGACAGCGGGCGGTTTTTTGATGGAATTAAGCCGTATCTTTTTGATAATCTGCATTTTAAACATTGTTTTAAATGTTATATTAATCCCAACTTATCAAGGTGTAGGCGCGGCGATAGCTGCTGTGATTACACAAAGTTTGGCATTAATAGCACAAATTGTTTTAGCTCATAAAAAAATGAAATTGCCAATGACAATAATCCGTTTTGCAAAATATATTTTGTATGCAATTTTATTGTGCATGATTGCATTTGGAATACCAAAAATATTGCCCAATTTTGATTGGCGTTTGCAAGCAAGCAGTACATTGATTGCAGCTCTATTTTTATCAAGTATATTTAGTTTTTTAAATATTTCATCTGCTATGTTATTCAAAAAGTAACCAAATAAAATTTTGATGCCAAAGCATTTTATAAATTGATTATAGTTATTTTTATGTAATTTTATTTGGCAAAAATTGTCATAAAATGCTAACACATTTTATGGCAATTTTTTTTTAAATTTTGGCAAAATAAAATTTTACAAAAAGCGTCAAAAAGCCGTTCCCCGATCGCTTTTTTGACGCTTTTTTCAGTATTTACAATTGCATTTAATAATGATTACCAAAATTTATTTGGCATGAAACCAAAAATACTTGAATAGTGATGCTCATTATTAAAAAAAAAGCCCAAAATTTATACTCATCATTGCAATCACAGATTCATATTTTTTGAATTGCGTTTTTGGAAATTGAAAAATCATATACGATTCTTGCAAATCTCCTTGCATCGGAATTTCCGACAACATGACACCATATAATATACGGTGTGTTTTGGTTTCCGCCACAAATAGTGCGTTCAAATCCTCTTGATTTCGGCAAAAATGAATCAATTTTGCATTTTTCAAAGGCGAGTCTGCTTGATTTTGACCCATTTCGATGATAGAATCCAATTTTGCAACAATTTTTTGGTGTTCTTCGGGCGTTTCTGGGCAATTTTTATGTGGAATCACATTGCCAATGTAATATCGAATCGCCACCGTATCATCGGGTGCGAATGCGGTGAGCGTATCCGTTTGCGTCAAATGTGCGTTATGTGGAGCGCGAAAATCGTTTGGATAACAGAACAAATAACCATGTAATTCATTGCGCCCGCCTGTCAAATTGATTTTTGAATTATTTTTAAACCAATTTGTTTTATCACAATTTTCAATTGTATGATTACATGCAGCGACAAAAAATAATATTAAAAATAATAAGTAATTGATTTTCATAGACTTGTGAATGATTGAAAAAAATATCTTTATAAAAATTTTAAAATGCAAAATTCCAAAGATTTTTTGAATAATATTGCACTTTAAAAGAGTAATCACCCAATTAATTATATAAACTATTGAATATGAAGATTTTATTGCTCGGTAGCGGCGGACGTGAACACGCCTTAGCTTGGAAAATGTCGCAAAGTCCGCTTTGTAAAGAATTGTTCATTGCGCCAGGGAATGGCGGAACGGCAGCACACGGCACAAATGTCCCAATGTCTATCAACGATTTTGAGAAAATTAAAAAATTTGTTTTAAAAATAGGGATTGATATGGTGGTCGTCGGGCCAGAAGAACCATTAGTTCATGGGATTTGGGATTTTTTCAAAAACGATGCTGATTTAAAACAAATTGCGGTTATTGCGCCCTCAAAAGAAGGTGCGCAATTGGAAGGCAGCAAGGCTTTTGCTAAAAAATTCATGGCAGAAGCGAATATTCCGACCGCCGCTTATTGCGAAGTCAGTCACTTAAAACAAGGTGTTGATTTTCTAAAAACATTGAAACCACCGTATGTTTTGAAGGCAGATGGCTTAGCTGCGGGCAAAGGCGTATTGATAATCAATGAGTTACAAGAAGCCGAATGCGAATT
Organism: Bacteroidota bacterium; assembly: GCA_041192405.1. Taxonomy (GTDB): domain Bacteria; phylum Bacteroidota; class Bacteroidia; order Chitinophagales; family Saprospiraceae; genus JAAFJT01. The sequence continues at coordinate 2,491 of JBEEMZ010000124.1, read as the reverse complement.
GAAAGCAATGTTGGAAGGAAAATTTGGGGCAGCGAGTTCAAAAGTAGTGATTGAAGCGTTTTTAAAAGGCATTGAATTTTCGGTTTTTGTCCTGACTGACGGGACAAATTATAAAATTTTGCCTGTTGCCAAAGATTATAAACGCGTCGGCGAAGGCGATACTGGTTTAAATACGGGTGGTATGGGTGCGGTTTCGCCTGTCCCGTTTGTAGATAAAATGATGATGGCGAAGGTTGAAGAACGGATTATTATTCCAACAATTCGCCACTTAAAAGAAAGAAATATCATTTATAATGGATTCATTTTCATTGGTTTAATCAGTGTTGAAGGTGAACCTTTTGTTATTGAATACAATTGCAGGTTAGGCGACCCAGAAACTGAAGTGGTGATTCCGCGCTTACGCAATGATTTGGTAAAATTGTTTGATTTGTTGGATAAAGGGCGACTTTCAGAAGTGAATATTATGCAAGACCGCCGAACTGCGACGACTGTAATGTTGACGGCAGGTGGTTATCCGAATCATTATAAAAAAGGCGATGTGATTACGAATTTGCCTCAAAATGAAGATGCGTTGGTATTTCATGCGGGTACGCATGCGCTGCCTGATGGGAAATTGGTTACAAATGGTGGTCGCGTCATTGCGGTGACGGCTTTGGGTGAGGATATTGAATCGGCATTGGCGGTTTCAAATCAAGTTGCTAAAACGATTTGTTTTGAAAATAAATATTATCGGACGGATATTGGCTTAGATTTGATGTTAGAAAAAGTTTAAACGATTTCGGAATGTGGATTTTGGAATGTGTTAAAAATTAATATATTCCGAAATCCGAAATCTACATTCCGAAATCCCAAATATGTATTATATTCAATCTCAAATAATTATGGAAAGTAATTTTGGTTGGCTTGAAATTATTGCGGGTGTTATTGGAGGTGCATTATTGTATTTCTACAAACTCAATTCAGATGCGAAGGGTTCTAACAATGAACCTGCGGAAGATTTTAGTCGTTTATCGCCCATTTTGCAACCGATGAAATTGCGTGTGGATGCGAAAGGAGATGGACATTTTGGGTCGTCGCGTACAGGACACGTACACGAAGGAGCTGATTTTTTGTGTCAAAAAGGTCAAACCGTTTTTGCGCCGATGAGTGGACTCATTGTGCGTCAAGGAGTTGCGTATGCAAATGATTCACGATATAATGTAGTGGTTTTAAGAAACCCGAATGGATATGAAATAAAAATGATGTATTGTACAACGAATAGGGTAGGGCAGCAGGTGAAAAGAGGAGAGCCGATTGCGATTTGCCAAGCGATTGCAGAGAAATATGGCGCACCAATGCAGAATCATGTGCATCTCGAAATCCGAAAAGATGGGCAATTATTGAACCCAACGGATTGTATAGATTGCGAAAATGTTTAACTTACTCAAAAATAGTTTAAAGAGTTATCCACATTTTATGTTGATAACTTTTTAAATAGAAATTGCATCTAATTCGTTGCAAATCAACGATTTAGATGCAATTTTGTAATTCAAACAAAAAGTTATCAACATAGTTATCCACATTTTCTTAATAATGTGTAGATAAAAAATGGATGGGGTTTAGGTAACAGTCGAACAATTTCTTATGATGCTTCGTATAATACAAGTTTAATTTTTCTATATGTTAAACTTGCATGCGAATATCTAATAAAAATCGTGCCAGTTTTGCAAACACATCTGTATATAGGAGACATAGCGTCAAATAAGTTTTCAAAACCGATGTCTCCTATGTACAGATGCGTTTGCAAAACAAAAAAACGCTTTATCAGCAAACTGACAAAACGTTTTGATATGTGAAAAATGACACTCAGTGTTTTTTGGGTTGTTTTAATTTTTAGCAGGTTTCGCCTTTCTGTCAGACGCAACATTTGAATTTGAATCCATATCTTCACGTGTTTTGCGCAAAACAAGGGTTTCTTCTTCTTTGTCTCTGATTAAAACCAACTTATAAATGCCTTCTGAAAAGCCTTTCATATCAATCGCAACCGTGTTCAACCCGTTGATAAGGCGTTGCGTCCGTTGCATAACCGTTTGATTTTGAGTGTTTTTGACCAAACAAGTCAATTCTCCTTCCGTTGTCGCGTCCACCGTCACTTCAAAACCTTTGTTAGAAGCTTCGGAAGACATTTTCACTACAACCATTTGATTTTCCATCACTTTTTTCATTTCACTGATATCGGCGAATGAATAGTTCTCGTACACATAATCCTGCAAACCCAACTGAGCAAACTTCTCAGTAAAATATTTTTGTGAAAAAGGCGTTATATTTGTGCTTTCTAAAGTACGCTTTCTATTCTGAAATCTATTCCTAAAACGATAAAAAATGCGAAAAAGTACGCTAAGCATAAAATTTTATTGTATTATGACTTTCGTTTGACAAAATACTGCGTTTTACGCTAATTTTCGTCAAAGTTACTGCAAATACTTCAACATTTCAAACCTTATTTTAAAAT
>JBEEMZ010000123.1:0-14027 GCA_041192405.1 Bacteroidota bacterium | reverse complement strand
TGGAAGATGCCAATTTTGGCTTGTTAACTGCGTCGGAACGCTTACAGTCGGTTAAAGAAATAAATGGCTATAAAGCCAGTTTTTTGACGTATCATATTCATAAAGTATTTACAAAAAGCTATAAATCAACACATTATGAACAACTTATAGACAAAGAAAATGCCATTACGTTGGATGCTTTAAACGGATATTTGACACAACAAGCTATTGCGTACAATGAATCAAATAAGTCTGTAAAGGTCGAAACGCCGCAAAAATACGGCAAAACCAATTGCATCATCACGACAGTGAACGCGACGCATAAACGCCGTGAACAACAAAAAGACTCTGTAATACGCTTAAAGACGCGCTTGAAAGTTGCTGAAACGCTACACGCGCAAATCAAAAAAAATCTAACTAATGCAGAAGATACTCATAATCAATTAGATATAGATATTTATAAAAAGCAATTAGAAGGAGCCCTTCAATCTATTAAAGTTTTGAAAGATGATATTAGTTTTGCGACGCACGTGATTCGCTCGCTTTACGCGCCTACGGAAAAAGATACTGCTTCGGATGTGCCCATTCATTTGAATTCGGGTGTGCAATTCGCTCCGTCGAATCCAAATTTTATTGGTCAACAAGAACTCATAACCGTAATATTACATAAAATCATTGCTCATGAACGCCTTTGCATTACAGGCATTCATGGATTGGTTGGCATTGGCAAAACAGCGATTTTGACTGAAATTTGTCATTTTTTCAAGGAAAGTTGGAAAAAACAACCCAATTATCCACCTTTTGTAGCGCAAATTCTAAAAGATGAATTATATTTTACAGATGGTTTTTTGTGGATTTCCTTTGAATCTGCCGAAAATTTAAATGTATTGATTGAAAATATTTATACTCAATTGGGGCTTGAAAATAAGGGCAAAAACACGGAGGAATCGCTTAAAATCTTAGTTTCAATTCTGAAATACAAAAATATATTCATTATTTTTGATGGCGTAGAGCAAAATTTACAAAATTTTAGAATTTTATATCAAAAATTAGGCAATTTTCAAACTATTATAACGAGTCGGGTTCATTTTGATGATACATCTACTGTTAGAATTCCGCAACTGTCTCCCTGCGAAGCATCTAAATTATTTTTAAAACATTTTAAATTAACAGTGCCGCCAGAACAAACAGCCTGTATTGAAACGATTTGTGAATGGCTTGATTATGTACCGCTTGGGATTAAAATTTTGGCAAATTATGGACGGGTTTATGCAAAAGATATGAGTCAATTAATGGATGCGTTTCAAGTAGTTCAACAGGACGCGCTCTTACAAAATCCTGTTTTAGCTGAAAATCAAAATTGGGTATTTTACAAAAATTTGGCAAATTTTTATTGTTTCCAAATATCTTATGGCAATTTATCACAAATATCTAAAAATATTTTAAATCGCGCTAGTGAATTTTCGCACTCTTTTCCAAAAACAGCTATCGCAAGCGATTTTCAGAACCAAAATATTACGCAAATATTGAATGAATTAGTGGATTTAGGTTTGATGGATTTTGATGCGAGAGCGCAACGCTATTCAATTCAACCACTTTTGCGGGAATTTACGGTTTTGAACGCCCGTGAAACGAGTGTTATGGACATGTTATATATGTCCAAAAAACAAATGTATTTAAATCGTGATTTTAAAGACTTATCAGATGATGAAATTACAGATATGATTGCGACAGCTGAATCTATTTTTGCAAAGGGAGAACATCAAACCGTTATTGAATTGACTGATAAATTTTCGGAACACCTTTTTTATCGTGGTTTGTGGGATAAAAATGCGACTTTATTAAAATTGGCAATTCAATCTACGCAAAATAAAAACGAAAAAGCGTCTTATTTAGTCAATTTGGGGGATGTACTCGGTAGGCAAGGCAATCGGCATGAAGCAATTGAATGGTTTGAAAAAGCACTCGAATTGAAATTATCGTATTTTGCACATTACAGTATTTGCGCAGAATATTATCGTTTAGGGGAATTTGAAAAATCTTATTATTTAAATTTCAAACATTTAAGAAATTCATTTATAGATAGTTATAAAGGTGTGAGCCATTTTACAAAAACATTAAGTTGGATTGCAAACGATTATTATTGGTTAGAAAAAAGTGCAAAATTGGCTACGGTGGTTTTTAAACAACATTTGCATTCATTGGAAGAAGGGATTGTGAGTCGAGCGAATTTTATAAAAGCGATTTGGGGATTGTTTTCTCAACAGCTGCCCTTGCGCGATTTCAAGCATGATGATATTGTAAATTATATTTATAAATTATTGAATTATGCACAACATTACAAAGTGCCTGAAATGATTTCGTATTTCAACGAACAATTGTTTAATCAATATTTATACAATGATAATTTGGATATTGCCAAAGAAATCCTTGAAAATTATAAAAAAACCGTTCATGATTTGGGTATTAAGGAGTCTTGGAATCATGTACGCGTGTATGAAGCGCGACTGCTTTTTCATCAAGGCGCGTATGAAACCGCATTACCGTATTTTTTTGAGTTGAAAAATGAGCATCAAAAAAATTATTGGTTGGGCAAAACGCATTTGCGTTTAAACCATTTTGAGGCAGCTGAAAAATATTTAAAACTTGTTTTGACACATTTTGAACAAAAGCAAAATGCCGTTGAAATGGCGGGCATTTATGTGGAATTAGCATTATTGGATTTGAAACAAAATTTGCGCTTAGAAGCCGCTAAAAAATTGGCTTTGGCGATAAATACCAAATTAAAATTTGACATAAAACTCCATGTACTTGAAAAAAAGATAGTTCAACAATTTAATACTCAATATGATAATTCGTTTGAAACATTACATCAAACATTGTTTAAAGATGAATTGATTGATATATTACCTAATTTTTTGATACGTAACTTGCCAAAAGAGCTTGTTGTAAACAACCCGATTGAGCATAAAAAAGACATGATTTTGATTCCCGAAGGGAATTGTTTCATTACAAAGCAGGGTGTAAGTGATGTGATTTTATTGGATATTGATTATGTGTTGAATCATGTAGATGATTTTTGGCAAGATAAATATACAAATTTGCCGCAAGCGACAGAATTATATTTGTATCCATACTATATTGACAAACATCCCGTCACAAATGCGGCGTATAAACGATTTTGTATCGCTACGCAACATCCGATGCCGCCGCATTGGGAAAAAAATTTCGACATTGCAGAACGCGCCTTACATCCTGTGGTCGGCATTTCCTATGAAGATGCTACAAAATATGCAAAATTTGTCAACAAAGAGTTGCCAAGTGGCGCGGAATGGGAAAAAGCATTTTGGGCAATCAATTATGCGTTTTACACGAATGAGCTACCGACCGATTGGAGTACTGAAAAAAATAAGTTATTAGCCACAATTGCCGAAGAAAATTTGGTTCAAGGCAGCGATAAAAAATGGTTTTTGCAAAAAACAGTTGGAGCATCCTTATTTGATTATTTGATGGAAAACCCAACAGTGGTAAGCGATTGGGAACTTATAGATAAAAAAACGATTTTGTATCATGCTGATTTTCAAGGAGATTTCGATAATGGTTTTTATTTGGAATTGATACCTGATGTTGCAGAATCATTGAAAATGAAATTTAATTGGAAGTTGTTGATGCGATTGCTTTGCTATTCATTGACGAGCAATGGATTTGAAAAGAAACTTCAAATCTTAAAACGATTGCCCGAACTCAGTGAAAATCAAATCATTACGCTTTTTGAAATTTATTTAAATGAAGCGATTGAATTGTATCGCATGCCGACTACAAATCAATCTTTAGTGACGCATTTTTTGAGTGAAAAAAATCATTGGGCAATTGCGGTTAAATCGTTTATTGGATTTCAATCCGATTTTGGTTTGCAGCAACCTCGAATGCCCGAATTTGTTGCCAAAAACAGAATAAAATATTTTCATAAATCTAAAACTGGAATATCTATTCGTACTGCTGTTATTAGACCCAATGATATTCCAAGACCACCGATTGGATTCCGTTGCGTCAAACCCATTTTTGCGAACCATGATTTAACAAATTATTTAAAATTATCTGAACATGATGTTTGATTTTCAGGCGTATATCGCAACGCTCCGTGAACAACCTGAAAAAAAAGGGATTGTTGAAAAATATGAAAAACATTTCGGCGCGATTGAAGGCGATATTAAAGATCAATATTGGTATAAATCTTATTTGTTTAATTTTGATTATGTATCTTACGCAGTGCCAACGTATTTGCAAGATGAATTTGATTGGGAAGCGTTATTGAAATTGGTAGCGGGTTCGTTTAGCACGCGTTCTATGTTGAAATTTGAGGCGACAGTACCAACTTTTAATATCGAAGTGCATTCAAATGAGTCTTCGATTGATAAAAATATTGGCGAATTAATGAGTTTTCAATTGATTCGGTTGTTTGAAATTTACATAGAGGAAGCGATGAATCTTCAAACTTTTATTGAAACGGATGAAATGGAGCGCGCTGCGATTACTCGTTATCGGACGATTAAGATTAATGAGTGGAATTTGCATTTGATTACGTCGAGAACGGAGCAATCTTTAAATCAATTGTTTGATTGAATTACGCACAGTATAAAATTTGGTTTTGTCATTCCGCAGGAAAGATTGCTACGGAATGACAAGAACTTCAAAAAGTGCGCAAACCATGTGTACAAACCACCTGTCCACTTGCCTTTTTATCTGCCAAAAGCTGTTCGTTTTCCCGCGTAGAAGCATAGTTTTCAACGTGATACAAATGATATTGAATCGCCAAGTGTTTAATGCGTTTCAATTGAATGCCCGTTGCAAAAAGCCGCCATTCCAAATCTGTATCTTCGCCGATACCCGCTTTTACATAATCCTCGTCGTAACCATTAATCGCAATTAAAGCACTTTTATGAATGCTCCAGTTGCAACCCCAAACGCCTGTTTCTGTTTGAACCACAGGTTTTTTAAATGGTAGATAAAATGCACAATCTATTCGTTTACAATGATTTATAATTAAGTTAAAAATTGAAAGTTTATTCAAATCTTGATTTTCATATAATGATTTTGTCAAAGATTTGGAGAGCATCACACGCCGTCCAAATAATGCAAAATGATTTGAGCGATGTGCATAATGTTGATTTAAAAACTGCGGATGCAGCACACAATCCCCATCAATAAACACCAAATAATTGCTCGCGGAAATGCGAATAGCTTGGTTCAAAGCCTTATTTTTTCGGAAACCCATATCGGGTTGCGAGACGTGTTTGATAGGAAACAAGTGTTTGCCCGCCGCGTTTTTGACGAAAACAGCCATGTCCAAAGCATTATTATCTTCGGCAACGATGGCTTCAAAATCTTGAAACAATTGGCGCGCAAGACTTTTGAAAATGAGGTCAAGCGCGGGAATATTTTTATAGACGGCAATAATAATGGAAATTGCGGGCATACAATGAATAATTTTTTTGCAAAGTAACGCATAATGTGCGTTTTTTTTTTGTTTGTAAAAATTTATCCTTCTTTTGGTGGAATATCTGTTTTAAAAATCTTGTTCCCAAACTTGAACGTCTAAACATAATTTTCATTCAATTTAGCATGATGATTTATAATTGTTTAAGAATCAAATAGTTAGGTTTGAACAAGAAGCCTTTTTTAGAAAAAAACGTAACAAAGATAAAGAAAAAAATTACCTTTGCTTAAAATTCGTAGCTTTTATCACCAACATTTTCAATTAAATATGAGCAAAACCATTGTATTTCTGATGCTATTATCACCTTTGATGTCCATGTCACAAAATCTTGTGGATGCGTATCCGACGTATGACGGTTCGGATTTGGGCTGCGCCTACACGCCACAAGCAACGACTTTTCGAGTCTGGTCGCCTGCGGCGAAATCGGTCAAATTGCGTTTTTATAAATCTGACGCGCCCAAAGAACGGGACATAGATTTAATCGAAACGGTCGAAATGAAGGCGGCAGAAAAAGGTACTTGGGCATTCAGCGCGGCGGGCGATAGGGTCGGACAATATTATACGTACCAAGTCACGACTGACAGCGCGACGATGAAAGAGGTGCCTGACATCTATGCAAAAGCCGTTGGTGCGAATGGAAAACGGGCACAAATCATTGATTTTCAACGGGCTGCGCCTAAAAAATGGGCGGAAGATAAGTCTCCTATTTTCAAACAAAAGACGGATGCAATTATATATGAATTGCATATTCGAGATGCAACGATTCATCCTGCGTCGGGCGTGAAAAACAAAGGCAAATTTCTCGGATTGACCGAACAAAAAACAACATCGCCCGATGGTATGAAAACGGGTTTGGATTACATCGCAGATTTGGGCGTGACGCATGTGCAAATTTTGCCTATGTATGATTATTTTACCGTAGATGAAAATGCTCCGTTTGACCCAAAATCGTATAATTGGGGTTACGACCCATTGAATTATAATGCGCCTGAAGGCAATTATTCAACGAACCCAACTGATGGCGCAGTGCGTGTCACAGAATTGCGTCAAATGATTCAAAGTTTTCATGCGAAAGGCTTGCGCGTGGTGATGGATGTGGTGTATAATCATACGATGTTTGGCGAAGCGTCGTATTTTCATCAATTGGTTCCGAATTATTATCATCGCGTTTCGGCAGATGGCAAATTTTCAAATGGTTCGGGTTGTGGGAATGAAACTGCTTCGGATAGACCGATGATGCGTAAATTCATGTTAGAGAGCTTATTACACTGGGTGGAAAATTATCATATTGATGGATTTCGATTTGATTTGATGGGTTTACACGACCTTGAAACGATGAATTTTATTTCGCAAGCATTGCATAAAGTCAAACCAGATATTTTACTTTATGGCGAAGGGTGGACAGCAGGTGACAGTCCGTTGAATGAAAATCGGCGTTCTTTGAAGCAATTTGCAGCAAAATTGGATAAAATTGGCGTTTTCAGTGATGATATGCGCGATGGTTTGAAAGGTTCGGTGTTTGAAAGATTGCAACAAGGTTTTGTTTCGGGTCGTGCGGGTATGGAAGCGAGTATTCAATTTGGAGTGGCTGCGAGCGTGACGCATCCAAATGTTGATGCGTCAAAAGTAATTTATGCAAAAGAAAATTGGGCAGCAGAACCGTATCATTGCATCAATTATGTCGAGTGCCATGATAATCATACGCTTTGGGATAAATTAGCGATTTCAAATCCTACCGATAAGGAAGCGATTCGGCAGAAAATGCACCGTTTGGCAAATACAATTGTGTTGACTTCGCAAGGGATTTCGTTTCTACACGCGGGGGCAGAATTTATGAGAACCAAGCAAGGCGAAGAAAATTCGTTTAAATCGCCTGATGACATCAATCATTTGGATTGGGAGCGAGCATCGAAAAATAAAATTTTGATTGGTTATTTCAAAGATTTGATTGCCTTGCGGAAAAATCATCCTGCCTTTCGGATGCCGACCGCCGAAGCAATTCGTCAAAATTTGCAATTCCTAAAAACGGATGCGGGTGTAGTCGCATATACGTTGAATGGCGCGAAAGCGGGCGATAAATGGAAAGAGATTATTGTGATTTACAATGCTAATCATAAAATAATGCCTGTCACAGTTCCGAATGGAAAATGGAAAATTATTTTGGACGGCGAGCAGATTCATGAAAAAGGAAAACAAGATTTTAAAGGGGCAAATTATTATATGCCTGCGATTTCGACCGTGATTTTAGCGCGATAGTATAAAAGTATTTGCCCCGAATTGACCGAATTTGCATAAATAATTGGTGCAAATTCGGGTAATTCGGGACAAAAGACACATTTTGCAACATCTATTTCAAAAAAACGTTGTTATTTTGCCAACGGATTGCGGATTGTGGGTTTCGGATTTCGGATTTTGTTGAAATCAGATTCCAGAAATCTAAATCTAAACTCAAAAATTCATATTCCGAAATCCGAAATCCACATTCCGAAATCCGAAATCAAACTATGTTAGTTTTTCAATATCCGACTTGGTATTTGTTGTTTTGCGCGTTCGCGGGCGCGGTATATGCAGGAATCCTCTATTATCGGGACTCCACTTTTAAAGAAATTTCGCCCAAATTAAATTATTATTTAGGTGTAATTCGTTGGTTGACAGCGAGTTTGCTGACTTTTTTGTTGTTAACGCCGTTGATACGCTCGTTATTGACAGAAGTTAAAAAACCTGTCATTGTGTTGGCGCAAGATGCCTCTGAATCACTCTCAACGGTCGCAAAAGACTCTGCAAAATATAAAGCAGGTTGGGACGCGCTCGAAAAAGCTCTTGGTTCAAATTACGAAATTCGTAAATATGCGTTTGGCGAACGTGTGCGCGAAGGTTTTGACTGGCAGTTGAAAGACAAAGTTACGAATGTTTCAGATTTGTTGAAAAACGTATATGATTTGTACGCGGAGCAAAATCTCGGTGCAGTCGTTTTGGCGACGGACGGCATTTACAACGAGGGTAGTAATCCGATTTACACGGCGGCGAAATTGAATGTACCTATCTATACGGTCGCGCTCGGCGACACGACTCCGCAAAAAGATGTGGTCGTCAAGCGAATTTTCCACAATAATATTGCCTATTTGGGTGATAAATTTTCAGTTCAAATAGATATTGGTGCAACAAATTGTGTTGGTTCAAACTTGCCTGTGATACTTAGCAAAATAGATGGCGCAGGAAATGCAACTAATTTGCAAACATTTAATGCAAATGTTGATAAAAATAATTATTTTATCACCAAAGAAGTGATTTTAGATGCAACACCTGCGGGTGTTCAACGCTATCGCGTAACGGTCGGTCAAGTCGCGGGTGAAATGACGACGACTAATAATACGAAAGATTTTTTTGTGGAAATCTTGGATGCTCGAACGAAAATTTTGTTATTGGGCAGTTCGCCACATCCTGATTTGGGTGCATTGAGCGAGGTTTTGAAGGATAACAAGAATTACACGGTGACGATTGCGTATTTGAATGATTTGAAAATCAATGTTTCTGATTTTGATTTTGCGATTTTGCACCAAATTCCGAGCGTTACGAATGCTGCGGAAACCGTTTTATCGGCATTGAATGCGAAAAAAACACCGCGTTTGTATATTGTTGGGACGCAATCGGATACGCGCAAATTGAATAATTTTCAAAATATGATTGTGTTCAACACAGACGGACGACAAACAAATGATGTTCAAGGTGTTTTAAATCCAAATTTTAATTTGTTTACGTTGGAAAATGCGTTTAAAGAAGCGGTTCAATTCAATCCGTTGACCGCGCCTTTTGGCGAATTTAAAGAAGCTGGAAATGGTCAAACTTTGTTATATCAACGCGTCGGGAAAGTGGATACTAAATATCCTTTATTGACTTTGGGCGAAGTGCAAGGCGTGAAAACGGGTGTTTTATGTGCGGAAGGGATTTGGAAATGGCGGTTATTTGACCACTTGCAACACCAAAATCATAACATTTTCAACGGAATTGTTTCAAAAACGATTCAATATTTGAGTATCAAGGAAGATAAACGCAAATTTCGCATTAGTTTAGAAAAGAATGTGTTCAATGAGAATGAACCGATTCTTATGGTGGCGGAATTGTATAATAATAGTTACGAATTGGTTAATGGATCGGATGCGACCGTTGTGATTACAGATGGTCAAAATAAACAATATCCTTTCACATTCAATAAAAGTGGCAAGTCTTATACGTTGAATGCAAGCGTTTTACCTGCGGGCAGTTACACGTACAAAGGCACTGTGACGAATAATGGCGAGACGCTTACAGCAACAGGACAATTCTCCGTTCAGACGGTTCAATTGGAGTTGTACGAGACGACGGCGAATCATGTTCTCCTGAAAACATTGAGTGCGCCGCTTGGAGGAGCGATGTTTTCGCCTGAACGCATGGCAATTATTGCAGATTCGATTAAGAGCAAGATGACTGTAAAACCTGTGTTATATCAGACGACAAAGACCGAACCTTTGATTCATTTGAAATGGATCTTTGGACTATTGGCAGTTTTATTGGCAGTAGAATGGTTTTTGCGGCGTTATTTTGGTGGTTATTGATGCATTATAGGACACCAATTTTCCCTAATTCCCTAAACAATTAGGAAAATTTCGCACCGCGAGAGGGGTAAAGAGGTAAATTTTTAAGAAATAATTTTTTTGCAAAAAAATCATTTCTTAAAAATTTACCTCTCTTTGGAAGTTCTTTTTTTTCCCTCGTTGTTTTGGGATAACTATATCATTTCGTTTATTCATTTTTAACCAAATTTTTAATGGAAATTTTTAGCAAAAAATACTTATATTTTGCAATAACCCTTATTCTGACCATTGGGATTTACATCATTTATCGCGCTGCCACCCTATCACTCGTACACGATGAATCACTCACCTACAATACCGTAAAGTTAAATGAAGCTTCACCATGGATAAACGATGCTAATAATCATTGGCTCAATACCTCACTCATCACTTTTTGCGCCAAAATCATGGGCGAAAAAGAATGGGTTTTGCGATTACCAAACATTTTGAGTTATTTTTGCTATACTTTTTTTGGGGTTTTAATTTTAAATCGCCTTAAAAATTCGATTTTAAAATATACAAGTTTCTTATCATTGGTTCTGAATCCATTTTTGCTTGATTTTTTCTCCTTAGCGCGTGGTTATGGGTTAGCAATTGGATTTATGGTGGCGAGCATTTTTTTTCTGTTGAAACTTTCAGACGATAGCCGTCAAAAAAACGCACTCATTGGATTTGGTCTTTTTTCAATTTTGTCGGTTTTATCCAATGCAACGCTTCTAATTTTTTACCTTTCAGCGATGTTCATTTGGGCACTTTTGCAATTTCGAACGCAAGGTATTCGTTTTTTTTATAATCCGATAGTGATAGCCACAAGCGTAGTACACCTATATGTATTGAAAAAAGTTTTAGATTTCGTCTTTTTTTTGAAAAGCATCAATGGACTGTATGCGGGCGGCAATACGGGGTTTATATCCGATGTGATTGGTAGCAATTTGACCACTTTGTTTTACGAGGAAAAGAGTTTTTTTTTGAAATGGGTTGCACCTATTTCATTGTTTATTGTATTATTATTTGGCATTTTAGCTATTTATCAAATTTTTAATTGGATAAATAATCAAAAAATGAAACAATCCGAAATTTTATTTTTATTATTGGCGATGAGCGTTTTAATTCCAATTGTTCAATTCCACGTCCTAAAAGTTTTATTTCCGACTGAAAGAGGTGCTGTTTTTTATTATCCTTTGTTTATATTTGCTTTATTTGGCACATTAGACTTATTAGAAAAAAAATGGATTCATTATTGGTTGACGCTGCCATTAAGTAGCTTTATTTTATATAACTTTTCAGTTACTGCAAATGTAACTCATTGTTACACATGGGGTTATGAAAGACATACAAAAGAATTTTTAACTTATGTAAAAATATTACAGGCTGCCAAACAATTGCCCGACAAAGTGACATTGGGTGTTCATTGGAAATATCAACCTGCGATTGAACATTATTATCGGCATCAATGGCATTTGGATGGGGTCTTGCCTGTGATACGCGGGGCGATAGGCGAAAAAACGGCGGATATCTATTATATTGAGGCAGGTGAATTGCCTTTGGTCACTAAATTAGATACCTCAATAGTTGTTTTTAGACAATTTGCAGATAATAAATCCTTGATTCTAACGCGAAATTTTTAGAAAAATGTGCCCCATTTTTTAAAATGACTCAAAATGGCATGGGTGTAAACAGCCACAAATGGCACGAATTTTCCAATTCTTCCTAATTTTACGTATCTTTGCCCTTCAAATAAAAAATTTGTAATATGTTTGAGCAAACTTTTAAGAATATTGACGATATCCTCCACAAAGATGCGGGATGCAGCAGTGAATTGGATTATGTCGAACAAACTTCGTGGATTCTTTTCCTCAAATATCTCGACGACCTCGAAAAAGATAAAGCCGATGATGCCCTGCTTTCGGGCAAACTTTACGCGCCGTTTTTTGAATCCGCGTTTCAATGGAACACTTGGGCTGCGCCTAAATTGCCCGATGGCAAACGCGATCATCATGCATTAGACGGCGACGATTTAACCGATTTCGTTAATAATCAACTCTTTCCGTATTTAAAAAAGTTTAAATCTGAAAAACCAGATACCATTGAATATAAAATCGGTGAGATTTTTAGCGAAATCAAAAATCGGATTCAAAGCGGTTATACCTTGCGCGAAGTCATTCATCGGATTGATGAGTTGCGCTTCCGAACCTACGCCGAAAAACATGAAATGAGTCATCTCTACGAGGACAAAATCAAAAATATGGGCAATGCGGGGCGCAATGGCGGCGAATATTATACGCCGAGACCCCTCATTACCACGATTGTCAAAGTCGTCGCGCCCAAAATCGGTGATACCATTTATGATGGCGCGGCGGGCAGTGCGGGGTTTTTGTGTGAAGCCTTTCGATTCCTCAAAGAAGGCAAAATTTTGACCGCCCGCGAATTTGAGATTTTGCAAAAACACTCCTTTTACGGCAAAGAAAAAAAATCGTTGGCGTACATTATCGGTACGATGAACCTTATTTTGCACGGCGTGGAATCGCCTAACATCTTGCATACCAATACGTTAGCTGAAAATCTTTCGGATATTCAAGATAAAGACCGTTTTGATGTGGTGCTTGCCAATCCACCCTTTGGCGGCAAGGAACGCGCCGAAGTCCAACAAAATTTTGACATCAAAACGGGCGAAACCGCTTCCCTTTTCTTACAGCATTTTATCAAAATCCTTAAAAGCGGCGGCAAAGCGGGCATCGTTATTAAAAATACCTTTCTTAGCAATACCGATAATGCTTCCGTTGCCTTGCGCAAACTCCTTTTGCAAGACTGTCAGTTGCATACCGTCTTGGATTTGCCAGGCGGCACTTTTACGGGCGCGGGGGTCAAAACAGTGGTTTTGTTTTTTCAAAAAGGCATTCCAACTGATAATATTTGGTTTTATCAACTCAATCTTGATAGAAATTTGGGCAAAACGAACGCCCTCAATGAAAAAGATTTGGCGGATTTTGTCGAACTCCAAAAAACAAAAGCCGATAGCCCTAATTCGTGGACGCTCCGTATGCAGGACATTGACCCGACGACTTGCGACCTGAGTGCTAAAAATCCGCATCAAAAAGAAGTGGCAGTTTTGCGGACTCCGTTGCAGATTCTCCATGAAATCAAATCGCTGGATGAACAAAGTGCGGAGATTTTAAATGCCATTTTTGAACTCTTGTAAGGATGAATGATGAATGATGAATTTCATAAATCATTGATTTTTAATGGATTGTAAAAGTTAAAACGAGTGTTTATTTCAATTCAACGACTTATTATGATGAAGAATGATTATTTGAACCTGCCGAGTGGGTGGGAAATCAAGAAATTAGGAGATGTTTGCGTGTTTATCAACGGTTTATGGGCAGGAAAACAACCACCATTTCAAAAAGTTGGTGTCATTCGCAATACTAATTTTACAAAAAATGGAACCTTAGATGATAGTGATATTGTATATTTAGATGTTGAGCAATCTCAATTCGCTAAACGCAAACTTCAATATGGCGATATTATTCTTGAAAAATCTGGAGGAGGACCGAAACAGCCTGTCGGAAGAGTTATCATTTTTGATAAACAGGATGGTGATTTTTCTTTTAGTAATTTCACTTCTGTTATTAGAATTGCTAATTCTAAATTATTGAATTTCAATTATTTACATACATTTTTATACTTTTCTTATATTTCTGGTGTTACGGATTCGATGCAAAGTCATTCAACAGGAATTAGAAATTTAAAGTTTGATGATTACAAAGCGATTGAAATTCCCATTCCGCCACTCGCTGAGCAAGAACGCATCGTCACAATTTTAGATGAGGCGTTTGCCGCCATCGCGCAGGCAAAAAACAATGCCGAACAAAATCTGAAAAATGCAAAAGCATTGTTTGAAAGCTATTTGCAAGGGATTTTTGAAAATAAAGGGGCTGATT
>JBEEMZ010000122.1:0-14158 GCA_041192405.1 Bacteroidota bacterium | reverse complement strand
TCGAGATCAAGGGCGACAACCCATTCAAGATTCGGGCGTATCGAAATGCCGCCGACATCGCGGCCAACCACCCCCACGACCTCGCGCGCCTCGACGAGCCGGGCCTGAGGGAGATTCCCGGCGTCGGCAAAGCAATGAAAGACATTGATGTCAGCAACGACTCTTTCAAACACATCGAAGCCATCATTCATTCGATGACTACGCAGGAGCGTGAAAACCCTGCACTGATCAGCGGAAGCAGGCGGTCACGGATTGCAAACGGAAGCGGAACCAACATCCAGGAAGTAAATAAGTTGCTGAAGCAGTTTGAAGAGATGCGTAAGATGATGCGCATGTTCAGCAACAAAGACCAGATGAAGAACATGATGCGCCAGATGCCGGGAATGAGAAAATGATTTGATAATTTGCAGATGTGTAAATACGCAGATGTCAAGTTAGTAGCTAAAATTTGGTTCCAATCCTCTAAGGAAATATCAGTCAAGAGATTATCTTTGATAATGCCCGCGTTATTAACCAAAATATCTATATGTCCATGCGTTGCTAAAAAAGATTTTAGTGTATTTTGCACCTGCGTAGGTTGCGTCACATCACACGCATATGCTTGATGCGGCAAGTGATGAATGGGCAATTTTGCTAAAATGTTGGCGGCGGCATCACTATTTTGATGATACGAAAATCCAACGGTTGCCCCTTGTGTTGCAAATTGCTCCACAATTGCTGCCCCAATGCCCCGTGAGCCGCCTGTTACAAATGCAATTTTATTTTGTAATAGTTTCATAATCAATGAATTGTATGATTGTTTGAATGTGGATTTTTTGCATTTTTATCCAAAAAATCCAAAAAATTAAGTTAAACAATAACCTCCATCCAAAATAATATTTTGTCCATACATCCAATCCGCCTGTGTCAACAAAAAAAGAACTGCTTTTGCAACATCTTGTGGCGTTCCAAGTCGCCGTGCAGGCGTTCGATGTAATGTTAATTCAACTATTTTTTCGATTTCTGGAAATGGTGGCAACGTTTCACCCATAATCAAACCCGAAATCACCCCATTTATTTGAATGTTTTTTTCCGCCAATTCGACCGCCAAATAACGTACAATCGCTTCCAAAGTAGATTTCGCAACGCCCAATGCACCATAATTGGCATTAAAACGCTGACTTCCCGTACTCGAAATCGCTACAATTTTCCCGCCCGCCCGCATCAACGGCGTACTCAATTGCACACATTGCAAAAATGCTTTTGCCGTAATATTCATCGTCAAATCCCATTGATTCGGTTTAATTTTGTGCAATGGTTTAAACGTAGTCAACGCCGCACAGTGCACAAAGATATCCAATTGTTCGGTATATTCGTTAATTTTATCAAACATTAATTGTATTTCACTCGAAAATGCTAAATTAAATTTCAATAAATAAACTTTAACGCCTTTTAATTCTAATTCCGCAAGCGTTTCAGTTGCTGCCGTATCCTGCTCCAAATAGTTTATAAAAAGCGTATCGGTGATGCCGACTAAACTCAATGCAATCGCTTTTCCAATACCACGCGAGCCGCCTGTAATAAGTGCCGATTTTAAAACCATTTTTTTAATCGTTTTTAAGGTTTAGTCGGAATAAAATATGATCATAAAGGATTTGCACCGTAAATAATTTTGGAATATCGTCCATCGTCAAAGCATGTTCGGCAGCAGCTTGGGTTAAAGCATTTGTAATTTCATTGATATGAAATTTAAAACCAAAAGTTTGTTCGATGATAAATCGTATATCCAAAATATCAATAGATTCCGCTTCCAAATCAAGCATCAAGGTTGAATTTAGATGAACCGTTTTTTCAGGTATTTGCAGGGAACGCGCTATAATCGTTCTGAGTTTGCTTTCAATAAGGGTTGGTGTTAACATTTTTTTGAATTTGTAATATATTAAATTTTTTGAATAATTAAACAAGCATTTTGACCTCCAAAACCAAAAGAATTGGATAAAATAGCTTTCAAATTTGCATCTCGCGCCTGCTTAGGCACGTAATCCAAGTCACAATCAGCATCTAAGTTTTCTAAATGAGCTGTTGGCGGAATAATATTTTTTTGAAGCGTCAAAACAGAAGCGGCTAACTCAATCGCGCCCGCGCCCGCAACCAAATGTCCAATCATAGATTTATTAGAACTCATCGGAATTTTATACGCAAAATCGCCGAAAACTCGCTTAATTGCATGCGTTTCAATGACATCATTCATACGCGTACTTGTACCATGCGCGTTGATGTAACTGATTTCGGAGGGATTCAACTGCGCTTCTGCGAGTGCCAACTGCATCGCCGCAATGCTACCTCGCGCATCATCAGGCTCATCCGTGATGCGATAGGCATCGCTCGTGCAGCCGAAAGCAGTCAATTCTGCCAAAGGTTGCCCGCCGCGCTTTTTGCAATGTTCCAAAGATTCCAAAATAAAAAATGCCGCGCCTTCACTGAGTAAAAAACCATCGCGGTCGCGGTCAAAAGGACGACTCGCCGATTGGAATTGTTCATTGTTTTTCGACAAAACGCCCAATAACGTGAAAGACAACATACAAGTCGGATTCGTACCTGAATCGCTACCACCTGTTAACATTACGTCTGCCAAACCAAATTTTATTTTGTGAAATGCTTCCCCAATCGCTTGCGCAGACGAAGTACACGCTGTTGTAATGGTCTGACAATTGCCTTGAATCTTATAAATAATGGACAAATGGGCGGAAATCGAATTCGGAATGGATTTCACAGACATTAAAGGATGCGTATGTTGCGTCAAAATTGCCCAATGTTGCGCCTCCGTCATCGGCATTTCAGTTGCTTTAAGCCAACTTGATTTGTCATAACCAATCGGTGACATATCAGGATCGGACAAACCCGTGCCACTTGCGCCAACCGAAATGCCGATTCGATAAGGAGATACGTCCGCTATATTTAAACCTGACTGTGCAACCGCTTCTTTTGCCGCGATTAAAGACATTTTGCCCGAGCGCGTCAGTAATTTTGACATTTTTTTATGTGTTAAATGTGCCTGTAACGCTTCATCTGTTTCAGGTACATTTGCCCAAAATTTAGTCGGCACACTCGCCGTGTCAAAGGAAGTAATCCATTTGGAGGCAGATTTGCCTTGATGCAACTGCTCCCAAAACAAATTTTGCCCAATACCATACGGCGAAACGACTCCAATCCCTGTAATAACCACTCGTTTACCCTGTTTCATAAATCCAGTTTTTTATCAATAATGATTGCATTTTGAAGCAAAAAATTAAAATGAGTTTCCAATGCCTTCATAACACCTACATATTTAGAATTTTCTACTGAAAAAGTGCCAACCATCAGCTGACCTGCTGTTACGACTTTACCATCTACCTCAATTTTGGCATCGAAAAGAGCCGATTCTGAATGTTGAGAAAGTACGGTTCCTGTCACCACGAGTTGATCACCTGGATGCACCATTTTTCTAAATTTCATTTTTTCAACCATCAATAAGATGGAGAACAATTTATATTGAGAAGAAATCTCAATTAATGCGCTGCAGGCTTGTACAATGGTTTCGATTTGCAAAGCACCAGGCATCACAGGATACCCAATAAAATGTTCTTCAAAATAATCTTCGGTAATCGTGACATTTTTAACAATAATAATTTGTTTTCCGATTTCAATTTGTTTTATTTTGTCAATAAATTGATAGCGCATTTTGTTTAAATGGATGATTGTCCCGAATTACACGTATTTGAACGAATTTTATAAAACAATTTGTGCAAATGCGTGTAATTCATGGCAAAAAAATTTGAATAATTTGACTGCAACGACAAATATATATCCTTTTTTTAACAAATTTGTAGTATATTTTGATAAAATTGTATTTTTTTTTATCGTATATTAATAAAATTCTGAAATTAAACATTATTGAGTTTCAAACGTCCTAATAAAAAACGATTTATGAAAAAAAATATTTATTTACTAATTTTCTATCTGTTTTCCAACTCACTTTTTGGACAAACAAGCTATTTTCCACCAATTGTTGGCACGACTTGGGACACTGTTTCCATGCAAAGTCTTCGTTGGTGTCCCGAAAAAGTGGATAGCCTTTATCAATTCTTGCAAACCACCAATACCAAAGCATTTATCGTTTTGAAAGACGGGCGCATCGTGTTAGAAAAATATTTTGGCACCTTTACGCGGGATAGCAATTGGTATTGGGCATCTGCGGGCAAATCGCTGACGGCGGTAATTACGCAATGTTTTTAATGGAATGTTGGCGCAAGATGCGCCGACGGAAATGTTTGCGGCATTAGGTAAAAATGGACAATTGATAAATGTGGTGCCAAGTCAAGGTTTAGTTTGGGTGCGCATGGGCGATAATCCTGATGTTTCGTTGGTGCCGACTGTTTATAATAATGATATTTGGAAAAAATTGAATGCTATTATGTGCGGGCGCGTACCCACCGAAGAACAAAATGCAATGGCAGTTGAAGCGAAAATTGCCCCAAATCCAGTAATTAATCAAGCTATTTTGATGGTTGATAAACCATTTTTGAATCAAAAAGTATTGATAATCAATGTATTCGGTCAAATGATGTCTCAATATCAAGCAAATGGGAATCGTTTAGAAATGGATTTTTCAAACTTGCCGATAGGTATGTATCAAGTGGTTTGGAAAGATGAAATGGGACTGCATCAAAAAAAGATTTTTAAGGGCGGTTTAAACTGAGATTTTCGGTGTTTTTTTAAGGTTTTAAAATTGATTATCAACGATTTACAAGATTTAAATTTTATAAATCGTTGATAATCAATTTTATAATTTTTT
This sequence comes from Bacteroidota bacterium, assembly GCA_041192405.1. Lineage (GTDB taxonomy): Bacteria > Bacteroidota > Bacteroidia > Chitinophagales > Saprospiraceae > JAAFJT01. The sequence continues at coordinate 9,345 of JBEEMZ010000122.1, read as the reverse complement.
TTATACTATAAAAAATTATAATTTGTTTTTTAAAATATCCAAAAATACCCTGTCACAATTTTTTTTCAAACGGTTACGTATTTTATTTATTATAAAGTGTCTTTGCATCGTGTAACAAATCACACGCGTTACGCGATTTCAAATCATATATAAATATAAATTGATTTTTTTTTGATTTGAAAAAATATTCTATTTAATACCTTGCAATAATTATTTATAATTTATAATGATTGGAATAAATCGTTTTTTATAAATAAAAAAACTCCTACATCAAGGGGGAGACGATGTAGGAGCAAAAAACATACTATGAGAAAACTACACGGCGCAAAGATAGTTTGTATAAAGGATATATAAAATTATTATTAATATTCATACAAATCAAATTAGGAAAAGGTATTATTTTAAGAGGAAAAGGCATAAAACACATGTTTTATGTATTTTATACGAAGTAAAAAAAAATTAAAAATTAAAAAGATTGGCACACTTTTGATATAGTGTAAGTTACGGAGAAAAACAAGCATACGCTAAAATCAGATAAATATTGAGCGAAGTTTTAATAGTGCGTTTTTATACACAACTTCGCTCGGTGTTTGTCAGGAGAAAACTAAATCGCACTTTAGAAATGTTTTTTAATTCAAGGCTCAACTTTTTTGAATCAAAAAAGTCAGGCTTCGAAAAGATTTTAAAGCAAGGCAGGCATCCTTTTTTGTCAAAAAGGCAAAAAAAAATTCGGGCTGCTTCGCTAAATTGCCAAGCAGCCCGAACACGAAAGTAACATACTATGAGAAAACTTTTACAAAGTAACGGACTTTTTACGAACTTGTAAAGGGGTAATTAGAAAAAGAAGGAATAAATTTAGGGAATGGTGAAAAAGAATGAGCAAACGGTTTGATAGGTTAATTATTAATCTCATTAAATTAATATTACTTGTCAAGTGTTGACCCTTTTTGTGACACGTCTATTGCACTAAAAAAAAATCCTGCACCAAAGGAGATTGGGCGCAGGAAGACTAGGTAAACATACTATGAGAAAACTGAGTCAAAGATAATTGATACATTTGATTCTGGCAAATTTTTTTTGCAGAAATGCAAAAAAAATTATTAAAAGGTTCTTTTATGTAAGTAAACGGTCGTATTTTTTAGATTATTATCATTTGATTCGCTTTTTAAGTAGGGACAAAAAAAAATCCTGCACCTCTGGAGGGAGTGTGGCGCAGGAAAAAAACAAACATACTATGAGAAAACATTGCAAAGTTAAGGTGCTTTAAAGAGTTTTCAAAATAATTAACATAATTAATTTAATTTTTTTTGGAATGGTATCCTTTTGTGAGCAAACGGCGTTTTTAAAACATTGATTTTCAATATATTATTTAAAAAAATATTTATCTATTTTTGTAACATACTTGCCTCCGAGAAAACAACTTACCATTTTTACCATTTTTATTTGTGACAGTGTTTGTAAAAAAAGGGTTTGAAAAATAAGCAATTATTTTTCAAACCCTTTTTGCATTGCCTTTTTCTGCTGATTTTTATGCCTTTCAAACGCATCAAACAGGCTCCTTTTTTCGTAATCAAATGGTGTTCGCATCCTAAATATAATAAATATTTATCTTTTGATAAATATTTTAAAAATATAAATATAAATATTTCATATTTCAAAAAAACATTTATCTTTGTCGCAACAAATAACACATCTATTATTGAAATCCTTAAAATACAATACTTTACGTGTAGCATTTTTGCAATATTTATAACCAAACTTTTATTATTTAACCAAATCGTTTAATTAAACTTCTTGTATTATGCAACAACAACTAAAAGAAGAGACCGCGAACAATGAACTCCAAAAACATTACGCCGAAATGAAAGCGCGCCAATCTACTGCTAAAAGTGACCATATTTTATCCTTGCTGTTGGCAGCAAGCGCGACAATCGCATTAGTTTTCGCATTAATGAAATTTTCTTAACTTAAATGCATTCCTAAAAAAAAATTTTAAAAAAAAAGGCATCAACGGTTCTAATTTTCGCATTGCTATGGCAAGCATTGCGAAAATTAGAAACCTTTTGATGATTCATTTAGAACTTTTTAGGAAAAGTCAAATGCCGCTTCAATAGATATGCAATTATCAAATAAATTAAAATCGCAATCGTTATCACATTTGCGAATAGAAACAAATCTTCTTTGATGTCATAATGATAGGTGTAATTGGGGTCTGCTCGTTTCAACTTCCGTATATATTCTGATAACAATACACTCGCAAGACCAACAGATATAACGCCAGAAAATAAAATACTATTTACAATCGCTTTTGCATTTTGTCACTGATAGGTAGAAAAAAGCAAATTTAAAATCAGCACAATAAATATTAACCTTCCAAACGCTGTATCTAATTGATTATCAATTTTTTATCTAAAAAAGAAGTTTGTCGTTTATTTTACATCACCTACTTATCCGTATATTATTGGGGGTTCGGCGAATAAGCGAAGTGCTTGTTTGGGCGTTTCAAAAATGGGATAATTAGAAATAAACAATTCTTTTTCTTTCTGATTTGATTGACTCGTCACGTTTCTCATGCCATAAGTCAAATCCCAAGTCGAAATAAACGCAAAATCAAATAAATCTGTAATATAAGAACTGTTATCATACGTCATTAACCATTGATGTTTACAATTTTTAAGGCTTTTTGCAAAACGCTCATGGTCAAAACCTTTATGCAATTTGCCATTTTTGCCATAAAGTGCCGATTTTGTCGCTGAAAAGTAAGGCGGGTCTAAAAAAATGAACACATTTTCACCATCTGCTTCTAATAATGCTTCATAATCAAAATTGGTAATATTCGTATTTTGAATCACCTTATTAAAAGGTGTCAATCGCTCAATGCTTGAAATTGTAAACCGACCCTCAAAAGCTTGTTGCGAAAAGCCGCCTGCTTCTGTTGTGCCAGAAAAGGTTAATCGGTTGAAAATGAAAAAAGCACTTGCTTTTTCTATATCATTAAAACGGCTCATGTTTTCGCCTAGAAATTGATGTAAATTTTTGCCAATTGGATAATCATTTCGCCACGTATAGACTTGGTTTACAACACTTTGCACATCGTTTTGGCACATTTCCCAAAACTTATAAAGTTCAAAATACAAATCGTTGACCCAAAATTGTTTGTTTGGAAATTGCTGTTTCAAATGTATATACACAGAGCCGCCGCCCAAAAAAGGTTCTCTATATTCATCAAATTTAGGAATAAGAGAAGCAATTTTTTCTGCACTTCTGCTCTTCCCGCCAGGATAGCGTAATGGACTTTTTATCATATTGCTGGTTCTATTAAGATGAGGAAATGATTTTTCATAGCTTCTTTAAACAATTTATTTATAAAAACTTGTTGATTTTCTTTAAATTCATTTTGTTCAAAAAAAATATTTACTAATTCTGTATTGTGATTTGAAGCAATTGCCGTTTTTAATTTCGCAGAAGTCAGTATCCGCCTTATCATAATAAGCAAAAATAACAAAAACATCTAATAACGACATCAACGAAACCGTATCCCATTGAATGTAATCACGATCTCCTGTTTTTCCCTCATCTTTAACCACTGGAATAACGGTAACTTTTTTGCTGATACCGAGTGTATTATATACGCGTTCGTATGGATATGAGCGCGTCCGTTTAGGCGAAACCCATTTGGAAATCGCAAAAACACTGTTATTATCATGCACTAAACAAGCGGTTGGTGCATCATTGATATTAAAATTGTACAAGTCAAAACTTGGCAACGTTTCAACAAGCAAGGCATCATATTCAATTTTTTCGATAGTAGCATGAATTTTCATGCCGCAAAAATACAAAAAAATGTCTCAAATGAATTGAATTTTTGCTTTGTATCAACAAAACAAATTGCTTTAAAAAAGCGTTATAACATTGTTTTGAATCAATTTCGATTTTGTAGTTGGCAAACGTTCTAAACCTAATCTATCATTTATAATTTCACAATAATCTGTACTGATTTCAAAACCAATGAATTGTCTCTTTAAATTTTTGGCAGCAACTGCAGTAGTGCCACTTCCCATAAATGGATCTAACACAATTTGTTGTTCTTTCGTCGTCAATTGAATCAAAAATTCAATCAATTGAACTGGTTTTTGCGCTTCATGAACCCTTTTTTCATGTGCTGAAAATCCAAAATCCAACAAATTAGTTGGACTTGTTCCGTTAATTTTGCAGGCATCAATGTTAATCGCGCCTACTTGATTTTTCAATATATTATCCGTTGCTGTAATCTTATAAGGCTTGAAAAACCATGCAATCGGTTCATAAATGGGCGCAAGATTGCCCAATCGCCAACCTTCCCATTCCTGCATTTCCGCCTGCAACCCTCTTTTTTCAAGTACATTATTAATCCGTTGCGCACGATGATGTGCAGAAGGTTTTTTCCAAGCTAAAACATCTTTCAATAAAAATCCACTATCTTCAAAAGCATTAATCACGCGATGTAAGGTGCGCCGCGCCCCAAAAACAAACACCGATGCCCCTTCTTTCATGCAAGGATAGACCATTGATGCCCACTGATAACACCATTCTTGATACTCTTTGCCAATATTTCGGTCTGCACTGCTCCAACCGTTAATCGGTTTTCCTCTCCGTTTGAACCCAGATTTGCCTTCTTGCGCAGGTGACGAACCCAAATATGCCGTATTTGTATTGTTATGAAGCACATCCCAATCATCTAAACCGATTCCATAAGGAATATCTGATAAAAATAAATCAATTGTTTCTTTTTCTAAAAATGCCAAATGTTCAAAACAATCAGCATTCATAACTCGGTTCAAATATTGACTATTCATATAGAAATTTTTTTGCTAATTTCGCGCTACTTAATTCAAGTTGCTACTCACTCAATTTTTGCCGCGAATTACACAAATTTACACGACACGAATCATTTGTGCAAATTCGTGTAATTCGTGGCAAAATTCCATAGGTAACTACGCAAAGGTAAGCATAAAAATCGGATAAAAAAACAAAACGCTGCGATTTCTATCGCAGCGTCCTGTCAACTGAAGCATCATTTTTATCCTCTGGAAAGCAAATTTTTAGGTTCGCTATCGCAACGCATCCATGCAGGAAGTGGGTCACCGGCTTCTTTCAATAATGAAACATTGCCTGAATCGGTGACTTTATACTTCCATGAGTGTGATTTGGTTGCATTAGTAGCGCCGAATTGTAAAACAAATTCAATTTCCCAACCGCCTGATAAGCGGCGAGCCTTTATATCGTTGCCACCGAATTTCGGTAGTCCTAAGTCAATCTGTACAACGCCCGGAATCTGCTCAAACGCAGTTGCCAAAGCTGCCATATTCATCGGTTCTTTGGAGCGAATCGTCAACGCATCTTGCGCATCATTCCATTGAACGTGTTTTTCAATCGCCAAATCGTATTGATCCAGCAAATTATTAAACGTTTTGTTGGTTGTTTCGGTAATCCCTTGACGCAAGGGCGCGGCCCAATCTGCATTTCGCTTGTAAATCACCACCAAATGGTCAATAGACGGATTCGGAAAAGTATGTATATTACAACGCGCCAACGATTTGCCTGTTTCATCATTTGTATAAATCGCAGACAAGGCTTTATGGATACCGTTTAGATTCTCACGGGAAATCGCGGTAGGCAAAGTTCGCGCATCTTCGCGTTCCAACTCTAACCGCAACGCTAATCGCGCCGCATCGCGTTTAAATTGTCGGTCAATACTAACAGGTACGGCGGTTTTGCTATTGGGATTGGTCTTAGAGGCAAGCGGTTTAGGCGTTTGCGCTTCTGAGACCGTCAAATTTCCAAAAATAGCCACTCCTGTCAGTAAGGCTCGATATAAAAAAGGTGTAGTTTTCATTAGTATGTTTTTAATAGCCAATTGAACGCCGCATCTCATTAAGCGGTAATTGTGCTACAAATAAACAAGGCGCAAATCAGTATTCGATACCCATTTTAAGGACTTTCGTGACACGGTTTTTATTCCAATTATTTTTTTTAAAGGTTTTGAAACATTTTTATCTTATTGATAATCAATTGTTTATAAAAGCGAAAATGATTTTAGATTTCGGTTCAAACCGTAAAGCAAGTCAGATTTTGTTATATTTTGTGGTAATTTAAATAAATAAAAAAAATAATTTTAATAAAAAAGATTCACAAAAATCCAGCACCTTTTGTCAAAAGGACTTGACGATTTGCAAAAAAATTGTAAAAAAAAAGAGAAAAAATTTGCTTTCTAATGAAAAAGCTGTTTATTTGCGTTTGAATTATTGTTTTTAACAAAAACCACCCTATTTAATGCGACAAAAATATCATATCAATTGGCGCGGCGCATTTTTGGCGTTGCTGCTGCTCGGAGCTTTCGCTGCGAGAGATATGCACTTTTTGTTGGCGCATCAGGAACATGATAGAAAATTTTGTGATGCGAAGGGCAATGAAAAACATATTCATGGAGAAGACTACTCGCCTCATGCGTGTAATCTCTGCGATTTCAGCTTTTCAATCTTTGACTTACCTTTCTTTCTGAAATTAAAACAACGGGATATGGTTAAAATCTCAAATCGTTGTTTTAAGGATACAACACGTTTTTATAATCATCATTGGAGTCAGCATTTTTTGCGCGGGCCGCCCTCACTTAATGATTGGATTTAAAGCGTATTTTAAAGTAATGATGTTGAATTGGTTGTTTAATAAATTTTATAATCGGTTAATTATCAATTAATTATAAAATTCACATCATTCATCATTCATCATTACGATTCATTCATTATTTTTCAAGTTTAATTACAAAAGATGGTGCGCAACGGCATAATGTCATGCTTGTTGCTATTCGGCTACCTTCCTGTGCGAGCGCAACATGACGCTACACAAGGTTGTAAGCATACCTTAAAAGGAGTCATTTTGGATAATGAAAATCATCCAATGCCTTTTGCTAATGTGTATGTAGCTGATTTGCAACGCGGTACGGTGGCAGATGAAAAAGGTCGTTTTACCTTAGAAAATCTTTGTAACAAATCCTATACGTTTACGTTGACACATGTAGAATGTGAACACAAAACGCAAGGGCTTGTCATAGAGGGCGATATGGAAACGGTGTTTGTCTTACAACATCGGTTTCAAATGTTGCAAAATGTGGTCATTACGAGTAAAAAGCGGGTTTTAGAATCCATACAAACTCGTTCTGAACTTTCTGCTACAGAATTATTGTCGGGTGGAAGTGCCAATTTAGGTGAAATGTTGAAGAAAATCAACGGTGTCACCGCATTAAATACGGGCGCGACCATTTCAAAACCTGTCATTCGAGGGCTTACAGGAGACCGTGTTTTAGTGATTCAAAACGGTGTTCGGCAAGAGAGCCAAGCATGGGGCATGGATCATGCACCTGAAATTGACCCTTTAAGCGCGGGTAAAATCGTGGTTATCAAAGGTGCAAATGGTGTCAAATACGGTTCGGGAGCGATTGGGGGCGTGATTTTGGTCGAACCAAACCCACTACGCGATTCCGCAGGTATGGACGGATTTGTATTGTTGACGGGTCAATCGAATGGGCGCGGTGGTGCGATTGCGGGTATGTTGGAAGGGAATTTGAATGAAAATTGGTCATGGCGCGTTCAAACTTCGGCGCAAAAAGCTGGAAATATGAATACTCCAACTTATTTTTTAGAAAATTCGGGTGTAGAAGGTTGGAATGGAGCCGTCACCGTGCGACATAAAAAAAAGAATGTGACGCAAGAGTTCTATTATAATCACTTTTATACGAAAATTGGCATTATAAAAGGGTCACACTTTGGCAATATCGCTGATTTAGAGAGAGCGATTGCCGCAGCGCGTCCCGCAAATGCCGATACAGCAACTTTTGGGTATTTGATTCAGAAACCTGCGCAAATGGTTTCACACGATTTAGTAAAATTAAATTGGGCTTTTCCAACGAAAGATGTTGGAAAAATGAATATTTCGCTCAGTGGGCAGTATAATCTTCGTCAAGAATATGATGCACATCGTTTATTTGGCAGTGTGACTAATAATTTTGACCAAGCGGATTCTGGTTTTGAATTACCGACCGTCGCGCTCAAAGCAGATTGGGAACATACGACTTTTCGGAATTATCAAGGCAGTTTAGGTCTTGAAAGCAGTTTTCAACGGAATAGAGCTTTTGCGGGCAATTTGATTCCAGATTATCGTTCGTATAAATTAGGTGCGTATTGGACGGAGCGTTATAAAAAATATCCGCAACCGTTGGAAATTGAAACAGGCATTCGATACGATTTTCAGCAAACGCAAGTGGATAAATCCAATAATATGGAATATCCAACTTTGAATTTTCATAATATTTCGTCAAGTGTCGGATTCATTTATAGAATTACGGAGCGTTTAAAAGCGACTGCAAATATTTCAACGGCTTGGCGCGCCCCAAATGTCAATGAATTGTATAGCAAAGGCGTACATCACGGGACAGCCAGTTATGAGGCGGGCAATCCAAATTTAAAATCCGAAAAAGCACTAAATGCCGATTTAAATTTTGAATACGTGGCTCAAAAAATACAGTTTCAAATTAATATTTTTAGAAATTTAGTTTCCAATTATATTTATTTAGAACCTGATACAAATTTTAATGCTCAATTGCAACGGCGAGGCATCGTTATTACGATTCGCGGGGTCTTCCCAAAGTTCGATTATCAGCAAACCGACGCAACCTTAACAGGTGTGGATGCGTGTATGAATTGGAATTTTGTACCGAATTTCTCTTGCAAAATCCGTTATTCGACGCTTTACGCAAAAAATACGATTCAAAAAGAGTATTTGCCCTTAATGCCGCCTTCTAAGATTGAAAATGAGTGGCGTTATGAAAAAAATGAAGTAAAAAGTAATAAATATTTGAAAAAATGGCATTGTTCGGTCAATTTTATCAAAGTTTTTGAGCAGGAACGCCTGCCCATAAGTATTTCAGATTTCAAAGACGCGCCTGACGGTTATGTACGCGCTGATGCGAGTGCGGGTGCGGAATGTCGTTTGTTTGGGAAGGTAACGGAAGTGAATTTGACGGTAAATAATGTTTCAAATACGATTTATCGAGATTATTTAGACCGTTTTCGATATTTCACAGATGCGACAGGGCGTAATATTGGAATTCATGTTAAAACGTTTTTGTAAAAAATTGTGTGAAGTGTTAAAATTAACATAATTTTTTCTTAAAATTCGGTAAAAATGGCAATTTTGAAAAATCATATATACTTTTTATTTTTTACAATCGTTGTAATCTTAGCTTGTAAAGACAAGCAATTGGAACAAGAAGTTATCACAACCATTAAAGTCAAATTGACCGACCTCTCA